>JAFAQB010000264.1 GCA_019246625.1 Nitrososphaeraceae archaeon
TCTATCTTCTAACTATAGTACATATACAATTAGCTTCTCTTGCTATGATAGAAGCGTGCAAAAGCACGAAAAGTTGTAAAATTTTTTAGCTTATGATATAACTATTGACCTTAATGGGTCCATGGATGATTTTGGAATCGAGATAGGCAGTTTTTACAAGATACCACGTAATACCTGCCTGAACCAAACCAAACTCTTATTTTTTGGATGATTATTGTTAATGCAGATACATAGATTTTAGTCTGTCACGGCTCTTATTTTTTATCAGGAGTTGTGGTTGAATTTTTATTTGTAGTAGCTGTGTCAGATATAGTTTCTGAGCTAGTTTTTACAATTTTATCTTTTATCGTTCCTATTATACCTGATACAGAACTTGTTGTCCCCGTTGGTGTTGAAAGTGTTGCTACATTCTCGCTTTTTATCAATTGATTAGATAACCAATTTCCTCCCATTGCTGACATTAAAGATGTAAGCACTAAAGATGCAGGGTCAGATATTCCCTTACTAGCTGATATTAATGCACTCATACTTCCCAAAGTCGTTACAAGTGATATACCAAGCCCAGCAAGAGCTGAATATACATAACTTATTCCAAATTTGAAAGGTTCCCTCATTTTCTGTAAGAAGAATTTATCGGCATCTGTTAACTCTTTTTCTGGCTTCCAACTTAGAGTCTCATACAATTGTTGTCTGGCCAGTTGCCTTTGCATGAATGGGATTGCATTATGAAGTATTATTCCAATACTATATCCAAGTCCTACAAGCAGATACGAGATTGTTGTATCCATATTTCGTACAGCATGAAACTTTTCAAGTATTTTTATTGAATGAATGTATATTATATGACAATGGTGTAAAAGTAACCATAGTATTCGTCATATACCATAAGATACCTCTGGACAAATGAAGAATATGTAAATACTGGCACAAAGATAAAGTGTAAAATGTGATGCTGTCCAATATCCAATTGGCTGGAGTAATAATGAAGATTTTACTTTCGGAGGATCAAAAGTAGTCTCTTGCTCCGCTGCTTATTTATTGCATGAAGTATTCAAGCAATAATAATTTATTGTTGAAATTTTTAGATAGCAAGATAAAGCGTGCTGAAGAGGATCGTACAAAGGAGTATACAGATTTTAGCTACTTATTATTTATGAAATCAAGGAGAAGTTTTACAGCTACACCTATTAAGGACGTTGAAAGCAGAATTTGCAATACACCCTCTCTCACATGCCGCGAAAGCCTTGCTCCAATGTAGCCACCTGTTAAAGCTCCTATCGCGAGCAAAATACCATAGACATAATTAGTATGACCAAGCAAAGAGTGGGTGAATACACCTACAAGCGAAGTTATCAATAGTGCTAGTTGTGAGTTTGGACCTGCTCTAAACATTGATACTCTAAGTAGAATTACCATCAAAGGTACAAAGATTATTCCTCCACCAATACCAAAAAGGCTAGAAATAATCCCTGCAGTAAAAGACCCCACATAAAACAATAAATGCATTGATTTTGAATTAGTTTTTTTGCGTCTTTCTTTTAGTATAGAATTTCGATAAATGATATATAGACCAGTAAGGATCAAGATTATAGCAAAATATACTTTGAAATGTTCGAACGAAATATAACTTGAAAGAAATGCTCCTATAATGGCACCTGGGATCGCTAATGCAGCAATTTTTAATCCCACCAAATAATCAATTCGTTTTTGTCTTGAATATTCAATTGTTGAAGAAATGCCCGTAGAAGTTACTGCAATCAGACTTGTGCTAGCTATCTGAGATGGTTCAAGTCCCATAACAGTAAGAATAGGGATGATCAATGTACCGCCACCCACTCCAACCATTGATCCAAACGTACCGGCCACCACACCTACTGCTATGAGTAAAATTATTGTGATATATATCAAAGATATAACACGGACTAGGCTTGCTTTATAATTACCTTAGTAACCTTGACTTTGTTTATTATATCATTATTATTACTTTGATCATTCACGATACGACCTACTATATTGACAGGAGAATAAGGTTCAATTTTATCAGACTTGCTTATTGGTGTTGGACCATAGAACAGACATAATGCATTCCCTTCAGGCCAGTACGCAACATCTATCAAGTATAACAAGTTAACTTCTGATTTTGCATTTTCTTCATGTGCAGTTATTGGAGTCTTGTCAGTATAAAGCTCCTTACCCCATTTATTTATATTTACTTCAATTGGCAGATTTTCTATTATTGCCTTAACCGTATCGGGGGACAGGGAATCATCTAGTTTTATTAGCACTCTTTCGTTAATCTCAGGAAAGGATATTTGTATATGTTTTTCCATCACATATTATCTATGTGTGCATTATTGGTAATTTCTATCATCTTTAAAGTGATGTTATCGATAAGGCTTGCTAAATATTTCTGCTATTTCGTAACCTGACCCTATTGAGCTTACAATAACTATCGCTGGTGGAAATCCAACAGTTCTATGGACGGGTAATAGCTATCACGTATATCAACCAGCCTGGGACTGTACTTGCCTTTGAGGAAATCAACAAACTATCGAGGGATATATTGATAAAAAAGGATATCGTCCAACAATTAGGTTATGAACTGGTATGCGCAGATACGGATTCAGTATTTGTTAAAAAGAAAGATTGCACTCCCACAATTTTAACACAAATTCTTCAGTTTTGCAAACAAATTTGGTTCCAAGGCCGAAAACTTCAATCTAATCTTTGGAAGCAAGACTGAATATTTTGAAAGTAAAAATAACATCTAGTTTTGCTTCCATGCCCGATGATGTATGTGTATAACGCTATTCATGTAATTGGGAAAGCCAATAATAATACCAATTATATCGTAATTTATTTTACCGATAACTTTATTATCAAATGTATTATTATATTATTGGTTAATGGATGATGATGATAAACTGCATCTAATACCACCACTGATTCTTCTTCTTTTTGGCCATTAAGTATATATGATCATTAGAATCATGCAACATATCTATTGGTCCACTTCTTCTTTTACCAACCACATGTGCATAAATAAACTAATTGACAAATCCCAGAGATGGAATTTGTGTCTATTTTTATATGCTCCCAGACGAATAAGATTTTGTAATATAAAATGTCAAAAATCGAAGGAAAAAAGGAGCAAAAGAAAAAGGTCTTAATAGTTGTCACAAGTCATGATGTATTAGGAAAAACAGGCTATCCTACTGGACTTTGGCTTTCTGAACTAACTCACCCATATTTTGAACTAGCTAACCATGGTATCGAGGTGGATATAGCTAGTCCGAAAGGTGGGAAAGCCCCTATAGATCCATATAGCGATCCACGTAGCCCTAAAAGTATCAATAAACAAGATCTCATTAGCACTGGGTTTTTGAATTCATCTGATTTGGTAGAAAAGATTAACAATACTAAACGCCTTTCAGACATAAATCCAAAAGATTATGATGCAGTATTATTTACTGGAGGAAATGGTGCGATTTTTGACTATAGTGATAATGCAAATGTACAGAAAACTGTAAGGTCAATGTGGGAATCTGGAAAGATTGTATCTACTGTATGTCATGGTGGATCTGCACTCCTAAATGTCAAGCTTGCTAATGGTGAGAATTTGTTAAAAGGCATGACTGTCACTGCTTTTGATAACGAAGAAGAGAAAATTACTCAACAGCAAATCGGTACCGAGTATCTGCCTTTTTACCTCGAAGATGAGATGCCTAAAAGAGGTACTACCTTTAAACATGCTTCTCCATTTACACCTTTTGTAGTAGTCAGTGGTGGTGGTAGATTAATTACAGGTCAGCAGAATTTTTCAGGTTCGGCGATAGGTAAGAAGTTAGTAGAAGTATTGTCAATGCAAGAAGAGCATACTGCAAGGACTATGAAGATTTTTGCCTACGATGTAGCTAAGCCTGGGGTAACATTAAATGACATCAAGCCCCATTTGAAGGAAGAAGCTATTCATGCGTGGAACCTGTATAAGAGGGGCATTATTCGTGAAAATTATCTAAGGATAGATAAGCCTGGTGCTGTGATAGTATTAGAATGTACCGATGTTGAGGAAGCTCGACGTATTACATCTGAATTTCCACTAGTAAAGGCAGGTCTGATTGAATTTGAATTTATGCCAGTTGGTGCATTTACTCCATATGAAGGTCTGTTTGCAAAATAAGATATGATATCATCATCACCACCACCACTACCTAACTATAATATAAATGAAAAATCCCAATTTTGGGAAAATAAATGGAGTAAGAGTAACCAGATGAAGAGTTATTATTATTACTTCAGTCAGCCGCAAAAAACCTTTTTCTATAGCATCAAGAACCAGATTTTAATAGATATTACTTTCTTTGATTATTAATTTGGTACGGCTTTTCATTGTAACTGAAATTTCAAGCCATAATATTGGATAGTGAATAATAATAAGCATGGATAGTAAACAACAAGATAGTAAGACTGCTATTTACTCTGCTTTGAGTCCATTTAAAAATACAATGTTCAGGATGTTATGGATAGCTACCGTTTGTTCAAACATTGGCACGGCTATGCATGAGGTTGGAGCAGCATGGTTAATGACTTCGCTTGCTCCAACCCCCATCATGATTTCACTAATGGTAACAGCAACAAGTTTGCCAATTGTTTTATTTACATTACCTGGTGGAGCGATTGCAGATATTTTTGATAGACGTCTTGTACTTATTATTACTCAGGGATACATGTTTGCTATTGCTGTATCTTTAGGAGTATTGACTATTATGGGAATAACCAATCCTTCAATATTGCTCACACTTACTTTTGCACTCGGAATAGGGTCATCTATCAGTATGCCTGCTGCTATTCCTATCCCAAGTAGTCTTGTGCCACGTTCAGAAATGCCTGCTGCCCTTACCCTTGGTGCTATTGGAATTAACATTGGCCGTGCTATTGGACCCACAGCCGGTGGCTTTATCGTGACCGCTATTGCGCCATGGATTGTATTTTTTTTAAATGCCGCTTCGCTTATCAGTCTAATGGTAGTTCTTTATAGATTACAATTAAAATCACCACGGTATGGTTCCTTGCCACCTGAGCGTTTTATTGAGGCCATTCGATCTCAAGTACGTTATGTCCGATATTCTAACGTAGTCCATATAGTGATCGTTCGTATCTGTATCTTTGCCATCTGTAGCAGTGCACTATCAGCACTCCTACCGCTTATAGCCAAACGCCAGTTACATCTCGATCCAACTGGTTTTGGCTTTTTATTAGGCTCACTTGGCATGGGTGCAGTAATTTGTGGAATTCTAATCCTTCCAAAATTGCGGACTAAAGCCTCAGTAGAGCTTTTGATCAGCTTTGGAACGGGTATTTTTGCAGTTGTAATGTTCTTGATGGCTCATACTCATCACTTTATTTTGTTATGCGGAATAATGGGATTAGGGGGAATAGCGTGGATAATGATACTGTCAAACCTCTATGTAGCCGGATTTAAGTCTGCCCCTAAATGGGTTGGGGGCAGAGTGTTGGCCGTCTATCTTCTAATATTGAATGGTGGGTTGGCTGCTGGAAGTTTATTATGGGGTATAGTAGCAGGAAAGGTTGGAATTCCGGTTGCACTTTCAGTAGCTTCGCTTGCATTAGCAGTTAGTCTTATTATATCGAGATCTCGTTATAGAACTACAGTTGTTGATGAATTAGATTTTACGCCATCAATGCACTGGATAGTACCACAGACAGTCATGGAGCCATCTGATAGTCGTGGTCGTGTGCTCATAACAATCGAATATCACATTAATCCTGAATCGGCATATGATTTTGATCAGGCCATGTGTAAGTTAGGACAGATTCGTAAGCGGGAAGGCATAATTTATTGGGAACTATTTCGAGATGTAACAGATGCTGGCCGCTATATTGAGGTTAGCATTGCTGAGTCATGGAAAGAGCATTTGCGTCAACATGAACACGTTACTGCAACTGATCGTGCAGCAGAAGAGAAAGTTCGCAAGCTTCTCAAAGAGGGTACGCAACCAATAGTTTCTCATTTCATAACTGAACACATTTTCAAAGCAGAAAACATACATCAGGATTAATCCTAATTAATTCATATTTTAAAGAATTTGTCATTATCGTATTTCATTGATTTGTAAGTGCCACAATATACCAGTAGAACTCTTTGAACCGTTCAACTTTTTTTCATATCTTGTATCAAGCAATTTTTCATCTTTATCATAAACACCCTGTAAAAGCCTGTGTATTTTATCAATTACTGAATTAGCCTTTTTGTCATAAATACTGATTAACAAAATTTCGTTGAATGCAAGCATGGAAAAGATGCTTTACTTTATCTGAATACTATCCCAAATTCAGGAGCTTTAAAGATGTATAACGCAATACTATCGAACAAAACATTTCAAGTTGGACATAGTCAAGTATCTCCTCGTCTTCCTTCTCCGGCCATACGACAGGCTCTCGAGGTTTGACTATCTAAACAATCCTATGACTATTAAGATGCTCCTGCACTCTGCCCACAAGCACAATACAGCACAGAAACGTCTTGCTGACTTTACTTGAGAAGCTGTTAACATAGTGTGAACAATTTCGATTTTTTATATAACACTAAGACAGGTAAGTAGATTGGAATGGTTGAAAGTATAGGATTTTCTAATATGCTTAGTTTAGCACAAACAATTGCAATAGTAGGAACTATGGTGATGACGCTATATTTTTCAAGAAAGCAGATACAAAGCCTAACCCTGAATGTTCAAAGTACAGTACTCAATGACTTGGTTGAAAAAATACATAAAATGGGTGAAATGTTAATTGAGCGTCCACAATTAGCAAAGGTAATAACTAATACACAAATTGACCATTGGACTACAGATTTGCCATTTGCATTTTATGTACTCTATATCTGCGCTCACGCTTACAGCATGCGTCATAGAAAAGTATTAAATGATAATGAATGGGCTGGGTGGTTGCAGTGGATGAAGAATTGTTTTGATCAAGGAACAATAAAAGAACACTGGAGGAACGTTGAATCTGAAGGATGGTTTGATCCTGCTTTTCAGAATTTCATAAACAAAGAAATAGCTGGAGTTAGAGTAAAATCTCGAACGTAGCCAAAAGAATATGGCGCTGGCTCTCCATATCCTGCAAAGAAGTTATTTTTCCATCGTCTGTGCAGATCTCCTCTATTGCATATTTTGTATTAGGGTCAATAAAAGTAAGGTATGAATTATATAATCTTAGTAATAATTCGTACCTTCGACTGTAGTCAGTCAAATGAGCCTGACTACAG
The DNA here is from genome assembly GCA_019246625.1 of Nitrososphaeraceae archaeon. Taxonomy (GTDB): domain Archaea; phylum Thermoproteota; class Nitrososphaeria; order Nitrososphaerales; family Nitrososphaeraceae; genus Nitrososphaera_A. The sequence goes on from JAFAQB010000264.1 coordinate 7,289, forward strand.
TGAGGACGAAGGCAGCTAGAAGAACAGCAGGAAGGGGAAACTGAAGAAGCAACAACAAACCAAGTTTTCTGAACCTTATTGATTTGGCATTTGGGTAAAAAACTAATATACAAAATTGATAGTATCTATATCCCTAGATGGCGGCAAAACTTGGATAGATAAAGTACAGGAAGGAGGACCATATGATATTCATACCCTGGCTACTCGCCAAAAAGCACCTAAACGACCATACTCCTGCTGGTGATGGATATTTTGAAAGCTATGGAGACATTCAAAGACTGTATTTGGTACTAAAAGCATGGGTCCAGAATATAATTTAAAAAAAAGCGTATCGAGGAGCTAAAGAATAAAACACCAGAAGGTTCAATACTTTTATTCCAAGATGAGAAAGGGCCTTTGTCGGCCAAAATATATGGTGGTACATCTTGGAGTTCTGTACAGACTAAGGTAGAGCATGATCAGAAAGTGAAAGGATTGCTTAATGTATTTGGTGTATATACGAGACTATACCAATGACAAAGTGCATATACCATCTGCTACAAACAGAGAAAATTGACAAATCATAACCGAGCTTTTATTTCCGATTTCATAGGAGCATAGATACTGTTAACAACTGATTTAGGTATGCTGCAATCAAACTGCATTTATAGTCTAATCCTTGTAAGATGTATCATCTTTGTCTTGCTCGTATAAGAATCAGACATTCGCTCGAATTAGTATTTGATAACGGAAGTAGATACATAGACTTTAAGATTTCATTTCTATACCCATCTTATCCTGCACGACTTTGAGGTGGAGAAGAAGATGACTGTGGCATAACACTAGTGGCATTATCAGAGATGATGGCTGCAGAAGCAGGCCTAGAAAATCCGGCATGAGCTTCAAGCCCTGAATAAAGATCTGCCAAAACATATGGTTGTATTGGTCCAAGAGAAGTAAACCATTCAGATGATGGATAGAATACATGACCAGGATTTGGATATGTAATCAATGTATGGTCTGGATGTTTTTTATCTGTTAGTGCTTGCTGCAGCAAAAAGGCTTGCTGAACTGGAGCCTGTGTATCGTTATCACCTTGCTGTATTAGAATGCTGGTGGTTGGAGGAACATTACCAATTATACTCAAAGTTGGTTCCAAGGCATAGTGTGATCTAACCCATATAGGACACATACCAATACATTTCTTACCCGGAGTTACAGTTGATAGAAATTCAAGTTTACAAATTATACACATAAAAATAACATACCATATCTAGACTATTTTTTCATTTAAAATCAGCGATCTTATTTGAATACTCAATAATTTTATCATCAAGCATTTTGAATTGATTTTCATTTATGTCTCTTCTCTGCAATAGATATATGACTTCACGACGCAAAGCATTTAACGAATCTAGGTATTCCTGCTTTTTTGTTTGCTGTCCTGTTACGTTACAGAATTCATCGTGTTTATCATGGATTTTTAATAAATATGTGCTCAAGTTTTTTGATTGATTCCTTGTCCTTAAAACTCCAGGTATGGTTACTATAACTCCAGTGACGGCTGCTCCAGTACCTATGGCTGTCGAAAATGTAGATAAGGAAAATTTAGAAGCACCATTGTTATTATCACTTTTATTTTCTTGTTGTTGAGAGGCAGCTGCTACTGTTTGGATATGGTCAAAATGAGGGAAGATTATTAGCAGTCCGATAATTAATACTGTTGTGATGGCTATTAACTTATTATTATTATTATTACCTAAGCTATTTGGTCTGATTCTACTCAAAAATTCTATAGGCAACATTTGAAGGCTAGTGAATGTCGGCGTCATGGCGTTATGGATATCGTTTTGCCATAGTCATAAAACTAGAGACAAATACCAGATGTGGGTTCCACAAGTGGGTTCCAAAAATGAAATTTATGTTCTCGTTGCTATATCAACACAAGTGTACTGTGTATATCACTTTCATCTCAAAGTAGCATCCAGATCCAGATCTTCAATCATCCTTTTGCCACTTCTTTCTGAATAATAGAACCTAAGCCATAACATAATGCTAAAGAACACCATCGAAGCAGTATGTATTTCTAGTCCAATATCTGCTTGCAAAGTAGGAAATAATACTATTCCACTGTCCTGAAGACTACCAGTAATCTCTCCTAAAATCCAAACTATAAGAAATATCGACATCTGAAATTGAAAGCTTCTAATATTCTTTGATCTGGCTGCTAGCCATACAAATATACCCAAAGCTACAAAAAGCAGAATGATTGTAATATTGCTCATAATGATAAGAAATAAGATAGCAGGACTCCAAATTATAGCCAAGTTTCTCATACTCATTTTTGATGTTCCAGTCAATCCACAAAAAGCGATTCCAAAGAATATCAATACTGCAACAGAAAGCGGTTCAAAGACTCCTTCTGCTAAGAAACGTAATCCAAAGAATCCTGTTATGTGAAAAATGGCATGAGTTAGTATAAAAATGGTAAGTATCAGTGTTAGTTTTCTTAGATTGTGTTTTAATTTCAAAGTAAGATATATTGGCACTACTCCAGATACAAAAATGAATACGGCACTGATAAAATGAAGCTGGATTTCTAACATTTCACCGGACTACACAAAGAGTACCAAAAGGAAGAACAGATATCTAGTGGATCCATCATCCTCATTAACTCATCATATTTACCTATATGTTAATACATTAATAAAGTAATACATGAATCCCATATATGGAAGTTAGATGTGTTAAGCGGATAGATCCATATAGCTACGGATGTAATCAATCTCACATTGTATGAGTATATTCGAACGTGATAGGACATCGGCAGAAGTAGTAACGTATATGCATTATACTTATATATTTTCTAGGTTAAGTTTCAGGAATACATCAAAAGCAATCCAACCATTTGTTGGAGTCATGTTGCTATATGGAAATGGGTTCAGAGGTTCAATCCTAGACATCTTTTTATTGTTCCAGACTGAGATACTTGATATCCTGAAGCATGTGTTACTTTAGTTCTTAAACATAGATTATGTATGCATATATCTGCTATATTGATATTTTCTGTTGACATACAGGATATAATCACGTGTTATTTGGTACCTTCTTAATAAAGAAGGACATAAATCCCGTATGTGGAACCCACTTATGGAATCCACATTTGGTATTTGTCTCTAGTTTTATAATCGTAACAAAAGTATAACTGTACTATGAAGAGATCAGTTTTTAACCTTCAAACCATAGTACTAGCATCAGTAGTACTATCTGCAGCGGTGCTGTTTGGTTTAGTATTCAGTTTACAACATGGATACTACACACAAATGGCAGATGCTAAGAAAACTAGGCACCACAACGTTAGTAGCAGTGCTAGCAAAGATACAACGCCGGATAACACTCTAGATACAACAAACTCGGCAGCATCATCACCACAAATACAGCAACAACAACAACAACCACCAATTCCTGGTGCAATTCAGTTATCAGCTCAAGAACTACCTTCAGGTTACAGATGGGTAAATACTGCCAATGGAGTAATAAACCCAACTATGAACTTCAACGTAGGTACTAGCAAAACTATACAGCTCCAAAATCCAACAGATGCTGTACATCAATTAGTTATAGACGATCCGAATGGAAACCAACTTACAACAAGCGGGGATATAGCAGCTGGCAGTTCTAGCCAATTGTCATTTAATCCTGGCATGACTGGAATATTTGGGTACCATTGCATATACCATCCAGCAACAATGAAAGGAACTATACAAGTACAGTGATTGATAAGGAGTAGAAACAACACCCTAATTTTTCTAATAGATAGGACAAGAGGTCGATTGAAAATGACACAACATACAAATCAACAAAGGATTAAGTGTCATGATAATAGTAGTAATAGGGAAATGTACTGTAATATGATGATGACAACAATAACAATATTTGTCATACCAAGAGCACAAACTATCATTATTATCATCGACACTTTCATTTTGGGTCACCACAATAGTTTATCGAGATATATAGTCAGAGCAGTAGAGAAACCACCTGTATATAATTAAAACATACACATAAGATACAAACTTGTGTCATTACCATGGTCAGAATAATAACGGGGCAACAAAACCAGATTCTTGAAGTCGAGCCCCAATTTAGGAGTTCTAACACCAACATAATAATTAGAAGTGAGAGATCAAAACAAGCTATCCTTGCTACTCTGGCTGACACAGAATTACAAAGGATTTTGGATGCAGCTATGTTTAATTCCAAATCAGTTAATCAAATCATAAAAGATACTCGTATAGCACATACTACTGCTTACAGAAAAATTGGGTGGCTTCTTGATGAGAAGTTGCTTGTAGTTGATAAAATTGATATCACAGAAGATGGCAAGAAGACGAGTTTATATCGTACTGTACTAAAATCATTCAATGTCAGATATGAATACAATAATGTAGTCATTGGGGCCGAACAGAATTTCGATACCTTGAAAAAGATTACAGAAAAATTCTTTTCATTAGATAGGTGAACTAGATGAATAATCGACAGCAGCAAACAAAAAAATACGAATGTGACGGCATAGTATGAAGTATCGAAGTAGAGTTGAAATACTTGCACAGATTCTTGAAATAGCTAACGGTGATAGTGTTAATATTTCCAAGATGGTTAGATGTTCAAATCTTCCCCATGAACTCTTAAAACAGTACCTCTCACAGCTAATATCTAATGGCCTACTTGAATACCAGGAAGGACAACGAACTTACAAGACAGGGTATAGGGGAATGTTTTTCTTGAGCAAATACAATCAAATGAGGGAATTATACTCAGTAACATAAATTCATGGACATCTTAACAAGTACTTGACTATATCCAAGTTGAAGCGCTTTGTCCTGTAATATGCAGCAATAGCCTTCATCAGGTCAGTAAATCTGGGGTAGTATTTTGATACCAGCAAGTCATATTTTCCTTGTTTCCAGCATTCTTCTACAGTTATAGTTCTGGTGAGCCTTTTGGAAAGTATGTGACTCTAATGACATCCTTGTTTTCTTCTAGATATGTTCTAACCTTTCTTGAACGATAATAATGTTGTGTTGTTGCTCTATCCATGAACAAAATTATTTTACCTTACCAATATTTTTCTGTAGCTTCTTTAAATAATCCAGAAATAATACATCTTCATTAAACGCATGATAATGCCTAAAGAATTGATTACAGTCAATCGTAAGAGTACCAAAGACATATGTTTTCTGATGCGAACCTGTTGTAGTTACTACTGGGCGTATTTCTTTAGGTACCCATATCTTTCTTCTAACAAGTACATCATGTATAAATATAGATTCATCTAGTAGAACTGCGACTGTGAATCCTTCTTCTTTTGGGATGCTAGCAAGGATCTCTTCAACTCTTTTTTGAACTATTCCTTCTCTTCCTTTGATGCAGCTTTAACAAACCTCTTCTGTGGTACTTTGGAACTAAAACTCCACTTATGTAATAATAACCTATACACATGTAGTTCATGATATCTTACACCTGAGATTTCTCGGCTTCAGTTCATCAATTCTCAACTAGTTAATACTTATGTTCAATAACACAATAACACAATAAACTAAGCTATATTTTTGTCTTTATTATTAACTATCGTGATCGGTATCATCATTATTATTCATTGTTCATCTAGGGAAAAGAGTTTTTCTGTCGTTCTTTTTAAAGTATCAAAATTTTGTTCAGCGTCTACGATTACATTGTTGTATTCATATTTGATATTAAATGACTTTAATACCGTATGAAACAAACTAGATTTCTTACCGTCTTCTGTGACTCGTTTTATCCACTACAAACAGCTTTTCTTCAACTAACCATT
>JAFAQB010000434.1 GCA_019246625.1 Nitrososphaeraceae archaeon
GACCTGCAATAAAACCACCAATATGTGCAGTAAATGCTATTGGAATTGAAGTAACTGATCCAACAACAGCAAATATGATCTGAAGCAAAATCCAGTAGTATGCTTGGGTATTTCCAGTTGCAGCTGCTATACCTATTATACCTGAAATTGCGCCAGATGCACCTATTAAAACTGCATATCCATTTCCCAAAATGAAAGTAGCTATAACTCCATAAAACAAAGCTCCTAAAACTCCTGCAAGAATATAGATAACAACATACCTCAGAATTCCAACTGATCTTTCCGCATAACCTCCAAGATACACTAATGCCAGCATATTGAATGCAAGGTGAACAATATTAGTATGTATGAATATTGATGAAAACAATCGCATTAGCGCATCTTGTAATGATAAGAATGAGTTGAAATGTCTGAGACTATCATCACTATGAAATAAATATTCAGGAATAAATCCGTAATTACGTATAATTTGCTCCTGTGAACCCGAGAGTAACCCATATGCAAATAGGAAGGTATTTAGAATTGCAAGGAATATTGTAGCAATAGGTATATTTGAAATAGGCATTATCTACCTATTTTAGATATATACGTTATGCGAGATTGCTCATATAGGTACGACAAGACGAAAGTTAGCCTCTATGTCATATTCACTTTATAAAGCTCCAGCATTATATGGAGAGAGTGCATTCATACCCGCTGCTCATATGGACACCTGTCATTATTGGTTTTTTCGGGCTTGTGAGATATATGGGAGAATGTTCTGTCCAGCCTGAAAATAATGTAGCCTCAACCTTGGCTAATTTAACCTTTATTTTGACCAAAAGTAAAGGTGCAGGGCAATCCCTAACCTGTCTTATCGTAAACACCAGGTCAGGATAATCTACCATCACAAACAGATACCTTAGGGTATATAGATGCTATAATGAAAAAAGACCACTACAACAATCTCCCATATTTTTTTAGAATCAATCTCTAGCTCCTCACTTTCTATCTTAACCTATGCATGCCCATAACCATTAGACTACTTGTTGGTGTCTGTCTATGTAGACTTTGAACTTTAAACTAGTTTCATTTGAAGTGTAGTCCAACTGCATAACCATGACGACTGCTCACTAGAGGTGATGGGATCAGGAAGAGGAAGACAACTCCCATTGCAATACCATTTAGCAAAGTACATTTTCAAGTTTTATGTCCTAGCCATTATAGCCCCTCCTTTATGAACTGTACAAGCTCCGTAAAAATATGCAATGGTAACAGTTGGAATCAGAGAGAGAACGTACGCATTAGGATACAATGACTGATATCATGCGGTATCAGGAAAAAAGCTTTAGGTATGTACATTCTTTATTATAGTAACATTACAATTGTCAAGTAATAACAATAACACTGAAAGAGAAAATAAAGTTTTAGAGCTATACAACCAAGGTAAGACTACTCGAGAGATTGCAAAGGAACAAAGACTTTCGTTAAGGGATATTGGAGAGTGGAGCACCGAAAGCAAGAATTAGAAAGAGACTGCCAAGCTCTACAAAGACAAAGAATGGAACTAGCTGACACCAAGAATACGCTTCAGCAAAATTTTGATGTGTTAGTAGATAAAGTAAACGGCCTTTACAATCAAAAATCCCGACTAGAACAATTTGTTTTCAGGTTCAAAAATCGCAATAGAAAATACCTTCTGATCAGAGGTATAGCTGAAGAAATTGTATATGGATTATTAGCAGAACATGGAGAGATATTAACTTCCGCTATCATTGCAGTTGTTCAGGCATTAAGAGTAAATCCTGATAAATATGCCATTATTTTTGGCGATAGCGAATATGACAACGGCAGCCAATACCATGAAGGACTATTGGAGGTAGCAAGCTCATTCCTGAGAGTCTTGTTAAACCAGATGATAGATAAGACAATGGTTGCAGCAATAAAAGAAAAATAAGCCATGTCTATGAGCCCGATGGCTCTCTCGACTGGACGATATGAATAATCAGATCGCATATCTAAATAACTCAGGTTTACAGATTATTTTCTAGTAGAAGGGGAACAGCTGCTGCTATCTCAAGCTTGTAAATTTTTGAAATTAATAAAACATCACACTCATTTGCCATATGAGAAAAATATCATTATAGAAAGAACAATCCAATAGTATCAGCTAATAATCACTATGCTGGTTTTGGTCCAGGTACTGCGAATATATTCAGGAAGATGGTTGGGTTGCCAGAAGCCCGGTTTAGTAAAGAGGAGGAGAATAAGAATGAGGAAGATGACAAATAATACTTACATAGCAGTAGTAACGTCCAGCAGCCTGACCATAAGAAATCCTAAATACAAATACATACGTCGATTCTAGATAAACCTGCATGGCAAAAATCACCCATAACATCCACTCTATCGACGGATTGGATATTCTCTATCCTGGCCATAAGGTAGTACCCTATATCCTAGAAGAGGGTCAGCATGATCTGACTCTAATAGATACATGCTACATTGAGGAACTCCCTAAGCTAGTCTCATATGTGAATAATAATGGCTATAAAATGCAAGACATAAGGCGTATCATATTAACTCATTTGCATTCTGATCATGCGCAAGCTGCTAATGAAATAAAAAAACTCACGATGTCATCAGCAGACAGTAAAAGTGGAACTAGTAGTGGTAATGATGGGGCAACCATCTATGCTCATTGGATAGATTCTGCTTTTTTATCTCATAGTCCTATTTACCATGGTCCACCGGATATTAACATTTATCGACAGTTGTTTCAAAAGTTTGGTATACGCGAAGAAGACGTGATTAAGGAATTCAAAAAACTAAATGTAGATCCAATACAAGTAGATAAACAAGTAAAAGATGGAGATTTTATTAAGAGTCTCAAAGTAGTTCATACGCCTGGTCATACTCCTGGTCACATCTCGCTTATTCCAGAAGACCAAAAGCTACTTTTTGGTGCAGATGTGCTTTGGAATTCTGCTCAAGAGGGAGGATTGGTTATCCCACCTTCTTATTTTACATTAGATATGGTAACTGCAAGAGTATCAGTAATGAGAGTATCTCAACTAAATTTCGATAAATTATTGTTAGGACATCAAGATGAACTAATATTAGAAAATGCGCAGGAAAAAGTGCAAAGCGCCATGAAAAATATGAAGCATAGAGTATAGAAGAGAATATTATGTTCTAGATCTCTATTGAGTTGAGGTGATGATAGTTGGTGGATCAACCACAGATTCAACTTCCTGAAATTCCTAATAACACAAGGTCCACTCAAAAATCCACCCAAGCTTACAAACTCTATAGCGAAGGAAGGAAGCCTGTAGAGGTAGCTATACAGTTGAACAAGCAACCAAATACCGTGCAATGTGCCTTCTCAAAGAATAACAAAATCTACATCTGATGGGTCAACATTTGCTTCAAGGAAATGATGGAGCAAATAGTAACAGATCCTGAGTTTGGTAAACTGTTGTTAAACCCAATATCTACGTCATACTGCTTACCGGAGGTTGGTGTTTAGATTCTCTTTCATAGTTTTTATTTCATCCTCTATACTATCAATCCTATTAATAATTCGACTTATCTGTTCTTCAAAACCCTGTCTTAGTTTAAAAAGTAAAAGCTCGAGCTTAACATCCCCAGCCATATTGCTGAATATGACTTTCATAAGAGGATGGATAGGCATTTTCTCAGCTGCCAAGAAAATATTGTATCTCTTGTTGTACAATTTGTTCAGTTCTTCTTCTTCTGACTTGCCATCTACTGCCGCGTCAATTCTCCGCCTAATCTCTCTTTCTTTTGCGATTATACGGCCAACAATTGGATCCTTGAATGGATCATTGTACAGATCTTTAGACATGGTTAATGCTCTATTCTCTTTTGCATTATTGTTACAATACTTTACAAGAATGTAGGATATAC
>JAFAQB010000441.1 GCA_019246625.1 Nitrososphaeraceae archaeon
ATTTCTCTAATGGGTTGGGACTTTCAGACTTATATGCCTAGGAAAGGCACGGAAGAAAGAGGAGTGGCCGATTCTCAACTTCACATGATGCATAAGGATCTTCTGCTAAACAAAGATTTTATTGGTCTTGTTGAGTCAGCCAAGAAACTGGGGAGCCTTAGCGATTTAGAGAAGGGCATTATACGAGTACTCGACAGGGAAATAACCAAGCAGATCAAGATACCCAAAGAGTTGACCGAAGCAGAATCTCTGGAAAGAATAAGGGGCAACATGGCATGGAGAGAGGCGAGAGAAAAATCTGTATTTATGATGTATGCACCCCACTTGAAGAAAATGATAGAAATAAACAAGCAAATAGCCGAGAAGATTGGTTATGAAAAGCATCCGTATGATGCGCTTTTGGATAAGTTCGAAGAAGAGCTTACAGTAGATGATTTGGATAAAGTATTCGGTGTGTTAACCTCGCGTATTCAGAAGATTCTGAAAAAACTCGTAGATTCAGGCAGCCCATTTTGCAAAGAAAGCAAACTTGGAAAATCAAAGTATGATATCCAAAAAGTTGACGAGCTCAATCATGACATTTTGACTCTCTTGCAATACGACATGGAACGTTTCAGAATGGATGTATCTACTCATCCTTTCACTGAGGCTATGGGCCTCAACGACGTAAGAATAACTACTCGGTATGAAGGGACCGATTTCAAAAAGTCGATATCTAGCACTATTCATGAAGCTGGTCATGCCTTGTATAATCTGCAATGCGATCAGTCATTGTCTGTTACTCCTCTTGAAGGCGGATCTTCACTTGCGCTCCATGAATCTCAGTCAAGGTTCTGGGAGAATATTGTGGGCAGAAGCCTGCCTTTTGTTCAATTGATAGCTCCCTTGATTAGAAAGCAAGTAAGTTTCTCAAACCAAGCAACAGATGACGAATTGTACCTGTATTTCAATAACGTCAAGGCTGATTATATACGAGTTGACGCCGACGAAGTCACATACAATCTCCATATAGCAATAAGATATGAGATAGAGAAAAAAATATTTGGAGATGAGCTCAGCGTCTCTGAGATTCCTGAATTCTGGAACGATAGAATGGAGCAACTGCTTGGAGTAAGGCCAACTAAGGATTCACAGGGAGTGCTTCAAGATACTCATTGGAGCAGTGGCCTCTTTGGCTATTTCCCAACTTACACTTTGGGGAACTTGGTTTCAGCGATCATTGCTTCAAAGATGCGCAAAGATCTGGAGGGTTACGAGGAAGACACCAAGAGGGGTAATTTCAAGCCTATCAGAGAATGGTTAAGATTAAAAATACATCAGCATGGATCTGTCTATGCCCCCAAAATGCTTCTTAATAATACCTTCAATGAAGGCTATAACCCGGATTACTTTGTGACCTATATAGAGACTAAATACCTTGGGTCCTGAATCCTAGCCTATTTGATTAAAGCTATATTCTAATTCTTAGCCATATCCATTTTCTAATTCTTTTATACTATTTTTTGATTTCTTTTGCTAGAAGTGAAGTATTTCGCAGATAACCTCAATCTTGTGATGGAGATAACTTGACTTTAAAGAACAACAGCTTGCCAATATTCATTATTTATAGTTATTTAAGCTCCAAGCTTGATAACTAAATTAGAAATCTCGTAGAAACTATTAGCGAGCGGTATGCAATAGAACCTCTTTTATAATAATTTATGATATTATTCGCAGTATGGAAATCACGTTAAATGTTCCCAAAATATGCTATCTTTTATCTGCAGTCCTTATAATAATGGTATCTATTCTAGGATCACCGCCATTGTTGCATGAGGCTATGTCCCAAGGACAAGTAAAAAACAACAGGAACAGCAACAGCACTTCCTCTTCTTCCAGTATACAGGCAGAATCATCTAACAAAAATACTGCTCCATTAAACTCAGTATCCATTAAGCTCTCAGAAGGTTATGTGAATGGAAAGATAGCATTCTTTATTGCAACTGATGCATCAGATAACCAAGTTGCTGAATCTATAACAAAAAACACCGGTTTTAAGGTAAATTTCGCCCCAGGTTTAGCATTGACTCCAGCCTCTGCTCGCCAGCAAGGTTATGATTTTGTTAACGGAATCAAAACAAATGGATCTCCTATGGGATTTCAGCTAGGTATTGCCAGTGCATTGCCAGGAGAAAAAGGATACAGTCCATTAAATCAGTTAAACTTTGTAAAATGGAATGCTAATGCTACTGCGAGGATATTGAAATCGGCAGCCGAAGTAATGACTGCTGAGAAGAATGGAGAATTAAGTGTGGCTAAGACAAACATTGTAATAAATAGCCCTGCGATTGTCAGCATGTCAAATAAGTAAAAGAAGCGTAAGGTTGTCAGCACTATATTATATCCAACAATACAATAGCAGTGAAGGTAGAAGTAGAAGTAAATGGTGGACGCTAATTGAAATGCACGATTTATAGTGGAAACTATAGATAGGCGCTATAGCTCCTCTCCATATAGAATTGCTTGCCTATCTAAGGGAAAATCTATTATGGTATGTCAACTTGAGACCATGTGAAACCATCGTAGTTTCTTTCTTTCTTTCTATTTTTTATTTTTTATGATTAATAATAGACATTCTCTATTAAATGCATAAATAACAAATCATAATGGATTTGATCACATCAAAAATACGTTGACGAGCGGCTGTCATAAGTCTACTAGAAATTCATGGTTGGTTTGACTGCAAATGAAACTTGGACTATTTCACAGCAAGCATGGCAGAAGAGAGAAAAGGTACAAGCCTTGTCTTTGGCTAAAGAATGCTATTCTATGAGACTCGAACAACTACTAGCGGTTTTGGAGTATTTTAAAAGCAGGAATATTGTGACACTGTCCGCATGTTCTTTATCACTTGAAATTCATTCGCTCTGCTATCATCGCATTTTCTATTAGTGCGACAGCCATCAGCCACAACACTTTAAAGTCCACTAGTTTATTTAATTTATATTGTATGTTATCATCTTCACGACTAGGAATTAATGTTGTCTATTCCACCTCATATTCCTCTACTGATTTACCACAACTACAATCACCTTATTTGATCTGCGGATTTCCTGGCACTGGATATATTGGAAAGATTGCAGTTGATCATTTAATAGAAGAACTTCATGCAAAACACCTGGCGGATATTTACTCGAGTTCCTTTCCTCCTCAGATTTTGATTAGAACTGATGGAGTAGCAGAACTTATGAAAAATAGTATTTATTATTCAGATAGGGCTGATGCTATTACTACTACTACTACTACTACTAATACTTCAAGCAGTAATGATATGTTATTATTGACCGGAGACTCGCAGCCAGTCAGCCCTGAATCTCAATATCTTTTGGCTGAAGAGATCTTGGATATTGCAGCCAAATTTAACACACAAAAAATCTTTACTCTTGGAGCATACATCACCCAAGTCTTTGTAGATCAACCACGTGTTTTCGGCACAGCTAATGATATAGAGATTGTAAAAGCATTTGATGGACAGAATATTCTAACCATGGATAATGGTAGTGTTGCAGGTATGAACGGTCTTATTGTTGGCATTGCAAAGCTTAGCGGAGTTAAAGGTATTTGTTTATTGGGAGAAACATCAGGATATGTTGTTGATGCCAAGGCCTCGAAGGTTGTTTTGGAAAGTTTGCTTTCAATAACTGGCTTAAGAATAGATATGACTGGTATTGAGAAGAAAGCAAAAGATACAGAGATGCTAATCGAAACTATAAAACAGGAAGCAGCTGGAAGGGCATTAGAAAGTCAACAACCTAATATGCCTTCTAAACCAGCTAATACAACATACATTAGTTAACTATATTTAGTCTACTAAATATTGCTAGTGAAGCATGACTTGGTACTCTAATGTTTATCCAAAAGCAAGATAGTTTATAATTTGGACTTGAAATGTCACAAGATTAATGATCCCCACATCTGTCACACCATTAGCGACATCTATGTCTGCCGGAACTGCCCAGACGGGAGTGGTGGCCGTCAACGCTTCTTGCCTCTGCCACCCTTGCAGGGAAACGCATGGTTCAAACAAATCATCGTACTACTACTACTGCTGCAGCTGAGGCCTACAGAAGTCACATCTAATGTCAATAGTACAGCAAACAAAAGCGGAAAAGATCATTTAAGCAGCATCCTGTGTTGCCTACAAATCTTGTCCTGTTATAGGACAGTCTTGACGATTACCTGATAAGTATCACCTGCTATCTTGTCTGCAGCATACACATCATATGTATCATATCTCTTTAGCTTGTCAGTATGCTAAAAGTTGCTTCTGTATTTGGGCCATTAGTTATAATGGTTGCAGACTTATCAAAACTCGGATGTTACAGTCTGACGTTAACACTTATACAAAATCTATCATTCATCAAATTAACCTCATATCCTTTACTCTAGAGAGTCAGAGCAAGTAAGTAAACAAGTTTACTTGGATTACTTAAATAAACAAGCATAATATTATGAATTCACTTATCCATATGAGTTGAAATACAATATTATAAAACCACTCAAGTCAGGTACTTTTGGAAAGGTCTATGAGATTCAAGGAGATGATAACACAAGATATGCGTTAAAAGAACTCAAGGAGTTTGATATAACTAATAAGCAGCATTTTGAAAGAGAAATCAAAATACTTTCTCAATTAAATCATCCAAATATTGTAAAAATATTCCAGTGGAATATGGGAGGAGAGCCACCTAATTTTACTTCCTACTATATAATGGAGTATCTAAGCGGTGGTTCTCTCAGAGAACATATGGATGAAAGATTTCGTAGCCATGAAAGATATGTTTTTGAGAGGAAATGGACCATCAACAGAATTATTCTACCTACATGTAATGCCTTAGCTCAAGCACACAGTTCCAATTTATTTCATAGAGACTTAAAGCCAGACAATATCATGTATACAGATCCTAGTAGATCTGAAATAAAAATTACAGATTGGGGACTTGGGAAAGATATCAATAGAAAATCTCTAGCATTGGCTGCTACTACGTCGGCAGTTGCAGAGGAGATAGGGGGAACACCTGGATATTGTTCTCCAGAGCAATGGTTTGCATTAGACACTTTAGTTGACGGTCGTACAGACATTTTTTCTCTGGGAATAATATTCTACGAAATGATGACGCGTACAAGACCTCCAGCATATGATGAAAAAATGAATAGGCCTGCAGTTGACCCTCCTTCACGGTATCATCCTACAATTTCCAGAAAGCTAGACCGTTGCATATTGAAGATGATTGATCTCAAGCCTCGAAATAGGCAACAATCTATATGGGATTTGATTTTTGAACTTGAAACCATGCCTGATAATTACTTGTAATTAATTGGAACTAAATGTATTATTTTTAATCTAAATAGCGTAATAATAGCCTTTTTGTACTTTAGTAAATTGTAGCACATTGACCTAAGCTAAGTGTCTAATTATTTGTCATTTTCGTTTCATATTTGAGTGCTCTTGAAAATCAAGAGCTCTATATAATGCAACAATAGATGCTGCATTTAGTATCTTACCTTCTAAAAGAAGCCGCTTAATTTTTTTTATACTTATACTTTCAACATCTATTTTTTCCATTATCCCAAGTGATTGATTTCCCACTTTCACTAAATCATATGCAACAAATAGATTTCCCCTCTGCTCAAACATTGAATAATCAACAGTATAGTCTCCCATTGATATCACATCCTTTGCAGAATACCCTGTTTCCTCTTTAAGCTCCCTTATTGCTGCTTCTTTAGGACTTTCTCCTTTATCTATATATCCTGATGGTATTTCAATTAGGATTGAATCTACTAAATATCTATAACTTTTGATTACAAGAATTTCTTCATCAGAAATAAATGGGACTATTGTAGAATAGTCCTTTCTCACTCCTCTTGTGTATACTTTTTCTATTCCGTTTAAATCAAGTGTGTCTTCATATAATTCAATAAAATCATTAGAATACACTTTTTTTGCTGAATTGACTTTCCAGCCATCAGGAGCATTCTTCAACAACCTTGGTCTTTAATGTTGAAAGATCATATTGCTTTTTTTATGTTTTGGACAAGGAACTACCATCAATATATTTAGGAAAACATTGGTTTGTCAAAAGCTGCATAGGGAAAACGACGAGGAGACAAGAAGGGGGATAAAGAAGAAGAGGGCAAGTCGCATTTACATAGTAGTAATGTCTAACAGCACCACATTTCAAAGCGCATTTTGGGATTTTACAACGTAAATTTTAGATATTACAATCTCTTTTATGGCTTGTACCAATAATTCCAGTATTCTTCAGGTTCAGCTATCATGAAGAACCGCCTGACATTCTTCAATACCTTTACATCTTCATCGTTTTCATATTTACTTTCATATTCATATTCATGTTACTATTCATATTGGTGTTACTATTCTTGTCGCTTCTGTAATTATTGTGATTATTGACTTTACCACCACCACCACCACCGCCATCATCACCAACACCAAGTAAACTATGAGCGTTTGGTGCGAGTACTATTGCAATTAGTCCTAGTGTCATCAACCCGATTCCAGCTATCCTGGCAATCCATATTCCTTTGGACCACATCTTTTCTCCAAAAATTATACATGCAAATAGCCCCATCCAAAGCAAATTCATCCAACCCAAAGCTATCATTAATAGAAAGTATGGCCAACAGCAACCAAGACAATATAGTCCATGATATGTACCCATCTTGAGAGCACCAATTATCCTACTTCTCCACCTTCTCATAAAGAAGCTTAACGGGGATTCACAATATCCAATACATACTGTTTTTAGTGGACTGAATTGGTATGCACCCGCAATAATTAATAAAACGCCATAAATGATGTCAAGCTGTTTTTTTTCAATTCCCATAACAACAAAGCTATTCATTGGGACAGACCATGCTAAAAGAAGCACAAGTCCAGTTAAAGCCCATACTGCAAGGTAACTGCCTACAAATAATATCATCTTAATGAAGTAATAAGAAGAAGAAGGCTGCTGCTTGTCTACGGCTTCGTTATTACTATTAGCATTATCATTTTTTCCCTCAATAACAATAGAGGTGGATGATAACACTTGTTTATCTTTGCCATTACTTATGCTGTCGGCATTATTATCATTATTTTTAATCAACCTATTATACAATAGAACCATGGGAGAAATTGCAGGAAACATCATTGCGGCCATTCCAGTAGTCCAACTTACTGTAAATAATGCAATTGCTATAGAGTCATATGTCATCATTGCTTTCATCATATCTGGTTGGTCTTTTGACATAACCCATGCTAGCGCAGAAGTTGAAACTAATGTGAGAACAATTATCTTTTGCAGCTTATTCATGATTTCTCAAATTTGCTAGCTAGTAACAAATATCATATTTGTTTTGCTCTGTTCCCTGCTGCTCGATTGTTAAGTTAAGATGAGTATCTAAATCTAGAATAAAAGCCATTCTTACCAGAATTATCCCATTGCATTCCATGATCACTATAAGCATATTTGCTCGTTTGAGCAACTACAAGGTTAGAACCAGGTACTACAGATAATGCTGGATTAACTACAAGTGCTTCGTTATTGGGATCAGCTCCTACAACCCCCTCTATTTCAAGTTGCAACAAATCTTTTATACGCAGCCAACGACGCTTTCCATCAATACCAAACTCAATTGGAACTGATTTTACTCCAAACATCTTACCAATCAGATTAGTAATTACAGCAAAGAAACCTCCTGCTTGTCCGGAATATATAGTGGTAAGTGAATCAATTTGCTCCTTAGTTGCTCTTTCATCAATATACATTGCTGCATTCCATTTTGGGCCTGTTAACATATTACCAGGTGTGTGAAAGAGTGCCACTACATTTAGTCCATCAAGGTTAATATTATTATTATTACCATCAGCATCATAATTACCTTTTTGAATATGCCATGCAACAGTTACATTGCAATAGCCTTCATCTGGATCCCCCTTAAATATACATGGACATATGGAATCACAATTACATCCTTCAAAGTAATCTCCTTCCAAATTCCACTTTACGCTAGTAGTCATTTATGAACTAAATTATGGATAAAGACTTATTGTGAGTTTCTGTATATAAAACGGTAATATCTCTACAGATAAGAGATAGTTACCGGACTTAAAATTATTTGTCTTATATAAGCTGATCTAACATGTGCATTTTCTTTGTTCCTATTCAAAGATATCACTGCAAGACTAAAGGTCATGGCCCCATAACTATTTTTATAATATATCAATAAAAATCATTTTGTACCATTGCTATTTAACTTCATATCTATCTATCTACAGTGTCCATCTCGTGAAAATGCACAAGCAGAGTCCATCTCAGTATGACAATGAAAAATAGAGAAATGGTACCTGATGTTGTAGAAAAAGTTGTAGTATTCTTTGAATTTGATAGAACTATGATAGCTTGTTCTAATCCAAGGCATTTTATGGATAGTGAAATTTTTCATTTCTCAGTAATTATTATTATTTTATTTGATGCTGATCTTTGAATCTATCGTCTCCGGAAGAAGAGTCTATGTTATCTTTTTTTCCAAAGTCAAATCTGTTAGAAATGCAGATCTCGCCACTAACTAATGGTATACGTAGGATAGTTTAAAAGGTATTTTTTAACCTTCAGCCATTTCTTCTCGCCAAAATAATCTACAACAAAAAATGACTATCCAATCTCAATAGACTGACCATTATTATATTTTTTATCATTAAATATCATATCAATAATTCTCTCTGCAACTTGTTTTGGTTGAAGCATCTTATCTTTATATTTTCTATAGTACTCCTGGTCATAGTCTTGCTGCATTTTTGTGTTTACTTCACCAGGACAGATAGCCATAACTTTTATGTTGTAATTTCCTATTTCCCATGCTAAGCTTTCAGTTAATCCAATCAGACCAAATTTACTTGCACAATATGCAGATATGTCTGGAAATCCTGTCTTCCCAGCACCTGAGCTAACATTAATAATTACACCACTAGACACATCCTTTTTTATCATAAAAGGAAGAACAGCCTTAGAAAATAGAAAGGCACCTTTTAGGTTAATGTCTATTGTCTTGTCCCATTCTTCCTCCGAAGTATCAATTAATTTCTTGACATAGACTATTCCCGCATTATTTACTAGGACATCGATACTTCTGAATTTTTCAACCGTTGATTTGACAAGATAATCTACTTCAGCGGTCTTACTAACATCACACTTTATGCCTAGTATTTTGTCGCCATCTGCTTCAGCACTAGAATCACCACTATTTTTTGTACCTGTTATAATTTCTTTGATTTGATTAACTGTAAAATCAATTTCTCTTTGAGTTCTAGAAGATATAACTACATTCAGCCCCATTTTTGATAATATGATGGCTGTTTCTTTTCCAATACCTCTACTGCTTCCAGTAACAATTGCAGTTTCATATACCAAATTTATCAATCTTTAATATATGATATTTTACTTAAAACTAGTTGCAGAAGCATCTGCCTTTGTAGAATGATAGTTTGAAAGATAGATTTGTACGTTAAAATTAATATCTCAATCAAGATTTGAAATAGATATTTGTGGAAGCTATGTAGTAGTACAGTCCATAGAACAAGGGGATATTTGAAAAGGCGCTTAGCGATGCAAGAGATAGAAGAGTAAGATTAAAGGTTATTCTCGAAATCATTAAGATTAGACGAATTCTCCATTAACTCGTTATATGATAAAGTCATTATCTATTATTTTACATGGTTAACTTTACATTTTGTAAAATAGTGTTAAAATAATCACAGCTATATCTTTAAAAAAGTGGCATTAACCTTACATTTATCTAATGTATCTACTATGATTGGAAAATAAGAGCAATATGTGATACTAAACAAAACTTGTACCAAAAGCCCATATAAAGAAACATACTAGGGCACAAAGGAAGAAAAGAGGCTATAGAGAATTCCCTAAGGAATATTATATTCAATTTCGAAAAGATATGGAATAATATATAAAAAATAGAGATAAAACAGAATAGTTGTTCTTTAACTGCATCAGTACAGCTATCTTTTTTTTCTTAGATAGCCTATTGATCTGCTGCTGCCACATGAAGAGTTTATCCTTGCTTTAACTGCAGCAGGTACAGACATGAATCAAACTATTATAGCAGAGGTCTAGAAGCATGTGATGGACAAGGCTGCAATGGATTTACAGCCTTGCAGCAGCATCAAAATGCAGATTTTATCCTGAATATGGCCTGAAAGATCCCACCAAGGTTAGAAATAATAATAATACTAATAAATTCGATCATAGGTCTTAGTATCTCTATTAATGCTATTTTGCTCAGGGAAACAGATTAGAGGCATATTTAATTCAACTTGTTCTTATAACCGTGAATGTTTATCAAGAATAGTAGTATTTCAAAATTTATCAAGAATATGGATCTATATCGGTAATAATAAACAATAGTGATGAGGAATCGATAAACACGAAAGACCTTTAGTAGTATCAAGTACTACTAAAGGCAGAAATATAGGTACGTTAGAAACATCAGTTAGTTAAATGTACCTTAATAATAATATACAAAAATACGCTTGGTTGTGATGAGGTTGTTAGTGTTTTGAATAAATATCTTGCGACTTCAGTTGTAATCTTTACTTTATTCTTATTGTTTGCCATAATAGTTTCTCCAAAAGTAAATTTAAATTCCAGTAACGCAAATAATACTTACTATCATAATTCTCCTATCGTTAAGGCCGATTCTTCAGCCTTTTTAGATATAAACAACTCCCATTCTCCGGCTTTTAATCAATTAATGATTTCGCTGACTAAGTATGGAAGAGAAGTATTTTGGCCTATAGCAATAATACTTTTGTTTATATTAGGTGGTCGGAGTGGCAAAAAGACGGCAATAGTTATTGCAATCTCAATGCTGGCTCTTGTACCATTGGGCACAATTGCTAAGGATGTTGTTGCAAGACCGAGGCCTGAAATACCAAAATCAGACTTTTTGATTCCAGCAGACTCTGAATATGCCTACCCTTCTGGTCATGCCTTGATAGTATCTGCCGGTGCAGCTGCATCTCTAGCATTATTTAGAGATTCGACTAAGAAGCTGATAGTATCCTTAGTTTTGGCTGCAGAAGCTGCTCTTGTATGTATCTCCAGAGTCTATGTTGGTGGTCATTATCCTTTAGATGTAATAGGTGGGATATTATTAGGAGTCGGAGTCTCTTTCATATTTGTAGGTATAGAGAAGCAAATAGAATCAGCAATGATGTCATTAAGGAACAAGATAATAAAACTAAAAAGATAAATGAGGATTTTTAGTCTTCACTTATCGTCCTTTTGACTTTGCTGCAGTATAGCAGTTTTTCAATTCCATTGATATAGTTAGTTTTTCTTCCAGGGATGCTAACTTTGGTTCAATCACTGTTGTTGAGCACAAGTGATTGTTGTTTTTGGTAATCGCCAGGTACAGATGCTATCAGAACATTATAACTCTGCTTGAATTGCATTCTTTGTAGACATTTTTACTGATTGAATTGAAGATATATAATGATGCTCATGAGACTTTTTAGATGAGTTCATAGCAATAGCTGAAGTCATAAAATAGATTATAATTGAAGAAACTAAAAATAATAATATACTCAGTTTCAAAATTTGCTGCATTTCTTTAGGATTGAAAACTATTAAACTAGACATAAACTGACCTGCCTTAGAGAA
>JAFAQB010000461.1 GCA_019246625.1 Nitrososphaeraceae archaeon
AGTAGCTGATGGATATGGCCTTATTCCATTGAGACCTACAATTACTTGACAGTTAGATGTAGATGCATTACCTATAGAAGTGCCCAAGATTGTAAGATCTTTACCTAATGGTACTTGTTGACCTTTGGTAGGCGAGGTTATATTTACTGCACGAGTAGTCGATGGTAATCCTGTATTGGGCAGTATCCCTTTGCCTGCACTTGGTGGCAGTTGTGTATCGTTTTCTGTAGGCTGCAATAGCTGCGCATAGGAAATGTTTGTCGACACAGGAAGAGAAATTAATATAAAACTGAGCAATAAGGCGGTTAACTTAAAATTCAGTTGTGTTTTATATATCATATCTTCTGATTATCAGATGCAGTACCACTAATTTATATAATTCCATGGTTGTGTGGTGACTATTTGTCGTTATTGTGTAATATATATTTTGGTTTCAACTTATTGATCAGCGTAGACATTTCTGAAAGTCCTCTCCATAGTACCTTACCAATATAAAAAAACGGTATCAAACAGTCGACATACATGTAAATAAAGCCATAGTAATATATTATAATTGTACTGATAGTTGGTCCATCAAAATTGTATTTGGCGCTTTGATATGACTTTAGAGTTTGTTGGCACTAATGCATAGCATATTTTATGTTATATGGGTATATTTGAGTACAAGACACGGACTATGACTGTCATTTTCAGTCATATGTGTGGTAAGACCATGTATGTTAAGTAATAGAAAGCATTTAACAGATCTAATATGAAATACGAATAAGAATTCCTCTTTTAGCTTAGTCTACGACAAATTGTTCAATGTGGCCCTACTAAAATCCTAGTCTTATTTTTTCATATCTCTGCCTCTACATAATGCAAGTCTTAGAATATGCTTTTACAACTACAAGTCTGTTCCATTACCAATCTTTACAACAAAGGCGCAGCTCATTTCAGGCATAAAAGTATTCCCTTTTATCAACAGACATCTATCAGAATACATATAATATTTGCAGTCTTTACATTGGTATCCTTCTGCACCTTTGCCAATAACATGACCCTCTTCGTATTCAAGTTTTCTTCCTGTCTTCTTTATAAAGTCCCAAACAATATCTCCTGGCAGCATGCCATCACCTTTTGAAGAAAAGAAGTTTGAAATACCGTACTCATTATTAATTTCTCCTTCTACAATGTGACACTTTTTTTCGTCTGGAAGATTAAACTTACACTTTATACATGCTTGATTGTTGTAATTGTTTGTTTCCAGTTCCTCACTTTTTTCTTGTTCTTTGTAACCTGACTCATCTTTTGTCATCTTTTTCTTTGAACTTAGTACATTGTATAGTGCAGCATCTTTTAATGCCATATCCTTCTCTTCTTGTTGTCCTGTTGACTTGGCCACTACTGATTCTTCTACATCATCCATTTTACTTTATGCCTTGCAAACAACTATACTATATGATATTTAAGAAGAATACATGTAAGGATAGTATTGGTTGTTTTTGAAATAGAAGTCAGTTATACTGTCAAAACACTTTTAATCGAACTTTAAATCAATACAACAATTAAGTTACATAGCCTATTGGGTACTATGAATAAAAAGACAAAGAAAATCCAAAATCAAGATGACTATGAAAAGAGTAGTTTCAAAGATATCATGGAAGATATGCAAGATGCTAAAGAGAATGCACTAGAATCAGTACCAAAAGTAAAGAAAGAACAAATTCCAGAAGGTCAGGAAACAACGAGGGAAATACTGTATGGCGATAATGACAATAATAAAAAAAATCAATGCCAAAAATCCTAATTAAGACATCATCACGGTACAAGGACATTGTTGTTATGTGCCTGAAGCATACATATACGCCAACAATCTTCGTTATTTGAACTTTAATATCGTTCATTAAACTCTATACAGCTTATTTCCCGCTGTTGAACTTTACCAATATAGATATAATAAAAATACTCCTTCTGTTCATAATTGTAATCAAGTAACCATAACATCATTGAAAATTGTGAGTTATAGCACCTTAGAGTAAGAATGTAGGTAGAGTTAGTCTTCAATGAATCTGCTAGCTGTACTGGTTCAACATTTCTATCCATTGGTTCGCTCTGATTTCATTTTCAGAGCATGATTCATTGCTTCAAAAGCTGGCCTATAGCTCGTATCTAATTGAAATGCATAGAATGGAACTAATACGCCTCTATACACTTCTCTTTGAATAAAATGTGTGAGGTTATGGTTATTCCCAATAGATTCTATTGTGAGAATATGCTCACCATCAAATAACCGTGGTATTCCAGCAAATCGTCCTAACCAGCGTAACTCATGATTAGGTTCCACTTTGGTGAGAGTAGGATCAATAGTCATACCTTGTGTATTTATAGGTTGTAAATGTATAGTTACTATTGCACCTTGTCTTATTTCTCCACGTGCTCGATCCATAAAAGGATTCCATTCATGAAAATTAGTAAAGTTCGTTAAGATATGCCATACACGTTCATTAGGTGCTTGAATATCGATCTGCGTATAAATTTCTTTAACATAGAATGCAGACAATAAGATTATCATTAATAAAACAGCTGCTGGTATGGATCCAAAAATAATGGCCCTCTTTATTGAAATCATAAAGACAAATACAACTCTTCCCTTGTAGTATTATACATCTACTAATATTTTTCTTCTTATAACATAAAAGCAAGAATTCATTTACAACTATATCGCATCTATATTCATATACACTAGTTCATTTACAGACATCATCATCTATTGTTGTCAAGGTCATGTCATGTCATCAAGAGATGATGATGGCATAGATTGGCTGCTTACGGATGGTGATCATGGCTTATCACAATTCCATGAACCAATAGATACTATTGTTGATGTATAGGGAGAAGAACTACGATAGAGTCATAGAAATTGGAAAATCAGATAAAATCCCAAACTAAAGAGAAAAAAATCAGCAGGTGATTCAATCTCAGGATAGACATTTGGCTTGTAGAAGGAAGATCTTTTCCAGGAGAAAAAGAAAAGAAGGAATTTAGGTAGTTTTTATAAGCTTACGGAAATGATCTTTGTTCTTTGCTATTTCGTCGTTCCATGTCTCTTCTGTATATCCATGAACTTCTATGCCATGCTTTTTGGCATTTTGTAATAACTCTTCTTCATTTTCTCCATACATTGTGTGTGTACAGACTGGATCTCCTG
Source organism: Nitrososphaeraceae archaeon (assembly GCA_019246625.1). Taxonomy (GTDB): domain Archaea; phylum Thermoproteota; class Nitrososphaeria; order Nitrososphaerales; family Nitrososphaeraceae; genus Nitrososphaera_A. Next base: position 3,191 of record JAFAQB010000461.1, read on the forward strand.
CGTCTTTGCAGTTTAGGCTCAGTGTCATTTTAATATTACACTTAGGTAATATTGCATATCGTCATTTTTAAAAGTTCCCTAGGGCGTTTTACTCATTATATATAGTTGAATAACATATGTAAAAAAATAAAACCGACATAATAAAGGATCGGTGAAAATAGTGGATAAATGCATTTAATTGTCAATGGAACACCGCTATTACATTCTTATCTGGAGGCAAAGCATTTTGGAGGTGAAAAAACGATGATCCAAGTTTATGGATATGCAGCCTACCAAGCCAAGGTGCCTCCCTACTATATACTCTTTTGAAAGAAGAGAACCTCGAGATTATGATGTCGTGACCGATATTCAATATAGCAGTATTTGTCATTGGGACATTCACCAGGTGAATAATGAATGTGACACATCAACCTTTCCTGTGGTTCCAGGACAAGAGATCGTAGGCATTGTCTCGAAAGTTGGGACAAAAGTGACTCATTACAAATAGGTGATATGGCTGCTGTCGGCAAATTCGTTGATTTTTGTAGGAAGTGCGGCCCTTGTAAAGGCCTTGAGCAGCATTGTTTGGAGGGGAGCGACTTGGACATATAATGCAGTCGAAAGGGGATGGAAAAACTCGAACACAGGGAAGTAATTCTAACAAAATCGTCTCTCCTATTTAATTAGCTTCTTAGCATGTGTTATCGCTTTTGGTTGTTTGTTATGCATTTTGCAATTGTAATAGACCATTGCAGTCTTTGTGATATCTTCTGACTTGTAAGCATCTACTTTACATACAGCACTACAGGTTCTATATGAGCTCCAGATATTCCCAATCGATGGGTAGATTGTCTGTCCTGATCAAGATTCATAGAATTTATCAACTGGTCTATCCCTAAGTATCTGTGCCTTAGTTCAATTTAGAACCAAATATGATTTAGATTAATTATCAATTTTGATAAATTGCTGCGACTCTTTTTGATAAATATGTTAGCAGTTAACCAAAATATAACATCAAATGCCATTACAGGATTTTTTGCTTCCTTCGGAAAATATAAAGTTTCAAAGTAAAACTCTTATACGCTATGCAGATAAAAAATATAAGGTTGTAATTACAGATAAGAGATTCATTTTATATGCACAAAGAGGATTATTTCTAAAATCAGATGATATAGTCAGTGAACGCTTAGATAGCCTTAACGGACTTGAGTATTCAGAAAAAGGTCTGATGTTTAGAGAAGCAAATATATCAATTCAAGGTACTACAAAGATGATTATTCATGGTCCAATTTCAGAATTAAAGCCTCTATTTCATACTATGGAATCAATTACTAAAAGTATTTAAAAATTATTATATCTTTGACTAATGAATTGGAAATAGTTGTAATCCAGATATAAATGCAAAACAAGAGTTCAAAGATGGTAAAACTAGCTACGGATTTGATATTGTTATCATCACAGAATTTATTGTGGTATAGTTGTGAAACCCATACAACAAAAGTCTTACAGAATATAGATGTATATTCATCGAAATACCCGTGCTGAATAACATTTCACATAATATTTCTACAACAACATACATTAGTATAATTGGTAATTAGCGTACAACTTATATTTTGGATATAGACTTTGATTTTTCATGGCTAAGGGAGCTAAGAGGGGCGGCAGAGTGCGCGATAAATGGCGAGACAAACAATGGATAGTAATTAATGCTCCATCTGCATTTGGCGGAAGCGCTTTGAGTTATGTCCCAATTACGGATGCTGATCATGCTAAGAGGCGTGTAATTGAAAATACCATGTTTGATATTTTAAAGCAAGATCCTGCGCAACACCAGACAAAGGTCTTTGTCCAAATTGATAGAATTAACGATGGTATTGCTACTACTATTTTCAAAGGACACGAGTACGCAAAGGAATTTTTAAGAAGCTTGGTCAGAAGAGGTAGCTCCATGATCGACGATGTATACGATTATACAACAATGGATGGTTATACTTTTAGAGTTGAAGTAATTGCGTTCAGTCAGAGAAGACTCAATACCTCTAAAAAGCACGAGATCAGAATGATTGCTCGTAAATTATTGTCCGACAAGATTCCAAAATTGACAATAGACCAATTTGTGCAGGAGGCAACTATGGGTAAGATGGGAGCCGATCTTCTAGCAGAGGCAAAGAAAGTTGCATCACTAAGGCACATAGGCATTAAGAAAACAAAGTTGATTTCAACATCAGAAACAAGGGCTATTCAGGAGGCAAAGGCTATTGGGACAGCAGAATCACCAATAGAAGAAGAAAAGGCAGATGAAGAACCACCAGCTGAGTCACTGCAATAGGCTTTTAGTTAATATTTCTCATGTTTTTTACACTAGTCTGGATTATGGTCCTAGAGGATGATATCAGGCTTTCTTCCGCAGAAATTAACGTTGTAGTTCATGCTACTGAAAACGAGTATAAAATATTACATTCTATAAATAATGTACTTTTAATAACCCCTGAAAAGTTTTCTCACTCAGTATCTGAGGGTCATTGGGGAAATAGAATTTTATTGCTCACTGCCACTGTTGACGGTCAATCAGCTAAAGATCTCATTGTAAAAATCATGTCTTCACTGAATGGCAATGACAAATACCTTCTTTCAAACCTTTTTGACAAATATGTTGATTGGAAAGGAAACATATACATTCGTTTAGACAAACAAAGGATCTGTAATGGCAGGATTTCTCTTTCCGAAAGTGACTCTATTAGGATTAGATTCAGACCAGTCAGAAGATACAAACCTAGTAGCAACCTAAAGAATTACAGGGGGCTCTTAACGTAAGGCGCATAGATCTATGTATTCATGCTATTAGTTTTATGGAGATCACCAAAATGGCTAATATTTTAGAAATCGATATACTAGGAATTGACTATCGCTACAAGGTGGAGAAAAATATTATATATCGCGTGAATAGGAAACAACTATCACCATCACCATTAGTAGCGTCATCACCATCACTCTCATCATCATCTATAGCAGCTACTACATATCCATATCTAGTAGTTTCTGAAAAAATTGAAGAATTATTATTATCGTCGTCTTCATCCCCTGTTATAGACATTTTTGGAATTAGATCTTTCAGAGACTTTAACGACGATCTAAAAAAGAAAGTAAAAAAAAAGGGAGGAATTGGATTGGAAGTTACGTTAGCCGATCTTCGTAAATCTGATGGATTACAGGTTGGAAAGTGGTTTAGTCAGATAAGAGATCTCTACAAATTCTGCAGATCCAGTAGTTGCCAATTCATTCTTTCTAGCGGTGCAAATTCAATCGAGGAGATGGTTTCTGGGCGCTCCTTTGATGCTATTCTAAAAATTTGCGATATAAAACCAGACAGATACTGGCAAGAACTTGGAAAATGGATCGAGTCTAAATCTCAATACAAGGTGTTTATAAATACTTAATCGGAGAGATAAATGCCGCTATTTGGCAATATTATATAGCGGACAGACTGACGAAATCGGAATCATTAATTTAATAAAAAAACGAAACTCTGAACTTTTTGGTCATGTCGCAACTGAAAAATCATCCATCAGGCTGATCCAATCGAAAGGAACAAATCTTGTAATAATTAGATGTAAATTAGAAGGTCTTGATAACATATTGTCTGCTATAGCCTTATCATATCCTCCTCTTATAACTTTAGATATGTCAGGTACTTTGAAGAGACTACGCAAACGCTTGTCAATAAGAAATGAACTAACAAAGGTTAATACAGTAGATAATGTGTTTCGTACTGGGGATGAGGTAAGTTTCGCCGCTCCAGACTGAGTTAAGAATCGATGAAGATCTCGCGACGAACCGACCCAAAGATATTATCATCATATAGTCTTCATGATCTTAGCTTTATTGAGTGCTTCTAACTATAGATATGAATTTTCATAATATAAAATGTATACATTTAAGATGGTAATAATAATATCAATATGGAAATAATGAACTTATTTTATTTATTAGCTTTTCTGGAATAGAATAGGTTAAATGGAATGTCAAATTTACATATAGTCAAATGGAAATTCTTTACAACCATCCGCTTTATAGGCCGCCATCTGAAGCTAATTCAATGATATTTCAGGTTACACTAGGCTGCTCCTTTAACAAATGTTCATTTTGTAACATGTATCGCACAAAAGAATATTCAGAAAGGTCATGGGAGGAAATAAAAAAAGAAATCGACTTTGCTGCCAAGACATACCCTGAAACTCAACGGATATTTCTTGCAGATGGAGATGCACTGAACCTCGCCACTGATAAATTAATTCAGATTTTGGAATATACATATACCAAATTCATGAACTTAAAAAGAGTATCATGCTATGCAATGCCAAAGAATATACTGCAAAAGAAAGATGATGACTTATATAAACTAAGAGCAGCTGGACTTAGTATGCTCTATGTAGGTGTGGAGACTGGTAACGATATTCTTTTGAAGAAAGTAACCAAAGGTGCAAGAAGCACAGGAATTATTGAGAGTTGTCAAAAAGCAAAACGTCATGGATATGTCTTATCATGTATGATAATTCTTGGACTGGGCGGGAAAACATATACTAATGAACATATTCGTGATACTGCCAGAGTCGTAAGTGAAATTGCTCCTGATTATTTAGGTGCATTGACATTATATTTAGAGGATGAAATTTACAATGAGTTTATGACCAAGTTCGACGAACCTTTTACTCCATTAGACGATATAGCAGTATTAGAGGAACTTGAAATGCTCATTTCAAATTTTAACCCGGTAACGCCAGTGATATTTAGGGCTAACCATGCATCTAATATCTATTCATTTGGTGGCACTCTTCCAAACGATAAACATAAATTATTTTCTCTGATCAGAGAATTAAAACTCCATCCAGAAATGTTAAAACCAAAGGTGTTACGCAGATTCTAGCTGGTGGTTTTCCTTCAGTCAGATAAAATAAAAATAGGTTGCTCTAAACGGGATCATGATTATATCAGTTATTCCTTGAATTTTCATACCAAGTTCGTCATTGCTATGGTGCATATACTGCTATTATTATATCATAAAGGTGTTCAACATCTAATAGCATCTTGGGTGTATGTGGAGTGGTAGTAAGCCAGATTAATACTGCAGGAACTGACGCACATACAATGATAGTAAGGATGATTAGCCATACAGCAGTCATCTTTTCAACCATAATTTACCAGTTTTCTAGATGGTATATAAATTTAAGTCCAATGTATATATGTATATATCATCAGAATCACTCTTCTCTTCACCGCTATAGTCTTCTGAATTAGCCAAGTATATCATCGTACATACACCATTGTCAAAGCGTCTCTTATGGTTATTTCCAGCATTTTTCTTCTAATTTTGTTCTATTTGGTTGATCCTTTATTCCGTCTATTTAATTATGCTAAGTATACTTCTGCTGTCTTTTGCTAAGGCCAATGATTACGTCATAGTAGTTAATAAGATAGATTGATTAAATTTGGAACAGATGACACTCAATAAGGATTGTTATCATAATGAAATTTTTAAAGCATTATAAATTACCGATTATTAAATCATATAAAATTCGCAAGTATTTTAATATTATCAACATATTTTAATATGTAATAGAATAACATAACGAATATTAGAGTCATGTATTGTATCAAATAAAAAAACAACGTTTATCTTTTTGTAATGAGAATATTCAATGGAAATCCACCAATTTCTGTGGCCCTATCCTTTGGCTTGAAGTGGCAAGCTATGGGAGTGGGCTATTAAATTAAGATAACATTAAGACAATCTGGAGATCTTACTCTAGCTGGCACTCATCCCTCAGATTATATTATTACCCCTTCTACACTAAACCTCTTTATTGCAAGATATCCATTTTTAACTGATAAATACGCAATGAATTTCGGGCTCGGTTTTCATCTCTTTTGGCATGTAGACCCTTCACTGCTTAACTATTCTTGGCTTTCTAATACTTTAGTTTTAGGCATGCAAGCAATATGATTAAGAATATTAGATCTCAAGTTAATAATCCCTATGCAGTAATAACTAATGACATTACCTCAAATTTTACTCAAATTCTCACAATAATCTTACAATTCCCTTATGTCAACAAACACTAAATGCAATTATGAATGGACTATATTAAATAACCATATAGGTAAGTAGGTAGATCATCCATCATCATGTGTTTTGTAAAACAAGCAAGATAAGGGATTTGTTATTGTAGTATAATTCGTATAAAAATAGGATTATAAATAAGCGTATTTGACTTTCCTCTGCTAATAAATGAGATTACTAGAATACCAAGGTAAAGAATTATTTGATCAATATGCCATTAGAATTCCAAAGGCATGTCTCGCCCATAACGTCGATGAAGGCAAGGAAGCAGCAGCAAGACTTGGTTATCCAGTTGTATTAAAGTCACAACTCATGGTCGGTGGTAGGGGCAAAGCTGGAGCCATCTTGAAATGCAAAACAGAAATGGAGATGGTATCGAAATTTAATGAACTTATGTATAAAGAGATAAAGGGTGAGATTCCCCGTGGCATTTTGGTTGAAGAAACAGTGGATCTGAAAAATGAACTCTATTTGTCTCTTTTCCTTAATAGGAGCAAGAGAACTTATTCCTTAATTGCATCAGCTGAAGGTGGAATGGAAATTGAGAATGTGGAGAATAAAATCATTATAGATATACCTATTAATGGGCTATCCTTGCAAAATGCAGAAGATGTAGCACGTAAGATAGGACTAACTGGAAACACTTTAATCGCGTTTACTGATTTTACAATGAAACTTTCAAACCTTGTGAACGAGAAGGAAGCAGAATTAGCAGAAATTAACCCTGTAGGCATTCTTTATGATGGCTCTCTTGTTGCACTTGATGCAAAGGTCATCATTGATGACAACGCTATGTTTAGACATCCAGAATTAAAAAAATACGAACAGATTCCCGAATTGCAAGCACAAGCTGAACAAAGTGGGTTTTCCTTGGTCGAGCTAGACGGCAATATCGCAATAATTGGAAATGGTGCAGGGTTAGTAATGTCAACATTAGACATGGTTTCAGATGCAGGTGGTAAAGCGGGATCTTTCCTTGACTTTGGCGGCAGAGCAACCACTGAAACAATATATGAGGCACTAAAAGTTATTAGCAAAATAAAAAAGATAGATGGAATTCTTGTGAATCTCTTTGGAGGAATAGTAAAAACAAACCTTGTTGCGTTAGCAATACTTGAAGCATATAAAAACAAAGTAATTGGTGTGCCACTCTTTGCAAGGATCTCAGGAGCAGAATCTGAAAAAGCGAAAGAAATATTGAAAGGAAGTCAAGCTAAATTATATGATACTGTAGAAGAAGCAATATGCGCAGTAGTTAAAGAGGTTTCAAAATAACGGAATTGAATAAAATGTCTGAGGATTTTGATATCTTTGATATATTGATTGGAAAAGAGAGTGATAAAGACTATAAGAAAAAACCTATTATAATACAAGGTATAACTGGAAGTTATGGTTCCACGCATACTAGATTAATGAAGGCTTATGGGTCAAATATTGTTGCAGGTGTTACTCCTGGTAAGGAGGGTCAAAATTTTGAAGGAACTCCTGTTTATAATAGCGTTTCAAAAGCAGTCAAAACATCAGGAGCCAAAATATCCGGAGTATTTGTTCCAGCAAACTTTTTCCTAGATGCTGCAAAAGAAGCATTGGATAATGGAATAAAATTGTTGATTGCTATTCCAGAGCACATTCCAATTAAAGATTCAATAAAAATCCTTGAATATGCTCAAGTGCAAGGTGCAAAAATTATAGGACCCAACACTCCTGGCGTGATTGTGCCTGAAATAATGAAGGTGGGCATCATGCCTGTCCAACCATTCAAAGCAGGGAACGTAGTGGTGCTTTCACGTAGTGGAACTCTTATGTATGAAGTGTCTTATATATTGACAAGAGCAGGCTATGGACAAAAATTATGCATTGGCATAGGTGGAGACCCTATCAATGGAACAAATCTTGTTGAAGCCTTTAATATGGTCAGTGATAGAGAAGATGTCGAATCGATAGTAGTCGTAGGCGAAATAGGAGGAGACTCAGAGGAACAATTAGCAGATTATTTATTAAGAACAAAATTCGCTAAACCAGTAGTTGCATATATTGCAGGAAGATTTGCTCCAAAAGAAAAGAGAATGGGACATGCAGGTGCAATTATTTATGGAAACTATGGTTCAGCTGATTCTAAAGTTAGTAATTTTGCAAAAGCAGATGTTCCTGTTGCAAAGCGTCCCTCAGACATACCAGAACTACTTTCAAAAAAGTTGGGAGACTAGTTATTATTAATGGCAACACATTTTTCATACTTGATTCAGCTTTTACAAGATAGTAGCAGACGTTACCTGTGGCAGTACCTAAGTTTTTAAAATTCGTTTAAACGATAATAGATTTTTGCAGTTGACATATTTGGGAATCCTGTCAGGATTATTGATTTTCTTTGCCAATTAGTGACCTTTTACTCTGACATATTAATCCCATATCCATGCATCTTGTATATGTAATGATGTGTTTCACTAAGTTAGTTTATTTGCCGTATTTCACTAAATATTTAAATAGTATTAATTAGCATACTAATTATTAGTAATACTATGCAAAATTATGATTTTGAAAATAGCATAGGGTTTATAGTTAATAGGACAGCAAGAGCTTTTATCAAAGCTCTTGATTCTGAATTGCGTTCTAGAACAGGAGTGACATTTGGTCAATGGAAGATCATGGTTATGCTTGTGAACCAAAATGGTCTCACTCAAAAAGAATTAGCTGATAGACTAGGTTTGGAAGGTCCAACCCTTATTCCGATTATAGATAAAATGGAAAAGGAAGGATTGGTGATAAGAAAAGTAGACACAGATGATAGACGAAATAATAGAATTTGTCGTACAGATAAGGCAGACAAATTGTGGAATAAGATGTTAGAATGTGCCTTAAAAATAAGGCAAATTTCTGTAGAAGATATACCAGAAGAAAATATCAATGTTATGAGAAATGCTTTAGATAAAATCTGGCAAAACCTAGAACTTAACTTCGATGTTTATGGTACAGTTATCGACAATACCATATTAGATTCAGCATCTAGTAGAAATGTAAATAAGAGTACCTCAATAGATGTAATTGACAAGGCAATAGCACCAACTAGAAGAAAAAAGGTAGAATAATTACTAGGAATAAATTTTTAAAATGGAACCATCATCACCACCGCATAAGCATTCTGAGAATAATGATAGTAATAATCCTTCTCCCTCTAATATGTATACATCATTACCTTCCAATTCTGTAAAAATCTCTAGTTATGCATGGAAGGTGCTAGCTGTTCTAAGCTGCATTGCTACCATGGTAATGTATGCAGAAACAATGCTGATACCAGCTATTCCAGATCTTATCAAGTATTTCCATGTTTCTTATAGTATGTCTTCATGGATTCTTACAGCCTACCTAGTGTCAGGAGCTGTTATGACTCCAATAGCCGGCAAATTATCAGATATCTATGGTAGAAAGAAAATATTACTTATCATAATGGTGATTTATGCTGTAGGAGTTTCTTTATCAGGATTTGCAGCAAACATTTACTTTATGTTAATTGCTAGAGCAATCCAAGGAATAGGAATGTCTATGTTTCCTATAGCATTTGGTATTGTAAGAGATCAATTTCCAAGGGAAAAAATATCGATTGGTCAAGGAATAATCACCTCTATGTTTGCATCAGGTGCAGTGATAGGATTAGCAGTGGGAGGAATCATAGTTCAAAATTATGGATGGCGTGCTACATTCTTTACAATAATTCCAATCGCAATTGCTCTTCTTCTAATAATAAGACGATTTATTAATGTAGATGATGGTGGAGATCAGCAGCAACAGCAGGGTCAAAAACAATCACAAATTGTAGAAGATAAGAACATTAGAGAAACAAAAAGGAAGAACAATGAGAATATTATCGATAAAAAATCAGCAAATCAAATTGACATAAAAGGTGCAATAACACTAGCAACTATGGTTACTTCGTTTCTATTAGTATTAACATTCATTGAAACATCTGACAACAATACTAATTCGTCAACTCAAATTCTAGTGCCTTTTCTATTGCTCGGAATCGTTTCATTCGTACTGTTTGTAGTAATTGAAAAACGAGCTAAACACCCGCTAGTAGACTTTAAGCTAATGCTGAACAAGTCAATACTTCCTGCAAATTTGATAATAATGCTCGTAGGATTATCTATGTTCATGATTTTTCAGACAATACCAATCTTAATAAGAAATCCTGGTCCAATTGGATTTGGCGAAGATGCAATCAATACTGGAAAAGTACAGCTGCCGTTTGCCATAATACTTCTAATATTTGGTCCAACTTCTGGATTTATAATATCAAAATTAGGCTCGCTAAAACCAATAATACTTGGTGCTTTTATAACGGCTGCAGCTTTCATTGGTTTACTCCTATTCCATTCAACTGAGTTACTGGTTTCAATAAACCTTGCAATACTATCTACTGGATTATCCTTGACTAGTGTAGGAGCTATGAATGTCATTATACTTTCTACGCCGAGACAATTCACTGGCGTATCGTTGGGAATGAGTACACTTATGAGGATAATAGGCAGTGCGGTAGGTCCAGCTTTGGCAGGAATGTATATGCAAACACATCAATCATTATTACATATAAACGGAATAGCACAATATTTTCCATCACCTGGATCGTTTAACCTTATATTCTTCAGCGCGGTGGTATTATCAGTTGGTTCAATAGTGTTAGCAATAATATTAAGACAAAGAGTTCTAAAAATGGCAATACCAAATCTGGCCTAGATAACCAATCACCCTTCCTACAGCACATTCAATGGCATCGTGTCGGAGTATTTTAGCAGTCATCATCTACTACATGTCTCTACTTTCAACGCCAAATGATAACTTTATACTGGTAATCTATATTATTTATTCAACCCGCTGTTATGAAAGATCTTAACTTATTTTCGATTTCTTTTATAATTCTCTGTATGATTCAAAACCAGTCATCATCGGCATTTCGAATTTAGATTAATAGGCTAGAGCATAAATTTCTCCATTGCTAGGAGGATCATAAACGCATCACTTTGAAGCCTTTATCTTCAAGTACTTTTAATGTTAAATTGACAGCTGATTTGTCATCTGCAATTAATATTTTAGCAATCGATCTATGTCATGTCTGATGGTCAAGACTGTTCTTTCATTAATGGTAGGCTAAAGTAGAATGAGACACAATTAGAGTACGTGTTATAATTTGAGTTGGCAGATTCCATCTATTCGATTATACATTTTTATCATGGTGTTGAATGGTTCGATCGACCTCCACATATAGTTACGACAAATACTAAAAGCAACTATTTATTAAGTTGCGATATTCATCTTTATGGAATAACCTAGTTTAAGGGCCAAGCCAACAATTATTTTAAATCTCATCTCATGACTTTTACAATTGTCGAGCATCAGTAAATCTAACTAGAATTTGATAGAACATTATACATTAATGTTAAGCGAAGATGAAATGATTGTCATCATAACAGTTTGTTATAATAATATTGCAAACTGATCTGACCAACACTTATCTAGTCCTAATCAATTGCTAATCATATGAGTTTGGATCTATCTGCTCCAGTCTCTGAATTTATGACAAAAATCGTAATAACAGTAACTCTTGACCAAACTATTCAAGCAGTATGCAAAATTATGTATGAAAACAATATCGGGAGCGTTGTTATTGTAAAAAGAGAAATAGACGGTTTTTCACCGATTGGAATACTTACAGAACGAGACATAACGCATGCGCTAGGTTCAGTGGAACTATTTCCTACTCAGACGCCTGTAAGAGAATTAATGAGCACCAATATGATTTCTATAAAACCAGAAAGCTCCATACTCGATGCTGTAGTAATTATGCATGAAAATAATATTCGTAGGCTTCCTGTTATTGACGATAATGGAAAAATGACAGGAATAATCACAGACAAGCATATACTTGGCGCAATCGCTAAGAATCCCAATGCAACCTAAGCCAAGGAAACTTCAAAGTATGAATGTAATTTTTATATCAGCATTTGAAGAAGGTTATTTTATTATTAGCAGAAGTAGAATCTTTCTAGATAACAACGTTTCCTATACTAACAATACTCTACTTTTTTTGGTATTAACGTATCAATGCATTTGATACTAGTTATTTCTTATTTGATATGTGAGCAATGCGGGATTGTTATTCTGAATTCTGAAAATCAGCTGCTAAATAATATTGAACTCATATTACCTAACTGCAAGATCAACATACTTTTTCATTGTCATCTTTGAAGGGCTCACTGTAGTGCTAACCATAAATAAAAATACCTGTAACAGAATATAATTTGCGAAATGAATGCAAAACACATATCCATCAATAAGTTTTGATACAGCAGTATTTTCCAGAATGAAGATACATAGCCGGGTGTAGTATTGGATGGTCATAAGACGAGCTACTGCTACTTTGACTTGGGCTGTAAGGTTATATATAACACACATTTTTTTAAAGATGTGTCTAAAGCCATTCAATTAGCCCCGAAGTATGTAGATCTTGTCTCCACTTTGGAAAAAAGACCAATCATTTGTACTCCTATAGACGCCAATAATGAGAAAGACTACTTAAAAAATTTGACAAGAGCTATAGAATGGAGTTCGGATTTAGCAGAATTTAGACTAGATTTCCTTAACGAAATAAATGATGAATCAATCTACAAGATAATTTCGAAATCGAAATTGCCATTGATCGTGACAAATCGCAATAAGGAGAACGGAGGTCGTTTTTCAGCAGGCGAAGAATTACGACTATCATTACTCAGTTCAGCTGTAATGGCAAAACCAGCATTTGTAGATATTGAGTTATCCACTGATGGAAAAGATCGTTCCCATATAATTAATTTAGCAAGGGAAAATAAAGTTGGTATAATTTGCTCTTATCATGATTTTAACAAAACTCCAACTCCCAAAGAGATTTATGAAATATTTAGAAAAATATCAGAGACTACTGCAGATTTAGCTAAATTGGTATTCACTCCACAAAATAATAGAGATTTTAGAACCATATTAGAAGCTAATGATTCTCTGAAATATGAAGATACAGCATACACATTATTTGGGATGGGCAAAAAAGGACAAAATACACGTTTGATCTCTTTGTTGCTTGGGTCATGTTTGGCGTATTGTTCATTAGACGATACTAAAAATGGATTGTATCAAATATCCGTTGAGCAAATGAGATCATTTTTTGAACGCATAGAGAAACGCGGTTGGAGATCAATCAGAGAGAAACGACAAGACATACTCACACTTACGATGTCCGAATTTAACGATTATAATGACCATCCTCTGACATCTATAGAAAAACTAACTGCATAGCAAGTTTAAAATCCAAACCAAGATAACCGTTTTAAAAGAGATTATTTAAAAATTATAGTATTTCATAATAGAAGCATGTAAAAAATTATCTACTCCTCTACTATTTTATTATTCTTCTTCCTTTCCGTTTATCATGTGTACTTGGTTCTTCCTCATTTGATATAGGAGTAGCAGGATGACTTATTTTTCGGGTTGGTTTTGGTTGCTCATCTAGTTCAAATTCCTTGGCGTCTTCAGTACTCAGACCTGGTTTCTCAATTTGTTTTTTATTACTACTTGTCATCTTATAACCCCTTATCAAGCTATACTTTATATGCTAAGAAGGTTTTCAGGTCCAATTGACATACAAATACAAACTTTTTCGACTCTGGTAGTTGCATGACTACAATTCAAATTCTAAATTCAACTAAGTGGAGTTCTAAAGTATACAAATAATGGTAAGAGTATATTAGGTAAAGTCGTAAAATGATATATAGGTGATTAGGAAAGCGCCTCTTTATTTGGTTAGGTCGTTTTGTGCATGAAACAAATTCCAGGCTGTAGAATTCTAGACTATCCATGTGTACTCCACACCTTGAAAAGGGTGATTGAGGATGGCGCATATGATAGTAATAGGGATTTTACATATTTGTATGATGCAATTTACCTGGAGCCTTCCACAAAATTATATATCGTTGTCTTTGAATGTTATGCATCGTTCTTATTTATAACATTTTATCTACTTTTTCTTCATTACTACTAAGATAGTGTAAATTCTCTTAGGTTCCCCTCTCCGGATTACCTATACTAACATTAAGTAACCTTTATCAACTGCATCGGTCAGACAGCCATTTATCCTAGTTTCAATGTCAAAATCCAATGGTTCTAAGTCATCGCACTTACATAACCATTAATCTATAACGTTAAATGATTCATCAATGGTTCTCTCCTCACTGGTTCAATCAAGGCCTGGTTTAGTGTGCTTTACTATGACCAAAGTTAATGTGGATTTGATTCCTTCAATTTTTCGAATTTTTGAGATTATGATTTCTTGTAGCTCTTTCTCTGAGTTTACATTAACTTTGGCAATTATATCATACATAACATTTACTTTATAGATTTCAATAAATTCTGATAATTTCTTTAGTTCATTGACAATATGGCTTTGAAAACCAATAAGACAGTTAATTAGTAAGTATGCTGAAGTCATCAGTATAACAAATAATGTATATGTGGTATAATACCATATGTCCCAATATTATAAGTGCGAATAATATTAAAAAGAGAGAAGTATTATTTCTATGTTATCGCGATCAGTCAGAATAGGGAGAAGACTTATCCAAGCATTAGATCTCCTTTTGTGCTCTATTGCAATCAATACTCAAGTAATTAATACACCTGCGACTTTTCTACAACCTTGAAGATAAAGATCATCGTTCTATTGGCTAAACTTTATGAATAGATTTTATTCTGCAGAAGAAAGATAGTTGGAATAATATGCACGCACTAGCATTTTTAAAGTAGTATCCCTCAGAATGTTTGAAATGCAGGTCTCGCCAATGGCTTTCTTCCATTAGAAAATAATCTGTAAGCCAGAGATTGGTTGTTGATCACTGCATATTATGAAAAAACTTATCTGTATCTTTTTAGTCACACAATATTTGTTTTATGTCAGACACTAATTATGAAAAAACAGCAGATCTCATTTTTGGTAGATTACTGGTGTTACCTAAAAACAATTCTTAGGTAACGTGTTTAGAGCTGTTTCGTTCCTCTTTTCTATCATTAGGGTTAGATTTTTCCTCATCTATAATCTCATAGCGATCAACGCCTTCGATTAATGATAGGGTAGAACCGCTGTTCCACTTGACAGCGACGCACCAAGAACCATGATCCTCAAAGCGATATAATATTGTTCCAAGATCTCCGTTAGCCAGTTTTATTCTCTTACCGGCTTTAGAATAGTCGATGCTCATTTACTTGTTTATGGACATTATTACTATTATGACTACTATCGCTATACTCTATTCTTCTGCTGTCAAGAGCTTTCTTAAATCATTACCACTAGGCCCTATTTTTCTTTCCGTTCAACAGAATTCTTTATATTTGACAACTTTTGAATTAGACTGTCTATCATTTTTTGCTGCTGTACTATTAAAACCATAAACAACGATTCAGCTGCGAAAGATTCTCCTTTTGTATTCACAGCTTTAGCGAATCGTACTCGTCCTTCTTTGTCTTCTTCTTGACATTCCTTTAACATTTTGTCAAATAGAATAGCATTTTCTTGTCTTAGTGCATACTTGAACTTATCCCAAGATTGTATTTCCTTTCCAAAAAGATCTTCTTTATCCTCTGCTGCCATATTATTATCATAAATTACCATAATGGTAGCTAAAGAAGTACGTGAGTGGTCGTTATAAGTGACTAGAGGATACGTGATTGGGCTACATATCTGTCAAATTTGATTCATATCCCTTGGACGCATATGATATCACTCCTTTTTAGTGGGTTTTACGAATAATAGGAGAGAAAATAAAAAGAATTTGATCTTACTGTAGCAACGATTGTCCTTTTTGTAAAATTCCTTTAAGAGAGGGTTAAAGAATAATCTTGCTAATTCCAGGAAACTGAAATGCCTGTCCTTACAACGTATTTATGAGTATTATCATCATCAAAGATACATATATGGTGTTTTGTCTATGAATTAACGACATAATCGCGTAAACGTTCCCTTACCTTCTAGGTTCTGAAGGTTTGTTTGATATCTTGTTTTTATCTCTATCTTTTTCATACTGTTCCATATCTTTTTTAAACTGTATGTAATATTCTTCTGCAAATTGTTGTTGATAGACTCGTTATTTTCGTGGATCTGGAACAAGCTTTTGTTTAGTATAATTACGTATTGCTCGTAAATTTTACTACCATAGTATATAGATATATTTTCAAACATTGAAGGTTTATGCATTTTGTAAAATAAAAGCTGTGATTGTATTGCGACCATTTTACAAAATTGGACGTACATATCTGTAAAATAATAAATGGTGACATTCTCCTGTAACACCAGTATTATCTCCATAGTAGAAGTCACCACAATAGCCTTAAGTAATACAGTTGAATAGATAATATGATATAGGAAGAGCCTGGTTATGACACATCAATCACCAAAGACAAATTCCCAGCAGTCACCGAGCGATATATCATCATCAAAATCAAATCATATCTCAACATATAACCCCCAGCAATACTGGACAGAACAAGGAAAGACATACAAAGAACAATTTCGATATAACAAAGATTTTAGACTGCAGGAACAAATGCTAATTGATTATTTAAAAAGGATTTTTCCACTTTCCTCCTCCTTAACTGTACTTGAATTAGGTTGTGGATTTGGTCGTATAACTAAACTATTGCTGCTAAACTTTCCAAATATAAAAGAATACCTTGCTGTAGATTTGTCACAGCATCAAATAGAAAATGCCAAAGAATATGTCAGACCACAAGAAATAATAATAAAAAAGAAAGAAGAAAAAGCGAACCCAGATATAAAATTTCTAGTATCAGATATTCAATCCCTTCAAGTTGACAAGAAATATGATTTAGTAATAGCATCAGAAGTTCTGATGCATGTATTGCCATCAGAAATTAACGAAGTGATATGTAAACTAGTTAATCTATCAAACAAACACATAGTGAATATTGATTGGTATGAGAAACAAATCCCAAAGAGAGTCGCACCACATAATTTTATACACATCTATGAAGAGATATACAAGAATATACCTTCGATAACTCTTGTTAATAGAATTCCAATAGAGAAAAAGAAAGGATGGTTATCATCCAAAATTGATGCAAAGCAATCCATATTTCATGCTCTTAAATAATTACGTGATGCCAAGCTCTGTAATTAACAACACTGATTGAGGAAATCGTTCTTCAAGCAATGAAGATCAACATGTGCGGTAGGTGTACATTATATTATTCTCATAGTTTTCCCAAGCTAAATTATTCCTTGCAAATCTAAATGTCTTCAATCTCTTTTTATACAAATGAGTTATTCTTAAAGTATTCAAGCTGTAATACCATTTCATCATAATCATCAAAAGCAACTCATTTTCCTTCAGAATATTACATATAGCATCCGATGGATCCTACGCATGATCACGCCACTACAACCGCCTGTCCCTAGAAAAACTATTTAAATTTGAGTAAATATAATTATATTATTATCATCATCCCATATTGACTTCTAAGAATCGTTTCCCTTCCAACATAATTCATCTTATGCCATGAAATAGTAGAACATTGTTCCTCCATACCCTTTGCACACAATTCTTATATCATAAGCCTCTATAGTAGATTGAATGACACAGCGCTTACAGACAATTGAACATGGAAATCATATAATTGCAGTCTATCCTAATAAAGATGAAAAATTTAATGAAGCCTTTGCCTTTCTAAAAGATGGCCTTCAAAGAAACGAGGTTGTGATAATAACAACTACAGATCTGCCAAAAGATGAAATTCGTGCCAGGATGAGAAATGAATGGGAAGTAGATGTTACAGAACTTGAATCAAGAGGCGATATTATTATTAGAACCACCGAAGAGATGTATTTTCCTGATGGAATACCAAATATCCAGCGGACTATAGCATTATGGTCTACCTTAGTGGAAAACTGTCTTAGCAAAGGTAAGAAAGGAATGCGAGTATTTGGAGACATGACAGCATTTTTCAAGAATGGGTTTATCAAAGAACTACTTGAATATGAATCATGTTTGGAACAAAGATTTAACTTTCCTGCTATTGGCATATGTGCATATGATTCTAAAGACTTCAATTATAATATCACATTAGAGCAAATAAGACAACTACAGCAACATCATAATCCAGTGTGGATGAAGGTTACTGATTGATTGACAATACACTGTCAACAAAGTTATAACTTGAAGTCAACCTAAAACTTCAGAATGTGTCATATAATACAAATACAAGTTGTTACTAGGCTGCAGGAAAAATCATTCCAAATGTAGTTCCTTGCGTGTAATTCTCGTATACCCTATCTCCGACCCAAATTTTGCCCTTATATCTTTCAACTAATGTTCTTACTATAGATAAACCTAATCCACTTCCCTTAGCTTTAGAATAAAAGCGTTCAAACAATTCTTTTTTCATTGAGTCTGGTATTCCTTTACTATAGTCAGATACAGTTATCATCCAATATTTTACTTCAGCAATAAAATAGTCTCTTATTAGGACATCAATTTTGACCTCTGGCGAATCTGTATACTTTACAGTATTGGAAAACAAATTAACAAAGATTTCTTCGAGTAGATCTTCTGCAATTACATTTATATCTGTTGGATGATGGCCATCTACCACATTTAAAGAAAATCTAATTCTTTTGCCACGAGGGTTATTCTCGTATAGCGTTTGCTCCACTGTAGTATATGCTGTATTAATTACATCTGGAAGGTTCTTTATTATCAGTTTTAGATCCTTTTGTGCATACAATCGTTCTAGTCTACGTATATTGTCTACAAGTGATTGACTTTTAGTTAGAGCATTTTTTGCAATTGTAAGACATGAAAAAATTTTTTCGTTATTTTGTGATAAACTATTTGTATTGTTATTATTTTTTTCAAATAGAGATATTACGAGGTCTAAACTACCTCGTATTATCTGATGATAATTTCCTATATCGTGGGAGATTAAATCATACAAAAGTTCAGAGTGCTTTTTTTCTTTTATAGTTTTATCATGATTTTCTTTTTCTTCCCATATGATGTCAAAACAATGAACTGTAATTATGACTATAGAGGAATCTTCAGAGTAAAACCAATGGTTAACATAAAAAAACGTGTAGCTATCTTTACGATTGCCTCTTTTTGATTCATCGCATTTGCGTATATCAATTGAAAAAGAAAAAACATCCTGCTTGTCTCTGATAAACAACAAGGAATTTGCAGAGGTCTTAGGTAAGGATAATTTTATCGATCTATAACCAACAAATGGGACTAACTGTTTAGTTATCCTCCCACTATCCTCATCAAGCGGGCATAACAACTTAATAATAATATTCTTGGCCAGTTTCTGTGATATTATATAATCAATTATCTTGTAATAGGACAAGAATTGCAATGAGGCAGATCCATGCAACATTATATCTAATTCGGATTCAACTGATTGTATAAATTTAGACAATGCATCAAGAAATTTTTCGTCTATTTTTGATGGATTATTATGATTGTCCGTGTATTTGTTATATTCATACATCTTTTGTATCTACACTCGAATATTGCAAGGTACCCAACCGATCTGATTTTAAAACTGTCAAGTCTATAAAATTATCTGTGTGTCACTTAGCTTTTCAGCATTCTCTTATATTGTATGCCTATCTTTAGAGAAAAGAGAACGAAAGTGTTCCTTTTGTGAGTGGGGATTTTCTTCAAATGGTCTATAATATCTAGAAGACCAGATGCGCACACAGTACATGCCATATAGACATAGGAAGTTATATAACTAGAAAATGAGCCATAAATGACATCAGTCCTTGCCATTTTTGAACCTAGCAACAAATTGTTCTAATTGGTCTTTTTCATAGGACAGATTAGATACCTTTTCTGCTGAAGCTGCTATCCAGCATACTGCTAACGTATTACTAGTACTATATCAGTGATAAGGTTATCTTTCCATTTGTTACCATTGCATATTTTTACGGAGATTGTACAATTAATAAAGGATGGTCTATAATGGCGATGCCATAAATTCTTAAAGGATACTTTAAGGATACTTTACTTTGAATCGTGTTAAATGCTGCGACCTCTATTATTTGATAAAGATTTTCCCATATACCTATAGCATACTATGATTTTCATCTTCTGGTTATATCTGCATGAGGTATGTCCGATTATAATATTAAATCCGATAAATGAACTAAAAAGAGTATTTTTCTCATTTATATATAATAAAAAGCATGCTGTACTTAGAATTATAGGAACTTTACTAATACTTTTTTATTGTTTTATCAACTAATGTTAATAGTTACTTGTATATTATACATTTTCGATTATGTACACTGGAATGTAGAATATTGCAAAAACAACAACAACAACTATCACTTAAGGCAACTTCTGTCCATGACTATTCTGAATTGTCTGAGATAGAGAAAACACTTTTGCAGGAGCGATCTACAATATTGATTGTTAGAATTACACCAGTGGCATTAAAAGACCCTCAAGAACTAGCTAAATTCGCAAATCAATTATATCTGATTGCTACAAGAAATAATTATTCTGTTTTTCGTCTTGGGGAAGAAAGAATTATTGTAATTCCTAGTTGTATAAATGTAGAAAAGTAAAATATATTCTACATTCCACTATAACATACAAAGTGCTTTAACGCCCATGCCGTAGTAGTGGATAAGGTGAGGCAGAGACTAACTGCGAAAGCCGATTGGGCAGCAATTTAGGTATCTGTTGAGACGAGTACACGAATTTATGTTAATTAGTATTGTTCTCTTTCTCCTTACTCCATGTAAATTCTGACAACCCAACGATCCTTCTGAATACATTGGCAGTTCCCAGAACAAAACCAGCGTAGTGATTATTCGCAGATACGAATGCAAGATTGATGCCTTTTTCTTCTTCCTCTTAACATCAACACAATACAAGGATTTTTTATTTGTCATTCTAGTCATTCTAATTCAATAGATGTGCACTCAAGTTCCTATATGGCAGTCGTTAGGGATGAAATGTCTGTGTTTATTGATTGTGTAATTCAGAAATTTTTGTATCACTTCAATTACGGTTGCATTGATGGTATTTGTTTCACAACTGCCAATCAAAGAAATCAATTACTATATATAATAATGCAAAAATACATGATAAAATGAAAATGAGTAAGTCTAGATTTCCGATTTTAACAGTTGTTATGGCACTAAGTATAGGATTGTTATTGTCATCAATTACGATGTCATTACATAGCAACCAACAGCAAGCGGTTGCCCAAAAACAGATACAACGATCATCGTCGTCTTCCTCATCGTCTTCATCACTACCAAATGTTGTAACAGTACAGAATACATCCATGTCAGTACCTGCTCCTAGTGCACTAGCAAATAAACAAAATGTACCTCATCAAATAGTAGTTGCTCTTCCATTAAGAGATGATGGAAAAATTTGGACAGGTACAGTTACATTTACTGCTAGCAAGCCTATAGAAATAGAAGTTGAGCACAAATACAATCCAAAAGTAATTCCTGACACTAGACATGGTGCACCCTATCATGGCATATGGATTGATAATACTACACCTATTGCTCTTTCTACTATGACCATGTTTTCTAATACTCCTGTTACTGTAACCAATACTCCTATAAGCACTGGTTCACTTGTGTTCGCAGGCTCTGCCTTAGTTTTCCATAAAACTGATGGAGTTCCATTTACCGTGACATATACTATTGATGCAGTAGCAAAATCGCTAACGCAGAAATAATAATATAACTGTAGAATTGTCATCAACAATTAGGAAGCTCAAATAACCTTCAGTTAGGAGAGATGTAACGGCCAGTCTGAAAATAATTGTACTGTAGCTCTAATATCTATTTAAGACATGACAAAGAGGTCAAATAGAGTCGCATTTTCTTTTGTTACCCTGATACCTAGTGATACCAATAATGATCCCCTGATTCCACCTGCTACCAAATAGCAGTCTCGTCAGCCACTTCTAATTATATCTGGTAAAAGTCTAGGGGTTGAGAAACCCTTATAAATGCAATGCCGTCGTATGCCTGATGATCCTTGGCAAGTTCTGGAATTGTAACATCGTCTTCAGTACATTTATCCTCCTTCAGTTATTCCCATTCCAGTAGGCTCCTGATGCAGCCTCTTGTATTCGTCTAATTCTGCTAAAGTTGGTTTTCTTAACAATGTCTTTACAAAATTAAATACAAAAACTAGCTGCGTTATTCCAATACAAACAGCGAAAAATAGCAGCCAAGGCATAGCCCAATGAAAAGCAGCTGGCATATCTGCTTCTCTTCGAATTGCACCTTCAGCACCAATCACAGCAAAGAGCAATGATAGACCAAATCCTCCAAAGATTGTCAGCCAAAAATGAATCTCACC
>JAFAQB010000018.1 GCA_019246625.1 Nitrososphaeraceae archaeon
ATTATTCTGTTGTATAGCTATAATTAATTGATAAATCACACTATTGTGTTCCTTACTTCTTCTTGGCTTTATTCAAAAATGCAGACATCATTTTTTGTCTGTCTTCGTGTGCAAAACATAATGCCCAACCATAAATTTCTAGCTGTAATCCTGTATCAATATCTGCATCCATTCCTTTGTTGATTAACATTTTACTAGTTTTTACAGGCATAAAACTATTATTTGCAATCTCTTTTGCAAGAGAAATGCATTCGTCAATCAGCTTTTTATTTAGAATTTTAGCTAGTTCATTGGCTCTTTGTTTTTCTTGTTGTTCGTATTGTTGCTCTTCTTGAGGATTTGTAGAAGATTGTTTACAAACAGTTGGACTCCTACTTGGTAGTGCCTGCATGTCTTCTTCAGTATTCAAACTGATTACTCTATTAACCAGCCCAATTTTTTCTGCTTCTGCTGTATTCATTTTTCCTGTATAGATGAGCTCTTTTGTTTTTGCTGGACCTACAATTCTTAGTAATCTTTGAGTCCCTCCCCATCCTGGCGGAATGCCAACTGTAACTTCTGTCTGACCTATCTTTGCATTGCTTGACGCTATTCTTATATCACATGCCAACGCAAGTTCACAACCGCCTCCTAAAGCATAGCCATTAACTGCAGCAATAACTGGTTTTTCTAAATTCTCTATCTTATTTAGCAGATTATGAGTAAATAAAAGTTGCATATTTTTCTGCTTCAATAGGGTCAATATTTACTACATATCTGATGTCTGCTCCTGCACAAAAGGATCTTTCTCCGGTACCAGTTATAATAACAACCTTTATGTTATTATCTGTACCAACAATGTCAATTGCTGTAGATAATTCTGACATTGTTTCTCTGTTAAGAGCATTTAGTACTTCGGGTCTGTTGATCTTTATAATAGCAACACCTTCATCTTTAGCCTGTAAATCAAGCAGTATATACTTCATTTCATATGACAATGTAAAAGTCAGGCTATGAGTTTAATTTAAATTAAATTTCAATCTTCTTTGATCTCCAGAACAAAAATTCCAGATTAGGTAATTGAGCAATAGAAGGCTATAGTCATGTTAATGCCGGAAATCCCATAATCATTCTCTTTATAAGCTAACATAACGTAGGCCATTCTGTGTTATTCAGTCAGATTCAAGACCAGAAATATACAGCAAAGCTTTCAGAGATACTCAAAAATGCCACAGAAGAACAATGTTTTGGACAGTTTATGAGAATTTCTGAAAGTACAGACCAAGACGAAGATCATCATCAGACAACATCAATAACAAAATCCACTGTGAAGGTATGTGTTAATGGCTTGCTGCTGTCAAAAGCTGGAATTGGAGATGGATCCTCTACTGTTTTATCTATATATGAATACATAGCTGATGACGACGATATACTGAGGGCATATAGAGCTTTGGGAATTAATCCATATTATAGGATCAAATGCAACAAATGCAATCTGCTTGATGATGGATATCATCTTTATCGTGTCCTAGAACATATGAATGACCACCATCAGGCTTCATTTAAGGAAATAGGATCATACCTTGAAACATTAGGACTTTAGTAGTAAGAGGTTGTGCTGTCGATAAAATAAGGAATACTCAGGCACTAGTTATGATATGAGTCAGCATGAGTGAATAGAAAGTTTTTAAGATTAGGGCCAGGTTTGCATGCGGATAAATGTTTCCCCTCATGTATTGTATAACCATATAGGCATCAATAGAACAAGAATGAGTAGATGTATTTATTTTGTGTATCATATTCATCTTTACATAAGATCTACATTCATTTTCATATAGGTAGTAGATGATAGAGACACGAACTGGCGTATATAAGAAGGAGAAATGATTCTTGGTAATTATTGCCTCTATATGCATGTGTTGTATGTGCTGTGTATGTGAAGGTATACACTGCAGTAGTTTGAGTTCATTATCATGCACTGTTTATGAAAAAGATAAATTAGAGAAATTTATTTATAGTAATAATAGCAAAGCACATCACCCAACCTATTGATATAATTGTTTTTCCATGGCGATACGTCACAAATGACACAAGAGTTTCAGGGAAATATTTTTTAACACAATAGAAGGAGATATCACTGTATTAAAATCATGATTAGGATAGATGTGGTAATTCCTCAAAATGACATAGAAGCAATTAGCCAGGCATTGAAAAAAATCAAAGTTGGCGGCATTACTATTTTAAAAGTTAAAGGCAGAGGCAAGACTGTTGCTCCTTCAATTCATGCCTCTAAGGGTACGGAAATGTTTACACCAGAATTTAGTGATAAGTACACTCTTCAGGTGATAGTAGATGACAGTAAAGAAAAGGATGTTATCGATATCATTAGAGCAAATTCCAAAATGGGTAAAATCTTTATTTCACCAGTTACGCGTGCAATTGATATTGAATCTGGTGTAGAAGATGAAAAAGCAATATAAAGAAAAAGCAAATGTTGGACCTTTTGTGCAATGCAAGGCTATTAGCTCTGCATAGGAGAAAAAAATTTTGTTATATCTCTTCAAATGACAGCGTTTCATACATACAAACTTAGTCATACCTGTTGTCTTCGCAATGAGAAAGAAATCCACCGATTATGACTCCGATCATAGATAAACATGATTCACTCTGGCCTGCTGCTTCTATAATATCCATTATAACCTTATGGTCAAAAGCTGTAATAGCAACATCAATTGAAGCAAGACTAGATTAAAGGTTTCAAAATTCATTTGAACAAATAAGTAAACCAACAGGAATAAGTATATATTTTTGCTTTACTATTAATTGAGAAAGCAACAATATAATTCTAATGTCCATTATAGATTGCCATGTTCACTTAAACTGTTATCCTGGTGTTGGCCACAATCGCTCCGTGGAAAGGGTGAAAAAATTGCTTGAAGTTATGAATAAGAATGGCATTAATTATTCTCTTATATTGTCATCTTACAAGTCTGATGCATACAGACCTTCTGCAGCCGAGATTATCGAAATCACAAAAAAATACGAAAACAATCTCGGTGTGGTAGCGGGTTTCACAATCGATAATCATGGTGAAGAAGATCTAAATAATTATAAAAAGTGGCTCAAAGATGGTGTTATTAAAGGCATAAAACTCTATTGCGGATATGAACACTATTATCCTTACGATAAAGGATATCAAAGAGTTTATGATATGTGTGTAGAGTATGACGCTCCGGTAATGATTCATACTGGGGACACTTTTTCAAATACTGCAAAGATCAGGTTTTCTCATCCGTTGACCGTGGATGACATTGCTGTTGATAACCCTGATCTAAAAATAGTTATGTGCCATTTGGGAAATCCTTGGATGGTTGATTGTCAAGAAGTTATATATAAAAACAAGAACGTGTATGCAGATATTTCTGGTTTGTTTATTGGCGATTTTACGCAATCTGTTAAAAGTTATTATGTCAATAAAATAAAAGAACTATTAAGTTATATCGGTGATCCACACCGTATATTATATGGAACTGACTGGCCTATTAGCGATATTGAATCCTACATCAAATTTGTCCAAAGCCTAAATCTCGATCAACGAGAATCTGATCTACTTATGTTCGGTAATGCGAAGAAGATTTTTAGATTATAGTGCTCAGCATGATTTTAACCTCTGGCATGTCGACCATCATTGGATACTCTTTTGATTCTATTCGTGGGTATGTTCCTTGAGTTCTTGTCGAGAGTTAAATCTTTTTCCACAAGTCTCACAACTGAAGGTTGCATTTACATCAGAGGTTGATTCGTCAGATTTTTCACCAGTATCTTTGTAGTTACTCATTATTACTATCTGGATTATATGATATTTAACGAATAATGATTTCAGGCCGGCCGGCCATAAAATGAGCATTAGTATATACAATACCATTGTAATGGTTGTAATGGAAGTGATATCCGACATCTGTTGTTCTATATGATCAAATCTGTCATAACATGCTACAAAGCGTGCTCCATCTTAATATGATTATATTGCATTGACGGCATATGTTATTTTGCTCACTTAGGACACATTTCATGCTCTAGTGAATTGATAGTCACCTCTTCTATTTTTATTTCATTTTTGTTGAACGCATTTTATTCCGGGCACCTATGGAGATAATTTACGCTTGAATGAACTAGTATGTTAACAGAGGTTGAGCATTTTGAGAACTATAAACATTTGTTCTTGTGGGTCAAGACTAGAACGCTGGCGGTTGATGCAAATCGCTAAACGAAAAAAGTCTCTAAAGTTGTTGCTTTACGACTTTTTACGATTCTTTTTCTTAATATCGGATAATTCTTCTACTGTATGTCTGCTCTTGCATTGTTGTGGGATCTACGGATGATTCAAATTCAATCTCGTGTCCGAACGTGTCATCCATATAGTCTTGAAAATCCTTGATATCGTTGAATTCTTTATAAGGTCTACCTGACTTTAACAATCCTTCTCTAAAATCTATTGGTGCAATGAAAGCAATCCCAATTATATAATCAATAAACCAAATTTCTTGAGTCTGAACAATATAAGCATATTCTGCATTTTTACCTGTTTTGATATCATCCTTGAGCAATATTTAGAAATACACTCCATTTAAATGAAATATTTTTCAAAATTGTCTTCGGCATTCTCCAAGGTGCCTTCTTATTGGTCTGATCAGTCCTCCTGTTCCTAATCATATTTCTGAAGCATACATGAATATAACAAGAATTCTTATGTAAGCATTACTGTCATTGTGAAAGCGAACAGCAGCTAAGCTTGTTCGATCTCTAGTGACAAAAAATTTAGTGAATCGAAAGATGACAGGTTAATTATTTGCCAACTTCTTAAAATAACCATCTTTAGCTGTAATAACTCCCGTTTCTACCAATGGTCTTTCTCCTAATGCTTTTTCTATTGCTTTATTGCTTAAATGATTAGCCTGCTCTATAGTCATATCTGCGTTATATTCTCTCTGAATTACATCAAGAGCAATATCCGAATACTGACCTATTGCGAATCCAGCTCCTTTTAAGAACGTTCCGCTAGGATCTACCTGAAACAGCTGAACACCTGCTTGATCTATTCCAGCAATTATTATAGAAGCTGCTTGCGGTCTGACTGCATAAATTGTATAATTATGTAAATAGGAACCTAGGTGCTTAGCAAGCGAACTGATATCAATTGGACTTTCATATGTAAGTCTATGCTTCTGTGCTGCTAGCCTTATCTCGTCAATTAGCTGTAATATATCACCTATATATCCTGAGCCAGTAGCGCCTACATGTCCATCAATAGTGAATATCTTTTCAGCAGGCTCCACTAAAGGTTTGGTAGGTTTGATATGACTTGAAATCAAGGCAAATAGGGGTGTTTTAATACCGATTGTAGTTGAGCCTCTGTTAACAGCTTCTAATGCACTATCTACTAATACAAGTCTACCTTCAGGACCATAGTAGTATGGATATCTGTTACTACTGATCCCAGTAGCACCAATTTCTGACACTAACTCATCGCCTCCTGTTTAATTATTAATAAGTTTGGAATTACTAAGACATCGATTCCGTTTCCTGATCCTGGATCTCGTTCCATTGCTGCCGATACTGCTCTAGTGGCAATTTCTTTTGCCTGTTCGTTTGTTATGTCTTTGTTATATACACTCTCGAGAACGCCATAAGCTATAGGTGAACCAGAACCAGAGGACGCAAAGTCTTCACTAGTTATTGCACCACTCATGTCTGCTGCAAATATATGACCGCCTTCTCGATCTACCCCTGCGACTATTAACTCTACAAAATACGGTTGATAATTCTTAAGGCCAGAATATGCAAGGTTTGCTATGAGCCTAGCTGACTCTTTTACTGTAAGTTGAAATCCCCTACGTAACTCCATCAACCTCCTCTCGGCTTTTGCAACTTTGATCATGTACTCTGCATCTGATAGCTGTCCTGCTATTGCGACTGCTAGAGTGTCATCTATGCTTGCTATCTTTTGGGTTATCTTTGAACCGATGAAAAAGCCCTTACTAGCTCTTTTATCTGATCCAAGCACAACACCTTCTTTTGTTCTAATACCAACTATTGTTGTCATTAATTGTTTCTTCTACCTGTAGTATCATATCGAAGGATGGATATTAATTGACTAGGAGTCATAGAACTTTGTCACACAGATTGTGGATACTAGAAGAGTAATTATTACTTTCAGCGTTTGACTGAACAATTAGAAAGAAACCTGTTTCTACAAGGCCTGCTATGCATAACATGTATATATTGTGTTCCTTCTCAAAAATTTATTTTCAAATTTAATATAATCGACTTCTTTTCGGGTTCTTAAATCGGAAAATGGCATTAATAGGGAATGGAAGCATCAAAAATAGAATGTAAAATAATAAGGTATATACAGTCATAACTAGAAGTTATTCTATACCGACTAACATAATTTCGTATGATTTCGATGAGCTTTAGCAAGAGGTTAAACAACCTAATAGAGTTGACGAACTTATGTTAGCCAGTATAGATATTCATTATTGTTATAATAGTAGATGATGTAAATATGACATTATAACATCATCATCAACAACAAGAGAATAACCACGAACCGGTCGACCATGGCTATCTATTTGGTAACGTGGTGCATCAGATGCATATTCAATATTATATTATGTTCAAAAGACAAAAGCCTTCTAGAAGTTATTCACAATGGCCAACCAAGGTCACCTCTACAGCATACCAGATCAATCCACCATTATATTAATAATGGCAATATCAAATGATTATTACTAGAACCATCTTTTATTTTCTTAATTCAAAGACGTTCGTGTGCACTATGAATACGCCAAAGAAGGCTTTATTCATATCTGTCACAAATATTGTATCACCGACTATGTTATCCATAGTTGCCCCATACTGTACCATGGCTTTCCTGACCCTACGAAAAATTGCACAAAGTACTCCCTCCTATTGCGACAGTGAAATGTATCTTTGTGCGGGCTCGATCATCTTTAGTAGTACAACGTGAAAGTTAGCCCCAGATGCACCTGGAATGATAGTTATTCGACAGTAATAGTATATGTTCACTGGCGATGATTATTTTCGAATCTTATTTCAAATTTAAGTCCGAGCTGGAATCGGAGGTAATCATCTTCGTCCAACTCCGTTTGTCATGTATATATATTTATTATGCTGCTATTATGCTTATATGCTTATGTTATAATGCTCATACGTTTGATTGAGGATGAAGGTGAAGATGGCTATGATAAGCCAGATCCGTATATGTATGTTAACTGAGTATATCACAACTTCTTACTCTCATTGGAAGTGGTCACTCGGTATGATATTAATCTAGACCCCAGCTCACCTTACTAATTGGTTTTACCTTGACGAATGGAGCTTCACCTTCTCGCCATGGATCGTGTCTTACCCAATCGAATTTGTTTTTGAACATATTGTATAGACGCCTGAATTCTTCGCCTTTTGCGATAAATTCAGAACTGCCTTGGACAGATACTGCAGTATTGTCGCTAGAAGATTCATAAATGTCGACCAATAGACCTATGTTGTTGTTCCTTTCAAGATTTTTGTATTTTTTCGTCTTGTAATCAGTGGCAAAGAAGAAAAAGCCACGATCATAGATATACGAAACCGGGACAATATGTGGAATGTCATTATATGACGTTGCTATCCTGCATCCTTCATTTTCTAGAAGAAATTTCTCTTCCTTTTTACTGAAAATAACAGGTTGCTGCTCGACAGCATTATTTAATACCTTATCTTCGGAATTTACTATTTTATCTTCTATTTCTTTTATTCTCTGTCTTGCTGGAACTGAGTTGTTCCAAAAACTATCGAAAACATAATGCTGATGGTGCTCTACAATCTCCATGACGTTACTGTATATAATTTGAGATGCTGGTTTTCCTTCAGTATGCGATGTTGCAGGAGCAATGTATTCTATTTCACTTATGTAGAAATTACCCTTGATTCCCTTTAAGTGATGAAGATCATCAACCAATTTTATTAATTCTTTACAATAGTCGACATTTTCTTCAGTAACTTCAGTAACATACCTTAATTTGACACCTCTATCTTTGGCATCAAGAAATGCTTTCTTTAGTTGTTCAATTCTAATTAGTGATGGTCTTGTAGAATCTATGCAAGCATCAATTTTGACTTTTGCATTGGAGGTAAATTGTAATACCGTACTTATTACGTTCTGCTCCCCATGTAATACCTCAGTCCTTTCATCAACTGTACTCAGAGTCGATCCAGGATTACTAATGAGTGATAACTATAAAATATTAACTGAAGAGAAACAACGTAAATGCTGATATATAAAAGGAATTTGTATCATGGATATCTGCTGAAAGTCGTGCCTTAATGATCCTCTTATTTATTACTACCTGTATATAGCAGCATTATATAGAGCAATTTCCTGACAAGCTCTATGTTATCGTTAACTTAGGCTATAAAGTGCCATGTTGCATACTGCTCAACTCGTATGCTTAAGTCTGCATTTATATTATTAAAACAAACAGAGAATAACTGAATAGGAATTTCCAAACCACTCCAAGAAGAATATGAGTGGCAAATAACCAACAGAGATCGTATTCACTGCTGAAATATAATTATAGTCAGAAATTTGGCATCCTATAGAAAGGAGTCCTAGAAAGGAGCCAAAACGCAATTAGAAAATACAACTTGATTTTCTAAAAGATTGAAGATTGAAAAAAGAAAAAATGCAACTATAGATCAAAGAAAAATACAGTAACAACATCGCTGTCTTATTAACTAGGAAAATATGCACCATAAGGCTTAACATCAGCGTAGTAGATATATAAGTAATGGATAGCAAGTGGAAAGAAGAAGGCCAAGAAAACAAGGGACATGCAGATAGTCTTTTAACATTGTCAAATATCCAATACCTCGTAGAAGGATTGGATTCGTTACTGCATACTAATCTGGATGGAGATAAACGAGCCAAGGTTATTAAGTTAAGGGATGAGCTATCTACATATATTAGCAGCATGTTCGTTTAAGATCATATACTAGTCATATGCGTTTAAAGGGGGCTGTAAAAATCCACAATGATCATCTTTTATTTTCATTCTTGATTCATTCAATGACAAAAATTATGTCCAATCTTGTTTTACATACCTTGTTTGAATATCGCCTTCGATTTGTGACCAATCTCTAGAGAATATATTAATTCATCTGGTTTGATTATGATGAGAAAGAACAAAGTCTGCATAATAATATCTTTTGGCCGGAATACTATTGTCAGCTCTCTACTTTATTTTATTTTCATTCTCATCTCTAATTCCTGTATTTAATTCGTAAAGTAGCTCTTACAACAACTTTAACCCTTTCACTATTGGGTCAATGCGTTCAGATGGTACTGGGCCTATGCCAATGCAGGTAACGGTGTTCGGTTCTATTTGGGTTTTACCTGCATCATGCACTTTTACTACTGGTAATTTTGCGTTTATTGTATTGATAAAATAGTCATTTAATTCATTATAGCTATTTACCTTTAATACAACTTTAATCTGTCCGTTCTCGTCCTTCCAGTCTGTTACCCAGTTGGGATTATATTCACTAGTCTTTTCCATTGCCATGACTGCGGCATGTGCGACTTGTCCTGCGATCTTACCACATGTCATACCTAAATCTTTACGCACGATAATAACTTGTTTAAACATTCTAAATGATAATTCAAATGTATTTTCTTTAATTTATAACATGTCTTGAACGTTCTAAACCATAGGTTGTATTGAGATTGTTAAAGATATGTTGTCTCAATTGTGTTTGATGAATGCAAAATCTTTCTAAATCACAAATGATTATTACGATGTACCTCCAATGAACCCAAAGGCAATTTTTGACAGCCTTCTATGATAACATGTGGCCTTGCTATCGATTAGATTTAAAAAACCCCGGTGCGCAGATTTGGCCTTCAAAATACGTTTTTGAAGCTGTGTTTATGTTCATTGCAATGCAAATTGTACGCCTACGCTTTCATTAGTATTGTTTACTAAAGACCATGTGTTAACCTCCTTGGTTGCTATTTTTATACTTTACGAGCATGGAGAACCTGTGTCAAATCTGCAGCTAATCTCTAAGAGTTTATTTGGGATATAATAACAAGATTTAAGGTAGACGGTGAGGTTCATCTCAGTATCACTATAGGTCTGTAGGCATTCAAAAACATAGATAAATATATGTAACGTCATTTACATTTTGTGTTTGGTAAGTTGTAGTTAAGTGGTTACCTGCAGTAAGTGTGGGTATATTTCAGCAGAAAAATTATCTGAGGAAAAAACAACAGGGTTATTCCATTCTCATATCGGAGGCAAAAACTGTACTATTACGGATATTGAAGTGATGAAATGCTAATCTTTTGATTTAGATAACCCTACAGCATTATACAACATTCTGATACATTCGGAATATGTCCTATATTTAAATTTAATTTCATCTATTGGAATATCATTTTTTAGCTGATCCTTAAATGTGTCAATATTGTATTTCTTAGCAATATCGTCTAGTATCGAATTTACGCTCGAATTCCGATAGGATTCAACAATAAGATCGGCCATAGCAATAGTATAAATGCACTGCCATATTTAATTATAAGTATATCTCATATAAATCAAGATTTCTGGTAGAAATGTTGTTATTAAGTATATGACATTTCTAACACTCCCTTCTCCTATGATCCAAGATATTCACCTACTTTATTTTTGTCACTTGTTTTATCTATAGTTGAATGTTTGAACAACAGGGTTCATTTTAGAAAAAAGCATACAATCTCTTATCGAAGATTGGTATATATTTAGCCATATGGCTTATTGCTGATACGACTCATATTTTAAAAGCAGAGCTGCACTGCCACAATATATATTCGAATTATCGAAATAAGTCATCTCGAATTCCTTTTGATTGTGGTGTCACCGTAGAAGAACAGTTGGATAGTGCGCTAAAAAAAGGAATTGATGTCCTTTTCATTACTAATCATAACACACTCGATGGTCATCGCCAGACACTCGAATATCAACAGAATCATGCACGTTATCGTTCTATCAAAATCTACCCATCAGAGGAGATTACGATAGAAAATAAAGGACATGTACTTGCCTATGGCATAACCGAGGGGATTAAGCCTGGATTGTCGTTAGCTGATACACTCGATGAAATAAAATCAAAGAACGGAATTTCCTGTGCAGCTCATCCTTTTGCTGTGTCTAATGGAATACGTGAAAAAGCATGCCTTTGCGATCTGATTGAGTCCTTCAACAGTAACAATATAGACATTTTTTCAAATATTATTTCAAAGAAATTTTCAGAGCTGAACAAAATGGGTACAATTGCAGGAAGCGATTCTCATGTTGCTTCTACCATTGGCAGGTGCATAAATACAATCGAGTCAGAAAACAATATCGATTCTATTCTTGATAATATGCGAAAGGGAAAGTTTAAAATAGAAAAGGCAGAATATGCCACGGAAAATGAACTCTATGAACAGGCTCACTATATCCTCTCTAGCTCAAATGAGTCACTAACCAATTATATATTACAAAATTACCATCCAGCAGTGCACTATGCTGCTAAATGGGCTTTGGATTCATTTAGCTCAGACCCACATAATAGGTTTTGGCGGGCTTTAGGATCGTTTACTTTTTATCTTACTAAAAGGGCTTCTAAAAAGGTCAACATCAATGGATACAATCCAAAGGTCTTTGAACAAAGATCTTGGAGCAGATTAATTTCTCTTGGACTTATTCCTTAACAATCTCTGTATACAAGTTTTGCCATATTCCTTGATTTTAGTTAATTTTTCGATTTTCAGAAATTATAGTGCTTTTAGCTATGAGACTCGTACCGCATCATGTTGGTCGTTAACCCGATAAACTGCAAAGATATAATTTCACATTACAAATGTACTTATCTCCTGACTGTCATCCTGCACATGCAGGTCACAGAAACTAGGCCACAACAATAACTTACCGTGCTGTACCTCAATTGACAATACAGAAGTAGATGAGTGAATTGTATATTGCAGAAGTAGATGAGTTACTCCGCATCAGGTTTTTAATTTTGTCGATAATTCTGGATTCTTAAAAAAGACATCTTCTATTTTAGGACTCTGGTTGCATTATGGAAAAGGATCAATGTTCTGTTCCGATGAAGCATGTGTTTTGTTTGAATCATCCTTACTGTGTGAACGTTGGATATGATCCAGTAGTTCATCTTTAGTACGAGCTGTTAATCCGCATATCTTGCACGTAGCTTGGTCTGATATATCGGTGACTCTTCCTCTTTGCCCCATGAGAACAATAATATGTAGTCAATACTTTTATTTATATCTAGTCTATTGAAATATAGT
>JAFAQB010000242.1 GCA_019246625.1 Nitrososphaeraceae archaeon
TTACTATTGCAGAGTAACTAAAACCGTAGGAGAGAATAATTATGATATTTTATCTCTACTTGTGTGTGGTATGTGATGTGAGAATACTCTATAAGAGAATAGCAAGGGGCTACTTCCATACGCTATTCGTTACTTGTTCCATTCCCAAGCCAAGACCTTCCCATTGCCAGATTTGGCTACCTCATCTGTATATATGGATACAGTATTACTAAGATATGCGAGTTTACCTGTTGCATTCGCATCATAAAATGCAGCACCATTTGCTTTTATCATTCCATTAGCATCTACATGTCGCCTGTTCAATCCTCTCTTTGCTCCTGTTCCACTATTCGGTGATACAACTGCCACCATATATCCATTTATCAGTAATGCAGCTGAATTGTTCTATAATTGTCGGACATTGGTAGGTAAGTTGACCATTTCGAAAGGATGGGAGAATACTCCATTGCTGGCTCTGAAAGTCCTTCGTGGCATTTGTTGTAATAGTAATTTTGAGTAGTATAAGTAGATGTACAGAGTGAAGGTGCTATTGCTGCAACTGTATTACCATACTACCGTCAAAGATATTATTATTGTTGTCATATTTGATATTGTAAATAATGGTAATGATCTATCAAGATTCGTTCGCAAAGCATCAATCAATCAATCAATCAATAAGCACTGTCTTAGAAGCCTACTTATCATGGTAGAGTTATCATAACACAAGAAAGGTGCTGAAGAAGAATAATCCGATTTGTCCTCTACTGTTAATCAAGGATCAAGGGCAAATACTTGAATGCGGTGGTTTCCTGTGTCAGCAACGTAAACGTTACCTGAGGAATCAAGTGCAAGATCATGTGGAATATCCAATTGACCAGTGCCAGAGCCTGGAGAACCAAATTCTGTAGATAATATTCAGGTTCTTCTTCTTTAATGTCTATTTTTAGGCTATTGGCAAGATATGTATATACTGCAATGAATAACAAACTGATATATCCACTTGCAGGATACAACTTCCGGCTATGTGCTGGAACAGGCCTTGTAGGTGCCATATTGCTCCTGCATAGATCATAGGATCAGCAACCTGCTCAGACTGGCTTACCAAAGATACACCATCCGACAAAGAGACAATGAGGTGCCATAAAGGCTAGGTCATAAGATAAATCTGAAAATATGCTTTGTAAATGGTATTGCAGTGCGAGTTATCTTCTTCTAGATCAAGTAATGAAACATCAGTATTTTCTTATACAAGCTATTTTTGAATTACGTCTTTTGTTGAGTAGCATTTAATACAATATTGAATATGCCAATATATGACTGTCCTTGTCCTTTCGTTAGATTGACCATTAGATGCTTTCCAGTATTGCTCTGAATTAGCCCGTCAGTTGATGGTCCTGCATAAATGCCATCTTGTTCATTAGTCATGCCAGGAGGTCCATGTTTGCTGTATGGTGGCTGCTTATGGACTTGCTCATTAATAGAATTGTCAAAGTAAAGCTGTGACGTCCATTCTAAAGTTTTCTCTGATCCGTTAAATGTACGAACCTTGTCATGTATATGAATTGCTCTTCCTGGATACCAACCTGGATATATTGTTGTAAATTTAGCTGTCCCATTATTATCTGTCAGTTGATATCCTCTGAGGAATTTCTTTCCTATAGTACCTTGGTCAGCAATATCAGAATAGATACCCTGGGAATTAGCATGCCAGACATCTACTTTGGCTCCTTTGAGAGGAGCGCATGAACCATTTTCATTCAAACCATAAACATGAATTATAAGATGCAATGGAACGCCTTGCTGTATCGACCCGTCAGAAGGATCTGATCTTATATCAGATCTGTTAGGCATACCATCAACAAAGTATGGACCTTCTGTCTGCTGCGGAGTACCTTCATATTCGATTAGCGATGGAGTAAGTGTACATGTTTTGTTTGTTGATGCACTTTTTTGAGCTGCAGACAATTCAGGAGATATTGGCGGCGGTGGAAATCCTGTAGGACTGGGACCGAAGGGAGAAGATGTACCCCGGTTGGATAATGGGGATGCACTGCTACCACTACTTGGCATAATCGATTGAGCTAAAGAACCAATAGGTGCTAACCCAGCTCCAAGCAAAACCAAAACTGTCAAAGACAACTGAAGGAATACTAAAACAGTTTTTCTGTCTAATAACACGGACTTGACACTTTTCTCATCGGTTATAAGAATCATTGTACATTGCTACTGGTCAATATGTTATTTAAAATGAACAACAACAAGGCACAACTTGTTTTAACACTATACCCACTGTACCATCGTCAGCATAGGCGATTGAGCCGGGAGGATCCAATACTTGCTTTTGCGCATGTAGGAATATCAGCCTAGGATTTTCATCATAGGAGCATGAGGAGGTTATGAAGGTAATGGAATAGCAGCATCTATGTTGTTTAGGAAGAAGTAATTAAAATAATCACGCATATCTCTGTGCTCGTGTGATGCTCCTCTCGCGGTCATACCTCCAGTGTATTCACCAGTAACCTCTATAACGCCTTGAGAATCAGATATTTCGTTTAGTGCATTATTATGGTTATGATCATTAACTTTCATTTATCTCAAGGCCTCTTTTTGTCTACATTCTTTTGAAATCCAAAGTAGCAAGAGTGACACATCACTTTTCCATAAATCACTCCTCTATTGCCACATTTGCTACAAGTCTTTTCATTATCAATGGTTGAATCTAGTGACTTCACTTTTTGCATACACCTTCCGCAAATTGGTGCTTCTAGATTAAAGCTGGAAATAAAACCAGTTCCACACTGATTGCATCTTATGCTATACATTTTTCCTTTTGGTTTCCAATGTCTAAATATGTTAATCATTCATTAAATCAAATCTCCTTTTTCCGTTAGCATTGTTTTTTACTTCTGTAGAGCGCCTGGCTGGTGATATAATAGTACAAGCCGTGTTATACTAGACAGTCTGTGCTAGGTCACTACAGCTTAGCATACCTCTTGAGGAAGATACCACACTGCTAACATCGTATACTATCATGAACAAATTATTGTTATAACGTTTATGTACCTATGAGACGTAACTTTGTTACTTGAAAATTTCTTTTGTTTGAATAATATACTAATTGAAGGAAGGAGATAAATTGGAGCTGGAATGGCAAGTCCTAAAAGGAGAAACGGCTTTATTTGTAAAAAAGGCCAGAAAGTAAAATAGTTGCACATTATTTTAGAAAGCAATGTATATGTTGTTGGTTGTGATATTCAATGTTTTATTAACCAAAAAATTTGTACACTATCATCATTTATAATTTGTTAACATTGAAAAACGACATGTTAACTCAATTTCTAAAATGTTAACAAATTTGCCACATTGGTATACGTAGTGATTTGAATATGCTAACAAAATGTTAACATAATAAACTAGTTCCGCATTTTTGGGTCGCAAAAACATGTTAAGATTAATTTTTGAATTCAAAACTTACCGCAGCCCTTCATATGTTGAGTGGTGGACTGGGTGGGATTTAGTTCCTTCGGCTTAGAGCATTTTTTGCAGCAAAAAATAATAATGCACCGGGACTGATGAAAGTATAGCCAATTCCCTCCTGGGATTTTGGATAGACTGATAGCCAAACATATGATAAATTCTGTCTATAACTTCAACCATGCCATGATCTTCTGGGAAGGTAAAGATGAATTGCTAGAGCAGATATACTATAGGAAGTTATAGACATGCTAGGAAAGAAACACCTGCATATCGAGGATGATGACTTCGTAATAGATTTGCTCGTTAGATCGATGACATCTGCGGTTGGTGGAACAATTAACATTGACATTGGCAATGAGCCAGCAATGCGAATTGATATTGATAGAGACAAATAGAATTAATGTAGACCTTTTGCAACCAAAGTTGTTTAGAACTCCCGAGGATGAAACGGGGCTGGCCAATGTTGGGAATTATATCTATATCTATGATAGAAAAAATTACCAGTAATACGTGATATTAAACAAAAACTTTTTCCAAATCCTATTTCTACAAACGTACAAGGCAAGAGACGTTTACCCGATTACGTCATTGATACAAACAGAGCGTATTTATGATGATCTTCATCATAAAGATATCGTGCGAACAGGTCTAACAGTCTCTCGAAACTTGAAGAGGAGATGGTGGAGGCGTTATGATTGTCGTTTATTATACTTTTTAGCTTATGAAGGCAAAGAGGGATAGGAAGAGGAAGCTAAAATATCCGCTGATGTCATAAATAAATCTTAATCCAAGCCATCAAATAAGCAGGTTTAGATAATTTAGACTTATTCTATCTTACTTCAATCTTAAAGGGTCTTCTTTTGAAAAATATTATTTCAAGGATTCCGTTTCGATAGGTTGACTTGCCTGAACCAATATCTAAATCTGATGGTATATTTATAACATGACGATATTTATTCCCATGGACGTTGGTAGCGTGTACTTCCACACGATCTTCGTAAGCATTTATTCGTATGTCTTTCTTATTGACAAGATGCATTTCTATTACTACTCTGACCTCGCTTTCGGATGTAATTATATCTACTAGAGGATCCTCTCTTTTGGTCATTATAGTTCTAGGGCCACCAATAATATTGTTGTCTAAGTCCTTCATTCTTGATTTATTACCTAACTCAACAACATTTATCGAATAATCATAACATACTTTTTTTGATTTGATGTTTTTGGTTTTTTTATGCTTTCTTAGGCGTTTATTTGGATTACTTGGATATAACACATCTATAAATTGCTGATCGGATATCCTTTGTTCCACCTCCAGTTCTCTATCATCGAATTCCCCAAATAAATTATCATTATTAATGTCAGTAGTATGCCAGAACGTGTTAGTTGAAAAAGTTCTCTTCCGTTCAAAAGAAATGTCAAGCCAAACAAAATCTTCGCCATCATCGTCATCTTTTTCTATATCCCAAAAGTCCAATTTTTTATTCTGCTCTAAATAGAAAAATCCCTAGTTTTTAAGTCCTTTGGTTGTTCTCTAGGCTCTTCTCTACATTGCTAAATTCAGATCACTGTTTAATATAGATACTTTTGTTAGAAACATGACTGAATTTTCG
The DNA here is from genome assembly GCA_019246625.1 of Nitrososphaeraceae archaeon. Taxonomy (GTDB): domain Archaea; phylum Thermoproteota; class Nitrososphaeria; order Nitrososphaerales; family Nitrososphaeraceae; genus Nitrososphaera_A. The sequence continues at coordinate 5,070 of JAFAQB010000242.1, forward strand.
GATGAACCTACTGTAGATGCAGGTCTAAATATTATAGAACTTCGTTTGCAAACTAATTTGGTGACTAGCATTTTAACTTTTTTTATACTCTTAGTTGCTTCTACCAGAAAAGGTTGATACGAAGATAGATATGATATATATTCCTGTAATGAAGGTATCTTATGCCATACATCGATGCAGTAATTTGAAAGTTAAGAATCATCTTATATGACTTGGTTAATTAACTTGGTTAATTAACTTGGTTAATTAAACCTTAATAGTTTTTTTGGAGAAACCTTAACGATGACAAATAGAAAACAAATGCTATCCATTGCTGCTGTGGCTGCGGCAATAACAATACTAGCATCAAGTACAATAACAACACCTGCATTAGCTACTTCTTCAAAACATGAATTTCGTCATGACGTCAGACAAGTCTTTCATTGTGTGAAAGATAACGATCATTTCAAAATCAGCAAGCATAACTTTGCGGACTGTCTGACTGACAACTTAAACATACACATAAGCAAACACACCACAAAACATCTCTAAAAAATGAATATTATGATGCCATTCATTTTCTTTGATTTTTGAAAGAGTGAATGATACTGTAGATCGAATGTTAATAATCAACAAAAAAGCTAGAGACATTATCGTATCTATAATTGCTGAATAAAAATGAATTTACTGCAATAATAACTGCACAAAAACAAGGATAGTACGTAGCTTAGTCTACTACGGCGACAATGCGAACAGCGGTCACGAATCCTGATAAGTATTCTGTCTTCACTAACTATATCTGCAGATCACATCCGAATACTTGGTCCTGACAAATTTATTATCAGCAATATGATCATGATTTTGAGGTCGTTGTGATGATAAAATGGTTACCTTTAGATTGAATATTTCAAATATGAAATCTCACCCTCGTGCCCTCAATTATGGACTTCCTCCTACCTTTTTCTCCATCTTCATCTACAGCGTTGGTAATCTTTTACGATTTCAACTAAATTGTAGACTAGAATGATTATTTTTTATAATTATTAAAAGTGTTTTCAACCCGGTCCTCTTGAATTCTTATCAGTAGATGCTTTGTAATATATCGTCAAGCTCTTCCTCTGGAATATTAAAATAATCAAACATAGATCTCGTTAAATTGTTATTTGTCTTGTCATCATATTTAGTAGAATTAAGCCTTGACTTTACAAGGGTTTCTGAAATTTGTGTTAACAAAATTTGTGCAAAATAGTTCCACTTCTTTAATTCTTCATCGGATCTTGATTGCAATATTGGGATTACTTTTGCAAATGATGCAATTATAGTTATTCTATATTTTTGTAACTCTTTTTTATATGAATTAATATCAGAAATAAACCGAATTTCAGAGCACACAATATATTGGTATTCATCTAAATTCTTCATCATACCTGCAGCGTTAACAATACTTGGTAATATGACTCGTTGTGATTTTGTATTTATCCATATACCTTCGAAAAGCCCCTCTACTTTGTCTATGATTAGATCTTGCGTCGTTATTCCATCCTTGGATAATAATTTATGGCATTTCATATCATTAATGATATACTTATTGATAATTGCCTGGTATACTTTTACCATTAATAAATACAAGTGAAACGTATACTTTTAAAAATTTAACTTATTATTTAATGGAATTAGAGGAGGAGGAGGAGAACATGGCTAAAATCGGATGCAGGTATATATGGATATAGAAAGTGTTCTTTGATATACAGAAAGACATTTTGAAGCTAATACAAAGTACTGCTCTCCTATCTTAATTTTGTCTACATCAAAATAATGTTGAGGATTTAATTGTGATCTTCTTTTATCACATTAGTAAAATTATCAAAATTAGTATTTGAATAAATTTTATTACCGATGACGTTAGTCAGATTAAATGCAGGGTGATCGTTATCAATAACATATGACCACACCCAGAATGCACCTCCAGATACCTTGAAATCTTTTAATCTTTTGATGTATTTTTTGAACTGTATCGAATTTATCTCCACTCCTTTCTTTATTCCTGCATTAAACTCCCCAACATATAGAGAAATGTTTTTCATTAATGAAGATAATACTTTATAGTATTCCATCGTTATAATGTTAGGTGGATATGGATGAACATCAAAAATGATATTGTTTCCAATATTAAATGATGGCTTGGTCTTTGCTTGCTCCCATGGAAAATTGATTGCATAGAGTGAGGCTGATGAGGTAAAACAAAAAAATAATGTTTTGTCTGTTATCATAGAAATCTTCTTTACAATATAATCATGATAATTGCCTACCTTTCTAAAATCACCTTGCCTGAATACCTGAGGTTCATTTAGTATTTCAAATCCTATTGTAGATTTTTTATCTTTTACTCTCTTTATCACTAATTCTAAAAATTCTAATTGTGCATCCCAACCATCTTTGCCTTTATCCGTCTCTAGTTTTCTGTCCCACCATCCATTCCAGAATTTTTCTAGATCTTGCCGAGTAGGCGGACCTAAGGAATTTTCTATTGTTGGATCTTTTTCAAAAGCTTGAATTAATAGCGAATTAGGGAAACCAATGCCATATCCAATATAAGATGAGCATTTCCATTGGTGGTTATCGTATACACATAATATATCATTTTTATCGGCTACTGATGAGATAACATCAAGTTCTTGGATAAATTCTTCTGAGTTCTTTTCGTAAGACTCCCAATATAGTGGAAATCTAATACATCGTATTCCAGCTTCAGCTAAGATTTTGAAAGAGTCATTTATGTATCCATTTGGGGGTCTCTGAGTTTCCGCTCGGTTTTGGTATGACGCACACTTAAATCCATGAAAGTTGACGCCTAATACGAAGTTTTTCATAAAGCTCCATTCACTAGAAGGTTGAAGAGTATCAATGATGAACAATCATAAATCTTTACTGGACAATTTGCATTATAATACATATGAGAAACCAAAATCATGTATCGCAAGATCGAGTACATATAGTCTATAATACTACCATAAAGGAGAACACATATGGTAGTACTACCGTAGCTGCTGACAGTACGATTGGTTATGACCGTAATGGAACTTGGACTCTGAGATGATGACTGTTCTTACAAGTCATTTTATTGAGCTATCATGCGCGTCATTTCATCTGCATAGTAATAAATCCCTCATGAGGACTTATTTGAGTTAACGGAGCCTAAACATGAAAATATATAAATTTGGTCTAATCATGGAATAGAAACACCTGCAGCCTTTAATTGACTGATTATGTAGCTTACCTCTGCTGAAGTAACTCTTTTTATTGTAGAGTTCTTTCCATGCTGCTGCTGCAGCATTGCATTTACAAGTTGAGATATCATTTCTGCATCATAGAAAGCATTAGATTCAGAAAGCAATTCTGCTACTTTAGCTACATCGGTATTGCTAGTTATCTTTCCACTGGTTATCAAGCCGCCAAACTTCTGAACTGATTCATATATTCCTATATTATATGCTATAAAAGCAATCTTTTCAGGAGGTACAATATCAACAGGCTCCATATTACTAATAATTCATCTAGGTCATAAATTGGCCTTTATAGGTGCAGAACGTCAAGGAATATACCATTCTTTGCCTCTCCACCTCGGTCGAGTATAGGGATGTATATTATTATTTTATTTATTTGCACTATAATAAATGATGTTTAACAAGATAGGCGCAGCTACACTTCTTGTTTCCAATATGAAAGAGTCACTATTATTCTGTTAACATTCTGCTAGGTTGCGATTTTGGCTCTAAAAACACTATGAATCCACGAGTAAAGATGGTTCCTGAAGTTATCTTTATGAGTTGTAGACCAATTTTATCCAATTCATTTATAAAATGCTGATTCATGAATGCGGTTCTTAATTTGAGTCGTCCTGTTTCATTTTCTCTTTCCAGGCCTTTGAGATCTATGCCTATTATTTCTATTTTCTTGCGCCAACTAACTAATTCCATATCTTGGTGCTGTTCTTTTTCTTTTCTTTCTGATCTTTCATTATCGGCCATTGCACAATCAGTGTTTGTACGGTATTTCTTCCATTTTAATTTAGACAACCCCACTTTCCTGATATTACAGCAGCTACGACGCTAATGCTTCTAGAGATTTAGTAAAGAACTAGCCTTACACGCTTCTATAACAAACACCATTGTGGCTTGGTTTGCAATTGCTGCTTCTATAACATATCCTACACACTACAGCCGCCAATTTCTGTAAAGCTACTACAGGATATACAACGATGAAGTAGGCTCTATTATTATTTTGATGGTTTTGATAGTCTTCTTTTTATGAGGGATAGTATGAAGGCCTAGAAAACCTTCACAAATCTACCACCATCACCTTCATTATCACCAACAACAACAGCTGTTCCTCTTATAATCCCTACTGCATATGAAGCGGAGAAGATAATAAGGCCGTTTCAATATTAAATGTTATGCCAAACATAACACAAACATTTAGACCATGAAAGTCGAGACTTGGATTCGATGAAGTGTTTTGTGCTTTGGTTGTACTCTTGATGGTTTGGTAGTTCATTAGCATATTTAAGTTAACATTTGCTATGTCATTTTCATCATGTATCCCTTCCCTTTCAAGTGTCTTATTTAACTTTAAGAGTGATGGAATGTAATGCTTGTTTCTTCACTACCACTTCTAGTTCTCCTAGAGGTAGTTTTAGATAAGTTCGTGTAGTTTAAACACAAAAGAATCTGGATAGAGATGAGGCTTTGATTGCTATTATTATACTATAAAAGTTATTTATTGGATATTGTCAAGCAGCTGCATATAAAGGGTCTTGATGGTTGGTAGGAGGAATGATACATGAAAAGCTGGCTCAATACAGCCCTCTTCCAATAAGGATTCTAGCTGGAATTGCATTTATAATTCATGGTATACCCAAGCTTTCCAACATATCAGGTACAGAACACTTCTTTTCAAATATGATAGGATTGCCAGCTACATTGGCACCAGTAGTTGGATTGCTAGAAGTAGTAGGTGGTATTGCATTACTTGTGGGAGTTTTGACTAGAATAGCTTCTATTCTATTCATAATAGAAATGATCGGTTCTACAATCATTGCCAAACTACCAAAAGGATTTGTTGCTGGGTATGAACTGGATTTGTTGCTCTTATCAATAGCTGTTAGCCTGATATTAAGTGGCCCTGGAAGAATATCTATTGAGTGGAACATATTAAAAAGAGAACTATTTCCTAAGGGCAAGCAAATAATATCATTACAGAAACAACAAAGATAATAACAGTCAAAGTCTACGTCGTCATCCTTGGGCACTTTCAGTAAGAGAAGATAGATAAGGAGACGTACAGACATCTTCTACATGTTGGTAGTAGAACGAACCCATCCACATATCTTTAACCACATAACCAAGGGTTCATCTATTCATTTTGAATTTCATGTTGTTGTTGATTATGTTCTTGAGTCCATGAACATATCCTTCTAACTCTTGGACTCCAATCTTCAAATATGCTATCTCGTTTCTTTTGTTATGGCTAATTCTATTTAGATATGTGATCTGATTATTCATATCGTCTAGTTGATATTTTGCCATAGTCTTTTTGTAGTCAATGGCTTCTAGCTCGTTCTTTATTTTGGCATACTGCTTTTGAATCTCTGGAACCTTGATAGCCCCTGTTTCTACAGCGTCAATGCTTTGTGTAGCTTTAGAAAGCTTGGAAGGTAATGCTCTATTTGTGGATCGGGATAGCATGAGTTATCAAAAGGATTTACAGCTGCCAATCCTATTGATTAGCATTGTACGGAAATGGAATGGTAAACATTTCATTAATACAAAAAAAGGAAAAGAAATGGAAAAAGATGGCGGTTTGACAATATCTCTAATATAGGGCATTATTTGGATTTGGTGTCGTAGTAGGAGGAGCAAATCTATGCGTAGTCAAACACCTCACATCAGAGTTAGTTGGAAGTATTTGTCCTTTTAGTTCACCCGTCTGATGGCCTAAAGTCCGAATAGTAACATACGCAGTTTTATTTTTTATCATATTATTTATTTCAGTAACAGGCAGTCCATGTGTGGGAACTGGTCCAGATTGCCCGCCAAGACCTGTTCTAATATCTCCACTTGCCAATAATCCATTAACAGGTCCTGTAGGATAAGCTTGTATGGGATTTAAAGGATCAGGAGAAGATACAACTGCATATGAATTAATCAAATCTGCCAATTCAGTTCCGTTTTTAGTGGTAATATGAGCACCAAGAACCCCGTTTATATTGTTAACAGTTATCTGATAGCATAAGCTTCCGTCTGTATTGACGTGAAATCCAGCTTTCCCAGTTGCAGGAGTATTTACTGGAGGAGACGTATCTTTACCACTTAGGTTCGCAGCGAAATTCATTTGTTGTTGTGCATAAGTTGATACAGGTGTTGCTATTACTGCTACCGCAATGACAATTGCAATCGCTATAGACACTGTTGCATTTGCAAAGGTGACCATGTCAATCTTATAGAAGATTATTTATTATATTTAAGTGTGTGGCTAGAATTGGAATTTACTTATACTTACAAAATCAGACTACAAGTAACGGTACTGCTATTTTGCAAATGTTTTCAGGAGAGGAGCTGCTGGTAGGAGAGAAGAAGGACAATTTGGATAGACACACAAGTTCCTTCTTTGTACCTATGTTATTACGACAATGTTATTATATTCTCATGATGTCTAGGGTAATAAACAAAACCAATATGCACTAAAAATGTTATCACTTAACAATAGTTCTCTAAAAGTTGCAATAGCAGTTAGTTGTGCACTTCAAATCTTCCATTATTCTTGTTCGCATTGCTGTAATCAATCTATCTAAATCAAAAACGGGTTTCTGTGGCATCAAGTCTCATTTCTTCATACTTTTCCGCGCATACTTCTCGCATACCCGTTTGTCATTCAGATGAGTCCAGATCCAAGGCTGGAGTATCTAGGCTCAATAACGCTAACTCACCTACAATCTATTTTCATGGAGGTATTGGTTGCATAGGTACAACGACCTTAAATGGAGCCAGGGCTGCAATATCTTTTGCACTAATTCTAGTAACGACTTCATATAATCCAACATCAGGGAATAAATAATGTACTGAAAACTGACCATTAGGAACTACAATATTATCAAACTTGTAGTTTCTATATTGTCCGCTAGCATTATCCGTTACTAAAACGTTTGCTACAAGGTTTTTCAAATATTGGCCTGTATTTAGGTTCTGTACTGTGAACTTAAGTTCAGTAGGTTGATCTATTACTGGTTTTTGGGGCTGATATGTAAATTGAATTTTGAGATTCTGCTCTGGATCAGTCCATGATTGGGTGTTTGTGGTAATATTACTAGAAGATGATGATATTGCCCATGCACCATTATTATTTGTGAGCAGGGCCAGTGATGCAGTAGTCATCATAGTTATAATTATTGCAACTAGCACTGCTATTGCCTTTGTGGATTTATTACTGGCCATATATATTCCTCAAACATAGACATAATCTAATTCTATATAATATCTAATTAACATAGTTCATTTAGATCTTAATGGTTCGTCATATTATGCTGAACAGTCAATGAATAGACAATAGACGATTAACCTTAATCAACTCTTGAAAAGTGATAAAACTTCAAAGCTAGTCTATATTTTGATATATCTTGCCTGAGTATTTTTGATACAACAAGGTCTTGCTTCTGTAGAGCATCTTCATATCCCTTCTTTACAACTTCATCTGAATCTGCAGTCAAATAGTGTGAAGAGGGCGAAAGACATTTTGGAAAACGCCATTCAAAGGATTTTGGTACAGGGTAGACTTTAACGAAGAATGTGATGACATGTGTATCTTATGTATCATATTCATACTGCTTCTATCTAACTATGGCGTTTTCATCTTCAAGCAAAAAGGAAGTTACGGATGCGGTGGCATTGGTGGTAGTGGCTTTTGTAAGGGCGGAGAAGAATGAGGAAGTGGTGAAGGGGCTGATTGCGTAGGTAGAAATGGAAGTGGAGAAGGTCTAGCAGTAAGTGTGGTTTTTAGATATAACGTATGGCCATTTCTATATACAGTCAAAGTTATATTGTCACCAACAGATTTATGCTGGTCTATATATGTGATCAAATCATCACTTTTAACTATAGGATGTCCATCAACAGCTGTTATTATATCCCCAATATGTTTCTTTGAATATTGATCTGTAGTGCTTCCATGTATTCCTGCCTTGTCAGCAGGACCGTTCTTTGTAATAGTATCTACATATGCGCCTTTGAGATTGCTTGTTGCTTTTGCTGTTGGTGGTAGGCCTGTCGCATTCTGTAGTATATCAGAGGTTAGAGTAGCGATCTTAGCTCCAAGGTAAGGATGTAGATAGGAACCTTTCTGTATAAGTGTAGGAACTACTTTTGCTATTGTGTTAGATGGAACTGCAAATCCTATTCCAGAGAATGTACCAGTCCCAGAAAATATAGCAGTGTTTATCCCAATAACTTCTCCCTGCGAGTCGAGTAAAGGACCGCCAGAATTGCCAGGATTAATAGGTGCATCTGTCTGGATTGCATTTGGTATGGAAAATCCAGCTGCTCTTTCGGATGGAAGCAATCGTCCTACACCGCTTACAATACCTGTTGTAAGCGTATCACTTAAGCCAAATGGATTACCGATGGCAATTACCTGATCGCCAACCTCCAATTTAGAAGAGTTTCCAATTACAAGTGGTTTGAGAAGAGATTGTTGCTGTTGGCCTTGAGTGATGTTTTGAATCTGTATAACTGCAATATCGCTATAGATATCAGTGCCTAGCACTTTTGCTGTATACCTATTTCCATCTACAAAGGTCACATCTACTATTTTGGCATCGCCTACTACATGGTTGTTAGTAATTATACGTCCTTGCTTATCATATACAAAACCAGAACCTAAGGCAGTGATGTTCTGTGACGATGGATTTGATTGATCAGTAGTAGGTACTGGAATCTTGCTTGTTATCTGAACAACAGAGTTCTGGACCCGTCTAAATATAGTATTAAGAAGTAGGGAATGTGAAGATGACTGCGGTGCAGAAACATTAGCAGTCATGGTAGTAGTAGTAGAAGAGGTAGAATTTGCTTGCGCCATAGATTGAGTTTGAAAAGTTAGTAATGATAATGGAGTTAATACTAATACAAAAAGCGCCGTAGATATTGCAGATATATTTGATTTTCTCATCCCAATCATCCTTTAACTCACATGTAGATCCTTATGCTGGCGCATGCAACTTTGTCATTTGTTGTTTATGTTGTCTTAGAAGGAGGATTGTAGAGCATATTATTATTCCCGCCTGCAATATCTTGGAGAGTATGTCTACTGAACCTACATGTTCTTCAAAACCGACAAGAGGAAGATTTACTGTTCTGCTCAGAACATACAAGATGATTAGACCTGCAGAGCCTGCTATAGCAATAATGTATGGTACTTTATTACTACCGCGCTTGTTCTTCAAGATCCATATTGCCACTGGAATGTGCGCTAACCCAACTATTATGAAAAATACCATTTCTCCTCCTGGTATCCTTATCTGTCCGCTATTTTGACTATTCCTATGAATTTGTTCTGGATGTCTGAAAGATGGTTGCGAGAAATGACTAGACATTCTTAGTGCATCGCGTAAACCCATTTGTAAATAGATAATAGACGATCCAATCAAAAGAGCCACCACACAATAGACAAATATATTTTGTTTCTTTGTTTGTAGTTGCTTCAATCCTGTTAATACCTAGTGCTATGTTTTTGGTACATCTTATAAGACTTTGATTAACACTGTAAATTAACAAGGTTACTCCTAAGGTTCTAACGTATTCTGGCTTACAAACCTCTTTAGCGAAGGAAGGAAATCTGAGATGGCTATAGAGATAAGTCTTCTGAGAAGGGAACAGTTATCTTTTCCTCTTTATCATCACTTTTGTTGTTGCCCTTTTCTTCCACTTCTTCTTATTCCTTCCTCATGACGTTCTGCTAGCTGGCTTAAGTTCTCTGAAAGCCTTAACTCTACCACACTTGTTCAATTCTCCAATTAATAATTCTAATTCTTCAACACTACTACTGCTTCCGCTGCTATCCAATGTGTTAAATAACCTTACAACAAAAGGTCCTATACGTGGTAATTGCATTTATTTCTTCATACAATTTCGCACTTTTTTGGCTTAGTTCATTTATCTCAAGTTTTAATTTACTTATCTTTGACTCAAATCCAAGTTTGCCGTCATATATTGTTCCTTAATATCGCTAAAGAATTTATGAATAGTAGTATCCTTTCTTGGAAAATAATTGTTTGCGTGATATAATATCGGTACTAGTCTTTTGCAGTAATTTTAATTCTTCAAGACCAAATCGAACTATTATAGG
>JAFAQB010000297.1 GCA_019246625.1 Nitrososphaeraceae archaeon
ACTTAACAACCACTGCTAAACTAAAATATAGTTAATTGGAACCAGAGGTTTTTAGTATATTGGCTTGGACTATAATTATTAGAGCATTTAGAATCAAATCTACGTTTGCGTTTCATTGATATTCTCTACATTCCGTCTTTAGATAAAGACGTTAATAAGATATATTTTTGTTTTTATATACTGGGTTATCTGCTGAAAATTATTATTGCTGCCGCCTGATCTTGTTTTATTAGTGATTTGTGAAATATAGTAGCACATCAAAAAATGGTTCGCAAACTAGCAAATTGTTATTCATATTTGTAAAGGTTAATTTCAGACATTTTCGCTATCGACTATGCATTTATGGAGAATACTAATGCTTCAAAATGGCGACTGGTTATGACAAATTTCAAAGCTACCAATACATCTAATGGTCAGCAAATTTGTATGCTAAACCTTGAAACCATGTTCTATCAGAGTTCTATTGCATGTTTGAACCTGCTTGAGTTAGGTTTGTTTTTCTGCTATCAATGGTACCTTTCTTTTCTGCTGTTTCGACATATTCAATATATATTTAGCAAAAAGCTTTAATTGTTCAACATTCTCGGCGATTGTTGTTTTTCTTAGTAAATCAATTGGTATGCCCTTGTTCTTTGCCATAGTAAAATTAATTATCCCTAGTTCTTTTAGTTCAGATTTTGAAAAGCCTCTGCCAGTTCTAGTGAACCTTGCCTCTCTGATCTGACGTTTGACAATTGGCTTATTTATTCGCATTCTCATGACACTATTGTTATGAGCAACGACAATAAATAGATAAATAAAAATAGATAATATTGCACAACAGTATTGCAGATTTTATTTTTATATGTCGCCATATGAGTCCTAAGAGAACTAATATCAGCGTGAGTGATGGGATGGGATTCTGTCACTACATGTAGCTACTTTTCTTATTTCGCTTTTGAATTTGATAGTATGTAACTTTGAAGTTGTAGAGGAGAAAAGAGATAGAAAAGTAAAAGGAAGTAAAAAGCTTCTTTTTTACTATTTATTGAAGAATTGTTGCTGCTGTTGTTGTGTAGAGAATAATGATCTCCAAGCTTTTGCAGCATTGCTACTAAAATCTGTTATTGCATCAACTGTTCTATTATAGATTCTCAGGTTCTCTCTTGCTGCATCTATTGCATTGATTACCAGCTGATTGTTAATTCCTACTGTCCTCATTGTATTATTAGTAATTTCGTTTGTTTGTTTTGCAAATTGATCAGAGTATGGTGGTACGGCTACTGATGGAATATTCATGTTAGCTGCAAGTTGTTTTTGTGCTGAAACTGCATTTTGAATAACATTCTTTGTTGTTTGGATGTAATCTATCTGGAGATTAGAAAGTGATTGTGACAATTGCGGTTGAAACTTTGCCATTTCATCGACTGCTCTGATAAGATTTTCCTTTACTGTATCATAAACACCATGTATGTTAGTCGTAGTTGATGTTGTTGATCTGGTAGTAGTAGTAGTAGTAGTAGTATCATCCTTGTTTCTTTTTTCTGCCATTTTTTATTACCACTAATACTGGGAAATATTAGAATATAAACATTGGTAATCAACGGTGTTTCTTACCATTCAAAACCAGCTAGTTGACCGCGAGGAACAATTTTCGTAGGAAGAATTCCCTCGTGGTTTCTATTCTGACTTTCTTTCTCTTAATATATAGATAGGTAAAATTATTGAGGATTGGTTTTGCCATTAATAGTAATGACCATGATAATGGAAGGTCTGGGAAGCCTTGTTATAGAAACTGCAGATGTAAGAATGCACTCTATTCATTGGAGACATCAAAGTCATTAATAACACTATCTTGCCTGATTGAACATTCTAGTTGAATATTCTGCCAATTTCTTTAAAGCCTTGATTCTTTCACCTCTTTCTATTTCTGCTCCTTCGATTGCAGAAGAGAGATAACTTATAGATTTATCATAGGTCTTGCGTGCAACTGGATATGGAACACCAACCTTACCGAGTCATTCGTGTATGTAGTCATTTCACAATTAAGTGCTTACATTTTACTTTGTAATGAAGTGTGATTGCTTAGAAGAGTCATGTTGACTCATTCATACTGATATGTAATTTCATAAGAAAGTATAGTCTTCTGCCTCTTTTAATCAGCCCTGCAAGTTCTCGGAATTCTCATATTTAGTTGCTTGCCTTTCAGCTAACTTAGTATGATAGCTACTACCTCTAGAGGCTTTTTCCCTTGTCATAGAGTTTGGAGGCCTGAGCTTTTTGATTCGATTCGTTGTTGTTATTGTTATTATTATTCATCGTTACAATTCCATAGCTTGCTAGACTCTGAAATGGCGCTAATGTCTCTAAGAGACATCCTTAATTCTTGTGCATTGTAGCGAGTACTTTTACCTTGATTGTATAGCTCTATAACTTGCCTTTATCTCATGTACTGATATTGCCATTATGAGCCAACTAAAGTTCCTGAACATTCTGATAAGTGGGCTTGCAGGAATTGTAACATAAAAAAAGAGATGTGTTCAACACATGCATTGTGTAGTGCAGTTATTCTGGTGTAGTGCAAAAAAGCGAGCAGTTTATCCCTAGGCAATGGCCAAAGAAATATCATAGGCCACTCATGGATTGATTTCCTATACCTACCCATCATCATCATCCCAGATTGGCTTGACAATAGCAAATAGAGACGGTGTTTCTAGGATTGCTTATGGTTACAATTTGCAAAGCCTTCTTATCAATGGGATGTTACATATGGGATTCGAACTGCTTTTACTTTGGGTCTGTGTTTTGCTTGTCGTATTTGCTGCTTTACCTGCTCCAGTAGATGTCGGAGCTTTAGCTAAAGTAGTAGAATTCTTTGCGGTATTTGATTGAGCATGTACTGGTCCTGCAGAAGCTGTTGATGCCAAGACAAGTCCAACAGCGAGAAGAATTAACATACTTACCATACATATCGATGTTCTTTTTCCTTCCATTACAAATAAGAATATGAAAGTCCTTTTAAATAGTTTCTTTACACAATCTCCGGTGTTCATATGATGTATGTTTTTCTATGACATCAGACATATACCCAAGTCTTCTTTGCCTGTTACAAGATTTGTTCTCGGCTCGGCTATCTGCTAATCAGTTATTAACAAACTCATAAAGAGAAACACTGCTTATGGCACATTAATGAACTTGTCTTAAAATGCTTTCATACATGTCTGCTTTGTTACTTCCAATGTATTTCTGAGATTATGATTAGCAAAATTTATGGATTGACTTTGATTTTTGTAGTTCTTGAAGCCTAGTAAGTATAATACGATTAACAGTAGGTGGATTTTTGTACGTTTTCTTGGGGCAACTACTTTCTAATCAGTGCAGCTGTAATATTTGCGGTTTTATCGTGTCTTTTCGACTACTGAAAGATAGAAAATCTGAACTGATTTAGAAAACAAAGAATATATACGTTGTTATAATTTCAAGCCGTATAAGGCACGCAGTTACTTGTTAATTTCTGCCTGGGTGGTATCTCAAATCCGAAATAATTCAATCTGATGCCTTATGGCTTTTCCATAACCTGCAAGAATCTTGATATAGAAAACCACTAAATTATATCTACTATAAAGATGTATAATGAGCGTTTATGTTTAAAATGCTTACATCCAATGAAGTATCATACTGAAATAGTAGCACGTCTAAATGACATGACTGAGATAAGACGCTGTACAATAGGTATGTGTTTATGCATACTACATGTAAAAGTATCACAAGATGCATGATATAAGTTGATAGCATCATTATTATCTGCATTCTCTACTTTGAGCTTTTCAAGCTCTCGTCGAAGCCGCTTTTCATGTGAAATAGTTAAATCATCTTCAGACCTTAAATAATCTTGAGGTTCATTTTCTATTGGTTTGTAGTATGAATTACTTATTCCTATGCTGTGACCCATTAACATCTCTATATTGATAGGTTTCATTCCCGACTGTTCAGCTCTTGCCTTAAAGTATTTTCTAAATCCATGCACTGAAAATTCGTGTCTTTTTTCCTTTCAGTCCTTATGCCTATTGAACACAAAAATCTGTTGTAATACTGTCTGATTGAATGTGCAGTCACACCTTTTACTATTCTTCTTTTCGGTTTATCGTTTAGATTAGTGATAATTTCGCAATGCTCCTTTCTATGCTCCAGATACTTCTCCAATGCTAGAGATGCTTCATACGTGATGAATGCTACATACTATTCAGGATCACCAGTATGAAAATATGAAAGCTCTAGGTGCAAATATAAATAATAGGCTTCATCTTCCGATGCTATAAATTGCCAGATATCATTATGGTCATCATCATAAATTCGATTTACCAAAAAATGCTTTTACATTAGGTCTGTACAAGTAATAGATAATCACGGCATTTATGATTATGTGAAATACTGCTCCGATATTCCCAACAGCAATTGAGGCAATACCTAATATGATCCCTATTCCTGATAGTATGAGAGTTATCGTCCAAGCCCATCTTTTACCATTCCAAAGACCATAGGCCATAACAAAATAAGCTATCGATATTGCTACAAGTACAAAACCAATTCCAACAACTAAGAGAACCATTCCAATAGCAACAAATGCTATGCCACCAATTACGGTCAATATTGCAATTATTGTAACTCCTAATGGTCTATGTTTTTGATAGTTTTCCATCTTACATTCACTTATGGTTTACTCTATTATCTTTAAACATAATGGTAATATTATAATAAACAATTAGATTCTGGTCAATAGTTACGGTTTATGGTTATTCCATGTTTTGTCATTAATGCCATTCATGGAGCCCGAAGGATTATGAATCAATTTGACTCTATTTTAAGGCCCGAACAGCGTCATTGCATTATTATTATTATTATTATTATTATTATATATAATATCGTCGATCACAGAAGGTGTTGGACAACTATTTACTGTGGATTCCCTCTAGGTTAATTGTTCAGCAAGTGGTTCCTTAGTATTATTGTAATCTTCTACTTCTTCCTCTACCTTTCTAGATAAATTTCTATTCTGCTTTCTATTTTTAGAATACCAATCTAATCCATATAAGGTCGCTAGTCCGCCTGCCAATATAGCAAAGCTAGCCAAACATGCTGGTGCCATGATCTGTAATTATTATTGGATGTGTTATACAAAAATGTTTTTATTTTCACACTCTTTTTCTAAATTTGCAATTATTATTGCTATCTTAAAGAATCTGGCATATACTAAAATGAATCAAACTTGTCTAACAAATAATAAACTATTCCTATAAGGACATATATGTCAATTAGTATGACTGTACCTTCTATATAATAGTGATTTTTTTTGAAAACACTCAGCTAACTAAGAGAATTATAATAATATTTTACTTGTCTTATCACTTTTATGTGTCAAGCCTTGTTCATGTTTCTTATGCAGAAATAAAATCATCTACTAGTAGCACAGTACCTGTTGTTTAGTTGATAAGAAGACTGAAAAACTCTAGAGAAAGTTGGAAGAAAGCCAAATCTTTCTTCATTTTTAGCAATATTATTCTAATCTTCAACTGAAGAGCAAACAAATTTTACAAGTCACAAAGTTATAATTTGAAGAGGTTAATAATAACTTTCGGCAGCAGTTATAAGTAGTAAAAATACGGCATAAAACCAGAAGAAAAGCCAAAAAGAGCCATTCACAAAAATATACAGAACAAACTGCAGTAAGTCCTTAGACTGGCAATTGTATAATGATCCATCAGCTAATAATTGACGAAAAAGGCGTACCAAAGAGAATTAAAGTTTCTGTGATCGGGGAATAGCCATAATAATTCGTCTCATGACTTTTTAATTACTTTGAATCAAAAAGTAACTTCTCATGATATGCCACAGTCAGTATCCATATGATATACAACAGTATCATCTCACATATTTATGGCAAACTGTAATAGCTTGTGGTACAAAGTCTCAATATCCAGTATGACATTTGGTATTGTTGTTCTTTGCCCTCTCATCCCAATAATCGCCAACCTTATATATCATTTTATTATTACCTACAAATCTATAGATAATAATATGTCGTATCATATGGAAGGTGATGATAATATTCACAATAATAACAGTACTTCATCTTCTTTGCCAGGATTACAACAACATCATCAACAACACCATGAACCATTATTACATCCACTCAATACAGGTGTCATAATTAGAAATACTCTACAACAAGATATTCCAAAGATAGTAAACTTACAAGAGGAATCATTTCCGTATCTATCAAGATATGGAAACATTTGGCATCCTAACGAACTTCAAAACCATCTTAAAGTGTTTCCTGAAGGTCAATTTGTCGCTGTCGAGCCTGATGGTACTGTGGTTGGTTCTGCAAGCACTCTGGTAATCTCTCTTAATCCAGAATATGCAGAACATACATGGGATCAAATCACTGCAAATGGTTTATTTACAAATCACAGTCCAAAAGGAGATAGCCTATATGGAGCAGATATCTCCACTCATCCAAAGTACAGACATGAAGGCATAGGCAAGATGTTGTATGATGCAAGAAAGCAATTAGTAATACAATTGAATTTACGAAGAATGATAGCAGGAGGAAGATTGTTTAACTATTGTGAATATTCCAACAGGATGTCAGCATTAGAATATGCACAAAAGGTAATTAGTAGAGAGTTAAGAGATCCTGTTCTGTCATTTGAATTAGACAATGAATTTAAATTTATCAAAATCCTTCCTAATTACTTGGATGATGTTCGTTCTTTGAACTATGCTAGTTTTATAGAATGGGTTAATCCAAAC
Source organism: Nitrososphaeraceae archaeon (assembly GCA_019246625.1). GTDB lineage: Archaea > Thermoproteota > Nitrososphaeria > Nitrososphaerales > Nitrososphaeraceae > Nitrososphaera_A. The sequence continues at coordinate 6,793 of JAFAQB010000297.1, forward strand.
ACAGTAAAATAGCAGCAAAAACCTTCTCGAAGCTCAGAATAGTTAAGAAGTTTAAGAATGATCTTTAAAGGCGTCGGCAGATTGTATTAGACCTATACTTTAATCAAAACAAGAACTATCGCCAAATAGCTAAAGTGTAGATTTTCCATATGGTAGCATGTGGATTAAACAAAATAAAATGAAATAACAAAAGACTATATGATTTTATTCAACCGCGCCAAGGTTGCCTCCTGATGAACTTGAGGATTGTTCTGATTGTAGTTGTTCTCCTCCTTCTATTGGTGCTAATCCTTTTGATTTTAACACTTGGTCTAATATTGTCAAGTCGAATATCCCTGACAGGTCTGGATGTGGCTTACCCTTAGCTAACAGTCCCAGGTTGTAGGCATTGTTGGCTGATTGAAATAGCGATAGTTTAAGTGGGTCGTATGTGAAATCAATTCTTGAAAAAGCTTGTTTTAGCTCGTCTTGGGGAATAGATTTTCCTGTTAGTTTCTTGACTTGTGTATTAAAAGCCTGTACAGCTTCATCCTTGTGGTTATTTATCCATACAGTTTCATTTACATGTGCAGATAATAATTTACTTATTACATCTAGATTGTTCTTAAGGTAATCTGTACTTACAGCTATATTGGCTGTCAGAAATTTACCACCTGGCCATATGCTTCTCTCATCTAAAAATATTCTTCCATTAGCTTCCTTTACTAATCTGGTGGCCCATGGTTCAGGCACCCATGCACCATCTAATTGCTTCTTTAAGAATAGTGTGAGTATATCGGGGTTGGCTATTGGTGTCAACACTACATTACCACCTTGATCTGTTGTTTTAAGTCCATTTCTTTGTAAATAAGATCTAAGAGATATATCCTGAGTATTACCTAATTCTGGAGACGCAAGTCTTTTACCAGCTAAATCTTTAGGCGAGTTGATACCTGCATCGTTTCTAACTACAAATGATGCGCCTCCACTGCTTGAACCGGCAATTATCTTTAGATCCTTTCCATCTGATACAACATAGCCATTAATGGCTGGATTAGGACCAACATATGTTGCATCAATTCTCTTAGCAAGTAATGCCTCAATAGCAGATGGACCTGCGTTAAATACAGTTGTTTGAACGTTTATGTTATTACCTAATGTTTTCTGAAAATCTCCATTCCCAAACCCAATTACTGCCTGAGCGTGATTTATGTTTGGAAAGTAGCCTATTCTCAAAGTCTTTACAGAATTAGATCCAGTTGATGTATTGCTGCTGTTTGTTGAAGCGCTTTGTGCAAATACTACTGGCTTTAATGGAGTTATTACAGCTGTAACTATTATTATCGCAGCTAAAGTTATCGTAAGCTTTGTTGCTTGTTGTAGTTTTTTTATCATTATATTATCACAAGAGGTATGACTTGGCCGAATATTACTGCTACTAAAGATGCAAGAAATGAGAATTATGTGCAGATTTGAACCATATCGTTAAGGGGATATGCATATGCAGTATAATATTTCAATGTATAATTCTAATGTATTCCTCATTATTCCATAACTGAGTCTCTGAGAACCGGATTTGTTGTTGCAGTGTTTGTTATTTTCCTAGATAATAATTGTGATTGGCTTTTTAGATGGAGTTACATATTCATTCGTTTCAAGGTTAACAAAAAAAGATTTATTTTGTTCTTGTATTCGTTGTGTTATAATATATCTATCCATAAATCCCTAATCTGTATTTCCTGTTCCTAGTATTTGAGTTACTGACTTTACTATCTCTTCGTTTTCAACTGGTTTTTGAATGTATGTAGCAGCATTCATGGGTTGGGGATATGGTTGTTGGTGTCGTACGTTTCTAAAATGCTCTGGTAAAGATGTTATGAAAATTATCTGTATATTACTGTCGACTTCTATTATTTTCTTGCAAAGCTCAAATCCATTTAGTATAGGCATTTTGATATCAAGTAAAATCAAATCATAAACGTATGGTTTGAATTCTTGGAGAGCTTTAACTGAGTCTATATATGATATGCAGTGAAACCAGCATCCTCCAATACAAGTTGATAAACCAAACAGCTATCCAGCTCATCGTCAACAAGAAGTATTCTTCCTCTCTTATTTCTTTTTTGATCACGCAATTGTTCTCCTTTTTTACGCTTATTCTGTAGTTCTTGTTCTTGTTGTTCTTGTTCTTGTTGTTCTTGTTCTTGTTGTTCTTGTTCTTGTTGTTCTTGTTGTAATTGCACTTGATGTTTCACAAATTTCTTAAACCATAACTTCGAACTTCTCAAATATTAATTGGGGCAGCTGCCACTAGATCACCATTATCATTATATTCTTCCACGGTTTCAAGACCTTCTAGTTCAAACTCTCTAAATTCATTGATAATCTCCTTTGTCATGGCATCTACGATTGGATGGTTAGGATCTCTTGGATGAGGAAGATTAATTGTAAACTGTTTCTTTATACCTGCGAGTTTTCTAGAAAAGAGGATAACCCTATCTCCTAATGTCACGGCCTCATGTATGTTATGTGTTACAAAAAGAATTGTCTTGTGCGTAGCCCGATGAATTTGGAGTAATTGTCGTTGTAACGACTGTCTTGTATTTACATCAAGTGCAGTAAATGGTTCATCCATCAATAAAATTTTTGGATCTATTGCTAAAGCTCTAGCGATTGCAATCCGTTGTTTCATCCCCCCTGATAATTGATGAATATACGCATTTGCAAAATTTGATAACTGAACCATTTCTATATAGTGCTTAGCTATTGCTTTTCTTTTGTCCTTTGGTAATTTTGCTACTTTTAAGCCAAATTCCACATTCTCGATAACTGTAAGCCATGGAAAAAGAGCTGGCTCTTGAAATATCAGGATTTTGTCTTGGTTGTAATGGGTGCTATCACGATCATCATTATTATTGCTACTTGCGGAATCAAAACGTCCAGTATTAAATATTATTTCAGCATCACTGCTATACTCTTTGTCAATGCCTGCAATTATATTTAGAAATGTGCTTTTGCCACAGCCCGATGGTCCTACTATGGTAACGAATTCTCCCTCTTTAATGTCTATGTTAATATTATGTAAAACTATGTATTTAGCTTGAGAATCACTATTATTGCTCCGACCACCATTAGTATGGTATGCCTTAGAAAGATTCTTGATCTGTAATATATTGTTGATGTTTCCATCATTATTGCCATTATTTTCGGGTGGTTTTGACTCTCCTTTGCTTAACATATATGATTACTGTGATTTGTAATGTTAGAGAAGAATATAATGCAGTCTCTATATGCAAATATAATCAGAATTGTGCAATATTCGCACCTATGAATAGTTCCAGCAATTTTTTGATATGATATAATGCCACAAATGTTTATTCGTATATCTTGCACAAGTCTAATTCTAATACATATTAAGACAAAATCCTGTGTTAACTATTTCAGCACCACAAGGATACTTACAATATGAATAGAATATGTCATAAACTAGTGCATTTGTTATTTCTCGCAGAATACAATCGAACAGTATTGATTAATGAACAACACGAATGATATTTCAAATCTTTCTTCCTTCTAAGAAGAGGACCGATGAATTGATATCGTTCATATGTAGTCTATAATCTAAAGCCCCCTTGACTTTATATTTGGCAATAGGATTTCCAAACGGTCCCATGATTGCAGTTCCTTCTACTTCTACAGAATCATCTGTCATTGACTGTCTATATAGATAGATTTCAATGTCAAGATACTTTGTTGTTTTATTATCTTTATCTATAGTT
>JAFAQB010000126.1 GCA_019246625.1 Nitrososphaeraceae archaeon
ATATAGACAGCTTTTACGACTATCAGGTTTTGCAAATGGGGCACTCTCTTTTAATTTAAAAAAGCTTAAAAATGAAAGCTAGTAAAAGCCAAAAAATTAGGATACAATGCAACAAGATATTATCCTATAGCAATCAAGATTATCGAGTCTGATGTTTTGGGTCACCTTTTGGATTCAACTCGCAGAACAAACACAACAACAACAACAACAACAAGCACAACAACAACAACAAATACAGCAGCAGCCACAATCTAAAGTGATAGAAGCGTCAGGTCATTTTGCAAATAATCAGATAGAAAATGATTCAGTAAGCTGGATACAAGGCGGCCTATGGCATCTGGTAGTGTACAACTGATATATTATATTGGTTAGAGTTTTGTAAACTTATATAATATCGATAATTTCTAATCACACTTCATATTATTTTATTGAAAAAGACCAATTACCTAGAGTCAGATACATTAATACCACGTGTTTTTAGAAGGAAAAATGGTGACTGCTAGGTATACAATCACTAATTCTATTCAGTTAGATCTGATGTAAATAATAAATAAAAAAACAAAGAATGCTTCAGAATATACACGCTGCCTATAGGCTTGTCCTTGTTTAGCTACTTCTTCTTTAGGTCGTTGCTAATTATACTTTTTATTTTCTTTATAATTATCATTAATATATCAAACTTTTTATTTTCTTCTCTTTATAATTAGAAAACTTGCTACAGCTATAGCACCAATTACTGCCACCAGTATTGCAGGAAGAATCAATGGATTCATATTATTTGTATTGATAATACCAAGTGGTTGAATTGGAACAGTTACCTTGAATGAAGCTAATGTAGGAGTATCCTTTGAATATGTTCTCGAGATCACTTGATATACCCCTGAGTCAGGAAATAGATACTTTACAGAAAAATTACCATCAGGCGCCGATATATTAGTAAATTTGAAGGATCTCTCTTGTCCACTACTATTAGTCACTATAACGACCCTTGCTGCAAGGTTCTTCAAATTGGCACCTGTTTGTAAATTCTGTACACTGAACTTCAATTCAGTAGGTGTATCTATTATAGGTGTTTGTGGTAAGTATGTAAATTGTACTTTGACATTGTTTTCCCGATCTATCCATAATTGGGTTCCATTACCAGAAATAGTTTGTCCAAGAGCTGGACTAGGGGAATATAAATTAACACTAACAGTAATAATTGCCATCATAATGAATAATAACGATACAATTAAAGTACAAGAATGAAATACCGAAATATACAAGCTCATTTGCTACTAGCACCATTATTTACCTGAAGTCATAGATCCCATTGATGGCATTGACATAGATCCCATTGAACTTGAACTAGAAGACATTGATCTCATTCCAGGTTGTAAAGTAAATTTCATTAGTCCTGTAGATGCTTGCCCATTTTTGTTCACCTGATCTGCAAGCTGAATTACTGTGTTCTTTGGTATCATAACATGAATCACATCTTTACTAGGATTCGTGTTATCTAGCATCACATCTTTTGAAATGTCTATGCCATTTACCTTTCCAACATAAGATCCCTTTGCAGTAAATGCATTTGGTTTGGGTACATTGACCTCTTCATGAACAAAAATACTAGCTTTATTTAACCTACTCAGGTTCCAGTTGAAGGGCATATCAAACTGCATCTGCATATTTTTATTGTCAAATCCAAAATTATTTAGTCTATCATAGTAAGATATGATTTTGATTGGAATCTGTTTACCTCCTAGGTTTATCTGCTTATTTTCCGTATTCCCAATACTCAACCAGCTGTCGTATATAGGCTCTTGATTATCTGGCAGTAATGTTATATCAGAATCTACAGTCGATATTCTTACTATAAAGTGGTACAATCCTCCATCTAAAAAGAGTGGACCTGATACAATTATAGGGTTCGCAGCACTTCCAATCCATGTACCTAAGATAGGATCTTGCTGTGCAGTAACAGATACTTTGCTTGTATTGCTTGGATTTATCTCAATTCTTAAATCCCCGTTATGATCATGGAACATATCAGAAAGTAATCTCTTACCGTCTTTCTCTACGATAACATAATACGTTACATGGCTAAATGATTGGTTTGTATTTGAGTCAAACAATCTGAATTCAACAATGGGTTTTTGACCTTTTTGCAAAGTCTCCGTTGTAACAACAGGTGGTATCATTTTGATAAGCAAGTCAGCTTTTCTATTTCCCATTGAAGCAGTCAGTTGTTCCTGAGTCAAACCATCTCCAAAGGCTGACTTTATCTCATTGGATGCAAAGAATGACGAGAAAACTATTGCACTAGTAAGAAGAATAATTGAAACAAAGAACATGAGGAATTCACGGCTCAGCATATGTATATGACTATTATTGCATGCGATTAAGTTAATAATTCTTTCTTAGTATGTCAGTGGTATATATTACAAAATTTAAAAATTTGAATTAGAAATTTGATCATGCAATAGCTGTCTTGATATCTCCAGTATTTACCGCAGTCGAATTTGATACATAGATATTAAATGATGCTAAGGCCAGTGAATAACTCTTTGAAGCTACCTTAATAATGACTTGATGAATACCAGGATCTAGGAATGGACACCTTATAGTGAAGTCGCCATCAGCAATTGTTATGTTGTCGAACTTGTAGATTGGATTATTTGTTACTGTTACTTTTGCAATAAGGTTCTTCAAATGGCTGCCATTTTGTAGATTCTGTATGCTGAATTCTAATTGAAGTAAATCATCCATTGACGGCCTTTCTGGTAAATGATAAAATTGGATTTTTAAATTGTTTAGTTTGTCTATCCATAGTTGGGTTGCATTGCTATAGATATGTGCATGGGCTTCAATATTATAAGATGATGAGCTAGCTCCCATGATAACCAAAAATAATAACATCAGTGGCAAACTGCAAATAATTGTTAACAATAGTCGTGTGTTCAGAATCTTTTTTCCTTTTTCATTAGACGAGCTTTCTTCTGAGATGTACTCTCAATTGTTGCAGGTGCAATATAAGTCCATCTAGCAAAACATGATCACCTAAACATACCTGATAGTCAGATAGCACGATTCAATCTAGCCTGCCAGTCGGAATTGCCTTGGTCATCATTACTCATAGGCTCGCAGGCTTCATGTACTTTTTGAATATAAAAACTTGGAACAATTTAGTTAAGTTTATTCATTATTCGCAGCATAGTCACGTTTATCACTCAAATATCAATTCTGTGCAAATTTTCGAACAAGTATCACATATAAAGCTTCGATATACAATCGACAAGTAACAGATCTTGTGTGTTATGCAGTATGAAATACTTCTAACCTACAATAACCATCATAATGCTGAGTTATATACCCAAGGACGTTAAATGTAGTTTGACTCTTCATAATTAAGTATGGCAATAACTTGTGCAATAAATTTCATCTTTATTTATTCACTTTAAGTATTCCTACCCCAAATAAAGTCAGCATTATCAAAAGAATAATGTGAGATAATTCTATATCCACTATCGGGATTATTACATCCTCAATATTTGCAGTTGCATGAAACAGATATAGAGTTTCAATTACTGCTAGCGTAAAGAAACCAAGGGTCATGAACAAAATCCTTGTGCTATTAGTTCTCCTGTATGAAATAATTGACACTGCACTCAAAAAAAGGGCAAAAATTAGACTTACTATATGTAGGAAAATATGATAAATCATATATGGATGGGTAATATGTGGAATAATTACCGGTACTGATAAAATAGCTATTACCAATACGGTTATTATAATTAATAATTTGGGCTTGCTGCTTATGGTTTGCTGTATAAGATCGGCACGTGACTGCATGTCTACATATTAAATAAATACTAATAGGATAATAAGTACATTGGTACAAATATCGAATCTGTAAATGAAAATGTCTTCTGGCGACGCGGTAGTAATGTGAGCAAAAATCTTTTATTTTGTCTTATCTTATAATGGGTTTACCGATAATCTTTAGTATGTGGTCGATTATTTTGTTATGATCAACTCCTTTCTCTATTGAAACTCGTAATATGTGATGGCTGTTGTCTAATGGAAAAGATGCAAGTTTTATCTTCTCCCTTTCTGAAAAACTATAAATGGTTTTGCCAAACTCTTTATCAAACTCCTCACGCATAACACTTCTAAGAGCAAATTCTACATACAATTTTTGAGAATCATCTTTATCTTCCATTGATTTTATACCCTGTCTCATCCCTCCTGCTACAAGTTTTCCCATTTTGTCAATAACTATAGCAGACCTTATAGATGAGCTGAGCGCAAATATGTCGTTACAAAGTTTTTCAAATTTGTGGTAAGGGTCAGACATGTAATATTACCTTTTCTCTCTTCAACTTTATAGATAGCGTGATGCTTGTTCTTTTCTATTACTAATATATATTTTGATTATCTTATTCCATAAGCGCTCCGTATAGAAGCCTTTGGCATAGCTATTCCACAAGATTGGCGAGGCTGTAATGTAAAGTAAGAAAAATATAATGTCGAGTGACTGACCTGTCAATGTCTTGCTAGA
>JAFAQB010000025.1 GCA_019246625.1 Nitrososphaeraceae archaeon
TATAATTTCAGGTGCAATAATAGGATCAATATTCTATATCTTTGGATATCCTATGCTTCCAATAACATTTGCAGAACCATTAAGCTATACTTTTCATTCAATGAATGATATAATGGTGAACTTTGTTAAGACACTTCCATTATTACTCGTTTTAACTACAGTTCCTGGAATGGCAATGGGAATCATCGGCGCATTTGTATCGATAAAGAAAATAAGGGTACCACGTATAGATATTTCAAGAGATATTTTATCTCAAACAAAAAGTACTGAACTATAATAATGGCAAAGTTTTAAGTTTAATATTGTATTTATTAGTAGTACCTTCCAATATGACAGATATACCAGATAGAATTACCTTTATAGATTCTTTAAATGACCTCTTATCGGCTGAAAACACTGTAATCGAACGATTGGACAAAAGAATACTAGAGACACACATACAAGAATTAAAGAAGATGTTGCAAGAGCAGCTGAAACAGGAACATAAACAGCAAAGTCGGCTGGAAAATCTGATTGCTTATTATGGTGGAAAACCAACCGATTCAAGGGCGGATCTAATCCCTCTCATTCCAAAGAGTCAGAATAACAATAACAATAACAATAATAACAGTATATCGAATAATATTAGCAGTCAAGCTGAATCAGGAAGGGAGGGAGGTCATGATCACAGTACTGACAAGAGTCCTACAGAAATTGAGCTGTCGAAAGCAAAAGAAGATCTAATAATAAAAAATGCAGAAATTTTAGAATACGAAAGGTTATTGAAAATATCTGAAAAATTAAATGCAAAGGATGCAATAAATATAATAAAACAAAATTTGAAAGAAGAGGAATCAATGTTTAAAAAAATAAAAAATATTGACTCTAAAATGTTCAATAAGTCAGACGATAAAAACATTAAAAATGAATCATTCAAATTGGGATCTGCAATAGGTGACGTTTTGACATCATACTGGAATTCAAAAGAAAATCCCTCCAAGGTATACATATTTAATAGAAGAGTCCATCATGGAGGGATTGGTGCTTTGCTTGGTCTATCTTCCTTATACAAAAAACAACCACTTATCACAGGTATTTTATCAGGATTAGGTGAACGTCTTGCAAAGGATGATTACAAAGATTCTAAAGAGTGGTTTGCTTTTAAGAAAAAAGAAGATGACGTAGAAGGTGACGATTCTAAAAAATAACAACACCTCGAAAAGATACTCGTTCCGATTAATAACAATATAGTCCATCTTACTACTACCAATGACTAAACTTGTAGCAGCAATGCAGGGCTCACTTCTAATTCTTGAGTCCTCAAATAAGGGATGGAAAATGGATGAGTCTTTGAAAGGTACCTCTCCACAATGCTTAGCATTTGATCCTGGCAATACAAACCGTGCGTACTGCGGGACATTTGGTGATGGATTGTGGAAGACAGATGATGGTGGGCAAACTTGGTACAACATTGGGAAGTCCAGTATATCTAGCAAAGATGTGATGTCAGTTTCAGTTAGCCGTCATCTAAAAAAAAGAGAGAATAATGGATTCAATACAGTATATGTGGGAACTGAGCCTACTGCCCTGTATAGATCTGACGATGGAGGTGAATCTTGGGAAAAAATGAGTGCTCTTAACAATTTGAAGTCTTCAACATCATGGAGCTTTCCTCCAAGACCATGGACTTCTCATGTACGTTGGATTGAACCAGATAAAACTAATCCTGATTATGTTTTTGCTGCCATTGAGGCAGGAGCACTAGTCCAAAGTCATGATAGAGGCAGAACCTGGATAGACAGAGTGGAAGGAGGACCATATGATACTCATACTATGGCTACTCACCAAAAGATGCCGAAGCGGCTATATTCCTCTGCAGGTGATGGCTATTTTGAAAGCTTTGATTACGGAGAGTCATGGAAGAGTCCTACAACAGGACTTGAGCATCACTATCTGGCTGGTCTTGCTGTTGATTCAGGAGATCCTCAAAATATTATTGTATCTGCATCGCATTCTGCCTGGCAGGCACATTCTATTGAAGCTGCCGAGTCGTTAGTGTATAGAAGGTGCTTGGAATGGGAGCATGATGGGAATAATCAAGAGTGGAAACCAATTACAAATGGTCTTCCTGAGCCAAGTGGAACAATTATTTCCATCATTGCAGCAAATCCAAAGGTTGCAGGAGAATTCTATGCTATCAACAACCGTGGGATATTTTGCTCTAGTGATTCAGGCGATTCGTGGAAAATGCTTGATGGTATCTCATGGCCTAAAGAATATATTTCACAACATCCATGGGCACTTGCAGTCAGAGAAGATGAAGGATAGACTATAGCCAATCGCCAAGTCTTTCCAACCCTTGTCCTTATAAGCTAGCCGTGGCTCACTTGGTATATATAATCTGGCTTCTCACCAGACATACAATATTTTCTCCATCCTGCATCCGACGTTATCCCTAGCTGTTGAACGTGCTCTCTCTTGCCTCAATAAAAGGAAGAATTTTTCTATGATCCCCAAGGTACGTACAAGGTTCGTAGTCTCCTTAAATTTTCTCCAAACTTTTTCATTAGCTTTTGTTATTTTTTTCATGAACTATTACTGTCAAGACATTCGTTACAATAAACGAGTCAACTAGAGG
>JAFAQB010000271.1 GCA_019246625.1 Nitrososphaeraceae archaeon
AGCCAATTTTATTTAATTTTATTTAATTTTATTTATTATTTGTTATATGTTCCTCATGGTAGAACGTCAAATAGAAAAACAAAAAGAGACAGAAGCAAAGGAGCATGATCTAGTAAAGGTGCTTGGAATAACCAGAGAAGATACTGAAAGGGAACATTGCTACTATAAACCATCTCACTCTCTAGATGGAGATTCTACTACAGCTATTAATGGAAGAAGAAGGACAACAACCAAAGAAGGATGTGATGATAATATAATCAACTTTGAAATTAGAATTAATAACAAATATGCCAGTCTAGTCCCAGAGCTAACAAGAGAAGAATACGAATGTTAAAAAAGTCTATAAAACAAGATGGGCTATGGATTCCATTAATAGTAAATCAAGATGGTGTATTATTGGACGGACACCATAGATACAAAGTCTGCCAAGAATTAGGAATTAAGCCAAATTACAATGTTAAAGAATTCAAGAATGAATTTTATGAAAAGTTGTTTGTAATTGACTGCAACATAAAGAGAAGACAGCTAAACAACTTCCAGAGAGTCAAATTAGCATTAAAGTCAAAGTCAATCAAAGAAGAAATCGCTTGGAAGAACAGCCAATCTAACCTTAAACAGAATTCTTCTTCTTATTTACCGACCGACAGAAATCTGACGGTCGATAAAAGTAGTAGTAATAATAATAGTGCTGGTGCTTCTGGTAGTAATAGTAGCAATGGTAAAGCTGGTGGCAGAGTGGATGAGCAGATAGGAGAGATAGCAGGTGTATCACGTGATACTGTCAGAAAAGTTGAGAAAATATTACAATGCATACCAGAAGAAGATGAAATTATGCAAAAGTTAAGAACAGGTGAGATGAGTATAAATCAAGCTTATGAATTAATATTTGAAGAGGAGCGCCTAAAACAAGAACAGCAAGAACAAGAAGAACAATACTTGACTGCCGCATCTGTAACCTATGATAATATAATTACAGATAGTAATGGTAATACTACCTTCGCTTCTAAATCAAGTTCTCATCCACTAGGAAAAAAAGAAGAATACAAGCTTATTCAGACTCTAGAAAAATCAAGTAAAAAAGAAGATCTAGTAAAAAAGCAAAACTATCAAATGAAGCACGAGATTCAAGCTTTACGGGAAAGGGTAAACTATCTAGAGCAAATCAAACAACAAGAAGAAGAATGGAGTAGAACGTATGTATTCGATCTTCAAGGTACAGCAATACCGCTAAAGATCAGAGTTAACTCTGTAAAGCAAGAAATTGTATATGTAGAGATTGACGTTGATTATATCAAAAAGAAAAGGCTAGAATCTAGAGAGCGGTATCAACAAGAAGAAGAAGAAGAAATATGACTTTTTATCTAGGATATAGGCCTTTGGTTATTATATTTATGCAGATCCGATTTAAGATAAAGGTAGACTCGGCTGGTATTGGTATGATAAAAGTATTCCAACCTACTATATCAGCAACAATTAATAAGAGATTTGTTAATTTCGTTCAGCAACTTCATTCTTTAATCAATATTCACTGCTAATAAACGGCACTGTATTAGGTTAAAAACGAATTCATGGTATTGGTCATGGCAACAAAAGCTAGCTAAGTGGGTTCTATCTAACAGTAACTGCACAAGTTAAACACATGTCAAGTACTAATGATAACTGTTATGACTATACCAGAAGAGCAAGAAATCAAACAATCGCATACTGACAAAGTCACTTTGTCTAAATGATTATAGATAAGGCGAGAATCAAATAATCTCTAGATGCATTTGAATTGGCTTGCAAGGCGTATTGTAACGAGCCCACAATTATACATCATAAGTTGCTATGAAGGTAATCATATCTTCGAAGAGTGTCAACTATAAAATTGATGTCTTCTATTGATTTTGCCATTCTCCCAATTCTTACACAATCTCTAATATTCCTAGACCTCATTCTATTCCAAACCGTATACGCTGTAGCTTTAGCTATTTCCTCCTTAAATTTGTGTTAGTTTATCAGTAAGCTCACAGTGATTTGACAGAATTGCTCATAACTGTATGGTTCTAACTCTATTATGAAGAACCTAGATTTCGATGGAGGTATAATGTTAATTATATTATTACTGCTGGCAATCACCCATGTTTTCAACACTTCAGTTCTACTCTTTCCGTGTTTGGTTTGCGAAACTATTCCTGTCTCCATCAAGTTCAACAAAAATGTCTGGTCTTTAGTTGGCATTCTGTCAATTTCATCTATCAGAAGATATTTGGGTTTATTATCGAAAATATACTCTAGCATTCCTGTACTATTGCCACCGTCTGTAAAGTAAGAACTATTGAGATTCATCAGAGATTTAATAAACATTGTCTTTGCTGAAGCTGGCGGTCCAACCAAAAGTATATGCACAGGTTCGTCTGCCTTTATTGACATTTTAAGAAGCCTTTTGACATCATAATATACTCAAAGAAATTGTCTGCTGCTTGTTCTTGTTCAGAATCAATAGCAGTAGCAACAACACTTTTGTGGTTTGGTCTTGTTAATTTCTCCGTTGCAGGTATTTTTCTTGTTATTCCAAATAACTGTCTAAGAAAATTCTTTAATTTATATCACCTCTTTCCTTCCTTTTGTTTTCAGATATTCCAGTTAGCTATCAACAAATTTGTTCCACAATGATGCTAAGAAATCTACTCCACACCATACTCAAATTTCTTCTATAATGCGCACACTCTAATAGGAAATAAAATAATGTGCCTTCTATAATTCTAGTTATTATTCTCTCTTTACCAGTATATAGTGCGGTATGTTTGCAATCGTTGCAGGGTAGGATGTTTTGTATTCCCAACCTAATGCAAGTAGCTTCCTTGCTTCCTCCACATCAGTCACGGCTGATATATCTACTACTCGTCTATGTTTAAAGACAAGCTTATCATCATCATTTTGATTGCTTTTGTGTTTATGCTCTTCACCGTTCTCATTGACTAATTTCCAGGTTATCTTTCCTGATATAGGATCGTCCCCGACCTTTTCAAAGCCTATTAGCTGGTTAGGAAATCCTGCTGCTTTACACCTTCTACATTCTTGCATCTTTTTTGTTTGCGGTTTTGATGCTTCCGCTTGAATTGTTGTTGACATATAGTAAAATGTATTTGCAAAATTCACTAATAATATATGAGATACTATAATGGGAGGGAGAGGAGCAAACGGTATTAAACATGATTCAATTGCTACTATGCGTATTAAGCTAGTATATGCTTTACTTGTTTGAAGATAAGACGACAATAGTCCCAATTCCATCATTTCCAGTCGGCATCAAAGCATCATCTACTATTGTAGATAAAGGAAAGCCTCAAGACTGCCAATGCTGTACAAAAGTCTCTTGGGCTTAGGCGCTAGGGTTGTAGCGCCTATTTCTATAAACATCTCAGACTTGGGCGCTAGTGCTCTAGCACCCAAGCTTACCCAAGAATTCACAGATAAAACCCTGCTGTTCAATGGATTTGCTATCTGACCTAATCCTAGCCTTAGTCTTAAGCGATATAGGTCTAGCGCCTTTAACCGCCAGAGGTTTAGCACCTAGGTTATCCCAGAGCTGACGGTTAAAACCATGCTGTTCAATGCATTTACCATTAACGTCACATGTTCTAATGCTATTCCTATAGCCAACACAGTGTTCGTATGCTAAAATATGGCATAGCATCTACTAAGAAATAAGAAAAGTAGTCGAATATCGTGATAGAACAACTAAAGCAATCGTTTACACTACACCAATAACATTCTTACTATAGATCTCTACTGCTTCAGAAAGGATGATGTAATCTAAAGTTTCTTAACTTAACAGCACCATTAAAAATATTGAAAAGTTTATACCCAATCAAACAAACGCAGATCTTACCAGAGATTTTCATAAATTTATGAAAAATAATGGAGCTTCGGTGAAGGTGAAATTCCACACGAAGCAAAGACTGGTACAGGTCCTATCCTTCTGACTTGTTCTTTTCCATAAATAAGAGACTGGTTAAACGAACACCCTTTTAAAAATGAACCTAATGCTAGACTAATTTGGCAATAACACCGGATTTTTTATGGACTGTAATGAGACAGTTGCGAAAGAGAATAATTTGCCTAATTGAAAGCGGTTCTATTACAGATTAAAATGAACAAAAAAAGTTAGAATCATTACACAAGACAAAGAAATGGAATCCATATGCATGCCATCCTGCAATTACTTATATGGTCTTCCAGAATATGTATTAAAGGTGAGATGGTCAATGAATTCAAAGCAAGGAAATGTAATAACCAAAGAACTAAGTCCTTTGCAAAAGGGTTCTAATCATAATTACTTTTAACAAATCAGAAATACAGCTTAGATCAAAATAATAATATCTGATACTGATTCTAAATGTCATCTTGGTAGGACCGGAAAAGGAAGAAGAGCAGGAGATATCATTTTCTGGAAAATCACAAAATTACTGTGTATGTTTTGTTAGTATGGTGGAGTATAAGGAGATTACATTTGAAATTAAGGATGCAGGGAAAATTAGAAGATATTATTCGATATTTATTAACACAATGGCTGCAATAGCCAGAAATTTTGGCGCAACGATAATAAAGAATACAAACACGAGCCTTTTGTATTATTTTCCAAAAACATCCGATTCTACCAACAAGTCTGCTTTCAGAGATGTTGTAGAGTGTGGAATTACAATGATAGCAGCCAGCGATATTATAAATGAAAAGCTAAGAGAAGAAGAAGAAAAAGAATTACTTCCTCTTTATTACAGAATTAGCGCTGATTATGGGAGGGTAGAGACGGCTAGGTCAATGTCCTCTCCAAATACTGAGGACCTGTTTGGTACTACAATGAACATCTGTGCAAAGATAAATTCCATGGCACCTCAAAATGGTATGGTAATAGGTGGTGATCTTTACCACATCGTAAAAAAGTCATCGTCTTTCTTTTCTGACGATCATCACATTGATTGCAGCAGTTTTGACTTTAAAACCGCAGGACAATATTCAATCACCGGTTTCAAGCATCAATATCCAGTATATTTAGTAGTAATGAGAAAGAAAAGTAACAAGTATGATAGCAATGTCCTAAATCTATATAAACAAATTCTAAATGAAGAAAACCCTAAATTAAAAACTCTTCCAAATCAAATACATCGGAAGTCGGTTAATGTTAAAACAAGCAATGAATTTTCTAAGAGAAATGCTGCTAATTATGATAACCACATTCAATATTATCAACATGATCAGAAAAAAGAACAACAAAACCACCCTCATAATATAATGCTCATAGACGATGAGCCAGACATGCTCTTAACTTACAAAACGTTCTTGTCTGCGGAGAGTTATAATGTAGAGGAATTCACTAATCCTCAAAGTGCATTACAACACTTTGCACAAATCAACTCTTCATACTATGATTTAGTAATAATGGATATTAGGATGCCTGGTCTTAACGGACTTCAGCTATATTATAGGTTAAAAACAATAAATCCAAACGTTAAAATTCTTTTCTTATCTGCTCTTGATGCTTCAGAGGAGATGGTAAGTATATTGCCAGATGTAAAATTGGATGATGTTATCAGAAAGCCAGTAGAACAAGAATATTTCCTAAAGAAGGTAAATGCAGCAATTCAATAATGTTACTTCAGTATAATTAAGTCGATTACACATAGAAAAGCTAGTAGCACAATATTACTCTTTTTATACTAAGTGATCCTTTATTCAATAACCTATGTCACAAAATAACAAAACAATTGGAATAGTAGCTACCATAGCAGCTATTGCAACTATAATGGTATCTGCAACCTTCTTCTCAGCAGCAACAAAAGTTTATGCTCAGACAAACAGCACCGGAGGAAAATCTACTGCTGCAGGAAACGCTACTGCTGCAGGAAACGCTACTTCAACTGCAGCAAAGCCAGCATCTTCTTCTGCTTCCATGCAATCTCCAGCTGCATCTGCTGCGAATATGAGCGGCCCCGTGGATATTCAAAAGACAGGAGTATCAAATACAGATCCTCTGCCAGGTCATTCTGCTCACCAGTTAGTAATGGCACTCCCTCCAAGAAGTGATGGAAAAGTGTGGGTTGGTACTGTAACATGGACTGCAAGCAAACCAGTAGAAGTAGTAGTATTGCATACGTATAATTCAAGTGTAACTGCAGATGCAGCTCATGGCCAACCATTGATAGCTCCATTTGGAAAGGGCAACGTGGCAATAAGCTTGGTAAAGACACCTAGTGGAACGCCTGTAGCTTCTGGTTCTATGCCCTTTGCAGGAAATGCAGTTGCATTCCATACATTGGGTGGAGAAAAATTCGTAGTAACATATACTGCGGATGCTACACCAAAACAGCTGACAAAGTGATAACAAGATAATATAGAAAGAAAGAAAATACAAATATTCATTCAATCTTTATTTTTTTGAAAAACCGCTAATCAGTTCACATCTATAAAGGCTGTTATTGTAATAACCAAGGCATTGTCATCATCTTTTGAATATTACGATAGATTCTAACTTAATTATAAGGCTGGTATTTTATGGTTACGGTTATTGCCATTTGCATTTGCTCATCTAATCATCATCTGTCCATGATAAGAGGTCTAATACTACTATAGATAGGGTCATAACAGCATTGGAAAGCCAAATCTAAGCTATAATTTCTTATAATAATAAATACAGGAAGAACAACTTTTAACACACATGCTTAGGAGAATAACTGTTACCATAGCAGTTTTTCTTATTTCTATTATTTTACCTAACATGAACAACATAGCATTCGCAAATCAAGTAATAACTATACTTTCTGGAGCAACTGATACTGGTGGACAGGTATTGTTCGATACAATGTTCTATCCTTTAAAAAGAAATACTCAATTAGTCTGGCTAAATAACGACAATGTGGGTCATAGAATAGTAATAACAACAGCAGTAAATGGCAACCGTGTAGTAGACTCTGGAATCATAAAACCAAAAAATTCATTTTCTTATATATTTTATTCTCCCGGGACATATCGTTTTTCATCTCCAGATTTTCCCAACAAATACGGAGTTATAGTCGTCACAAACGATATCTCTAACGTTGTTGCTTCCCACTTGAAAAATAATGTAGACATTCAAGTGACACGCTATCCATCAAAACCAAAAGTGGGCGAACTAACACATTTTGTAATAACTTTCATAAAAGCAAACAGTCATGAAAATCAAGAACATATTGACTATAGATTTACGATTAGTGATTCAAATGGAAAGATCCTGTACACTACTGGAGTATCACGTCATTCCACATCAGGTGTCGAGTCTATGTCATATAGGTTTAATCATCCAGGCAACTATATATCAGCAGTAACCATTTATGCAATATTATTCCAACCCGTCATTGAAGACCAAACAAATTCTAGCTTTGAAGTTACAAGATAATTTTGAAAAGGTATAACCTTCATAAATGATGTGTGTTTAGAACCACAAACTCCGATAGGTGTATTGGGATAGCCAAAAAATAACACAAGGATTATTGTGTCAATGTTCCGTAATTCTAGTTCATTGCTTTATGTTCTCATTCTTATCAATGGCTCTGACCTTTAATCGGTTTGAATAAAATATCTATCAGACTTAAGAAAAATGCAATAAACAATACAATAGTTAAAATTTTCCATGATTTTACTATTAGAATTAAATTACTTGGTTTATTTAATGGACAACTTCAATAAGTCTTCAACTGAACGCTTACAGGACATGTTGATCCTTACATTACTTACTATGACTTGCTTTAAGAACTATTTCATTAATCAGTGTTTATAATAAGAGCATCCTGTAATTATTTAAGGGCATGAAATATGGATTGCTTTGCATCAGGTTTGAATGATGATGATGATGTTGATGACATGTCGCTCGATGACTGCTGGGAATTTGTCTTTGGCGATTGATCTGTCATAACTGGGTTTCTCCTGTATCTTTATTCAAGCGAATTAATTAATCCTAAATACTTTTTTCTAGTCATATGAAATAAAGATTTTTACTTTTTAGAGCAACATAACATGAGTCAGGCCAATTTTCTTCTAATAGTAGCCCCAATTTGGATCCCTTTTTGCATTATAATCACCTCCAATTCACCTGGAGCCATTTGCAATATCGCTCTCAGTTACGTTCAATCCAAGTAGTCGAACTTCATTGCAAAGTAAGATGTAGGCACTGTTAATTGTGAAATGAAAATATTGAAGGATCTTACCTTCATTATTTTCACAATTGCTATTAAATAAGAAAGCTTAACACACAGCTATCATGTCATCAATATCTAGTACTCCTAAGGAGCTTTGGTGTTTTAATTGCGATTCTATGAGAATAGTATGTATCCACGATTCATGTCCAGAACATTGTGATTTGTGCCTTAGAATTAAAGAAATAATTATGAAATCAAGCTTGTAGTAGCAGGAAAGGATTTTTGGTTGAATCTTATGTAAACCAGCTGACTATAAGAGATCTATGCATACATAAAATTCGATGTGTATTAGAACAATCAAGTGTTCACTAACTTATACATCGAATACTTGGAACTTTAACTAATTTGTCTGAAGCTGCATATCGGACTGACATGAGTCCTATCTATGGGTAGATTAAAAACTACTGCTACTAGAGTCACCATAGTACGAGCTGCAACGGAAGGAACATTGCTACCGGCTTTCATATTTTCCTACTTGTATTCGCCTTGTACTTTATGGTATAGTTCGTAGATTTTGCATAGATGGATAAGTTTGTAGTTACTTACAACATAGATAAGAAAACCGATTATTTTGGAGTTATAAGAATGGTAATAGATCTCAAATAAATGATAAGAAAAGAGCTAACGTCAACCCAACATATATTATTATTCAATTTTCCTGGTTTTCCAATGCTTCCGATACTATATAGGTTAACAATAAATTGTTGTTTAGGTATTTCTAAAAGAAGATGTAAGAATATATGAAGTGTTTCAACTGCTATTCTGAATTTCTACCAACACTATCAAAACCCTTATGCCAAGAATGTGGTTTCTGCTACTATTGTAGAGATTTTCTTTCATGTTTTCACTATGACATAGGTAAAAATAATAGCCAAAAGCCCAAGCAGTCCACTTCATCATCTCATAAAAGCAATATTCAAAAATGGGATTCATATAATAATATTGCTTCAACACTAACAATACCTATCCTTGAGGAGAGCACCGCAGTAATAGTGATAGATGAATCAGTAAGACGCCAAATAGGAAAATTGCATATTTTAGAGTTAATACAAAATATAACAGGTCCAGAAATGAATTGTTATGTTGATATAATCCCTACAGGGACTTCTGATAATGATGTAATCAAAGTATTTAATTCCTATGCCGGCATTCCGGCTCTTATTTTGACTTCAGATAAGAATCTCCATATGGAGTTACTTGGACGTTCATTATTTGTAAAGGCAAAGAAAGGAAATGATGCAGTTAGAATAATTACTAAAGCAATCAAACATAGAATTTCAAGATTGTAATTATGTAGTTCTAACGGATCCGGCAAAACATACAGAAGGTCTTTCGATGTGTTAAAGAAAGTAGACAACATAATTGTTTCAATGATTAACCAAATAATATTGATTGCAGATAGACGTTACTAACT
>JAFAQB010000272.1 GCA_019246625.1 Nitrososphaeraceae archaeon
ACTACTACTACTACTATGTAAGTGTGTTTTGTCCTCTTCCTCCTTATTGTCCTTATCGTACTTACTCCACTCGGCTTCTGGCAAGCCTACCAACTTTCTGAATATATTGGCAGTTCCTGGACCAAAACCAGCATAGTGATTATTAGCAGACACTATTGCAAGATTGATATTTTTTCTTCTTCCTCTCTCTTCTTCCTTAATTGTTCTTTTGGCTTTTATTGCCCATTTCTTCATTTCTATAACTCTATCTTTTTGTATCTTTCCAAAGTTCTTCTCGTCAATAGTTCTATCACCAATAAATCTAAGATATAGAAAATCAGTAGTAGCTATCGGAGGTGTCCTTAGCTCTGCAAGTTGGCTCCATACCATACATAGGTTATTGTCAGCAAAGAAGTTGTATGCTAAATCCTGAAACCAAGACCTGTCTCTAACCTCTACTGCATATCTGAACCTATCATCGAGTTCATGTACTATATGTTCTCTCAGATTCTCTATCCCTTCAATTACCTTTAATGATGGAGGTAATTGTAAAAGTAATGCCAGAGTCTTTTCCTTAAGTGGTAGCATAGATTGAATGAAATATTGTAGCTCTTTGCTAACATCCTTTAGACGTTTATCATGAGTGATGACTTTTGGAAACTTGGCTGTGAACTTAAAGTTCTCAGGTGTCTTGTTGAACCAACTCTTAACTGTGAAAACGTTAGGAGTTTTATAAAATGAAGAATCAATTTCTACATAGTTAAAGACGGAAGCATAGAACTTTAGCCAATCAGAAGGAGAATAATCTAAATTGGAAGGATAGAATGGTCCTTGCCAAGCTGAATAACTCCATCCAGAGCAGCCAATATAGTATTGCAACTAAAATACCTCTTATTATAATACAGTAGCAATTGGATAAAGATTTATCAAATAATATAATATGTATATTCTCGACCGGATATATCGGGTAGTTGACATACCTGTGGCACCACTAGAATAATAATATGAAGATGATTGTTATCCAGCATCATCTTTTTATCATTTGTAGACAAGTCAACAAGGAGAAACCGTGATAAAAAATGTTTTGTATATTTAAGGTCGTGACATTTGCACTATCATCTGCTAGTCTATATCCCATCGAGCCATGGAGTTCTTGTTATTTTGTGTTTGTGTTCGTACTTTTTCTAGCGTGATTACACTATGTTTATTTGTCATTAGGAAGGGATAACGTCGCAATATCAACAATACATATTCGAGAAATAGCGTTTATGCCATTGCAAATACGAAAGAAGCAAACATGCGCGAGAGGCGGCATAAGTCAAGATGATAAGAATATGAACGAAGACCTCTATTGTCAAATATTATTACGGTATAGTTTTTAGCAAATCTCTAGCTGCAAAAGTATTATCTTGGGAGTACGTGACTTTATCACTCTAAGGTATTTTTATAGACATTTGAGACATTGGATTAAAGTTTATCATTGTTTATTCAGGTGTAAGCTTATATCATCCCTATGATATAACCTGTTACGTTCTCGAATTTCCTCGTCATGGAATCAGTCGACAATTCATACATGAATTTGTTGATGTTGTTATTGTCATAGATCTGCAGAACTTGGTTAAGTTATCTTCAAATACTATTATTTCACTATAACTAGAGTAATTTTAGTTGAAAAGTAACAGTATTGATTATCGTATTATTGCTACTAACTTTGCAATTGTGCTGTTGTTGATATTAGTATTATCATCTTCTTTATTTATCGCTCCGTCTTCTAATGACATGTCATTAGCCCACGCCAAGAAAAAGAAATCATTAAGAACACCATCGTCTGAGTCATCATCATTATCTCCGTATGAAGCAAAAGACCAACAAGGAATCAACAACTCCTATGCTTACAATGATAATAATAGTAATACCGGTGCTAATAATAATAACAATGATAAAGTAGTCATTATAACTTTCGGTGATGGATACAAAAGTCAATACATTTATGCCAAACCAATTTTAGACAAATACGGTTTTAAAGCAAACTTCTTTGTAACTTGCAATAAGGTAGGAACCACAAATTCAAAGATCACATGGCAGGAGTTGGTACAGCTGTATAAAGAAGGTCATGTAATCGGCTCCAAAACTGTAGATTATGGAACTAAAGCTAGGGGCGATATAGATCTAAATCATTTATCTGCTAACAAAACAGAATATGAAGTAGGTCAATCAAAACAATGTCTTTTAGACCATGCCATTAATACGAGAGTCTTTGCAGTTCCTAAAAATGTGGCATCAAATAATCAAACTGTAATAAATACAATAGCTAAATACTATGATTTTGCCATAAATGGGCATTCTAACCTGATGTATCTTAATGCAAATAGATATTCTATTGGAGAGTGGAGCATGCATCATGTTAGAACTAATGGTACTTCATATGACAATTCGCAAATGTTTAGCCAATTTGTC
>JAFAQB010000276.1 GCA_019246625.1 Nitrososphaeraceae archaeon
GATTTAGAATCAATACCTTAAATCCATTATCATGTAGATATTTCATTTCTCTAGCAAATTCGGGAACAGTAATAGTAGTAGACTGGTCTGATTGCTAATATGATAATAACAATCACCCTGACAAGTGAAAACAGGAGTTAGGAAAAAGTTGTTAGTGTGGCCTCATAGCATTACCTCTCACTAGCTTAATTGCTACCGGGGTTTCTAACAAGGTTGACCTGTGGGCGAAATTGGTGTATTTTACGTTACATCCAACAAAGAAAAAAGGTTACCCAATATAGAACATCAACAACGCCTGATCTTGCTATAGAATATCAATGTCTATGAGATCACATTCGACAATCCCTATATGTAGACTTTCGGATAATAAAATTAGATAAGGAGCAAAATATCTCTCCTCGCCATAGGTAACAAAAATCCTTGGGTTTCCAAGGTTAATCATGCCAACTATGGACTTTTTTTGCTACTTATCAGAATGTTTGGATTTAGCAATCATGGATATGGATTGTTGTAGATGTGTTTCCGCTGGATATTATACAAATGAACCTTATTCTTTATGATAATTTTAATTGTTGCTAAATCTATATATTCAAAATAAAAGGCAGTTAGGATGGTGCTGTGAAAGGAGCGGGGTATTAACTCTTCTGTTGCTAACTCTGCTACTACTCTGCCATAATGGATACCACCACGGCTGCTAGCACTACTACCACTATCAAATTCACGACAAGTCTTTAATTTCTTGCTAATGCTGATTACTTTTATAACATTACTAAGGAAGAGCACATGAATAGTATTTATTTTGTAGTCTTTTATTTATAGATCTATTTAGCTGTTAATAGACTCTGTCTCAACATGATCACAAAGTGTTGGACGTTGTTCTATATAGGACAATGACTTATAGCAGTAAATACAATATGTATTGTATCTGTCGAACATCATGATAGATGTGGATGGCTCGCCATCTGGATATGTTGCGTGGTATAATCACTATAACATGACAAGTGGGATTAGGATGCTCCGTCCTGTTGTAAAAAATGACAAGTTTGGGGTCCAGAGAATGGAGATGTTAGCAATATATTTTGCAATAGCAGACAATTGTATTCATTTTAGAAAGATCAAAAATTCCGTCAAAAACAAAAACATGCGGCACCAAAAAAAAGAACAGCAGCAAAAGATTACTATAGAAATTAGAAGTGATTCAAAATCAACTATAGAGCAATTACGAGGGTTATCAGAGATCCGAGATATGATATTACAGAGAATCTTCAGAACAATCAGGAAATTTCTGAAAGGGCTAACAACAACATCCTCTTGTATTATATTATTCAATTATCTTGAAAGAACTAGAAATCTTGCTGGCTTGATGCTTGAGCAATTGAGAAGAAAGAAGAAGGAACAACAGTTAGTCCTGCTCAATCAAGACAATATTGTGGCAAGGTATAGACGCAGATATTTGTAGACGGGTGTCTATCTATATTAGATATCTATTTTCGATTTTCCAACATGATTTGAGAGACTAGATCCCTCAATTGCAAAGAGACTGTTATTAGTAAAAACAGCATCTATCCTTCATAATTTTTTAGATTATATAGATTTTCTGCCAGTGTTCTTTTTGTTCAAGTCAAACAAGCGTCAGTTAATCCAGCCAAGATCTGATCTGTTCTGTGCTTTGATACTCTATTCATTGAACCAAGTAGTTACGTGTGGCCTCACTTTCTTACTTTTATTCGGCGCATATATGAGATACATGTGCAAGGTTAACAAAATATGATAACCATATTTTACTACTGGTAATAACAAAGAAGCTTAATATAAACAACGTATGATTTATCATATATATCGATGAGGCTGCTTAATCTATCAAAGAAATAAGATACTTATTATGATGGTTGTATCAAAGCCATGCAACAGTATAACACAAGAAGTGCTACCAACTCGAAAAACGACCAGTAAAATCAAAATGATAGCAGCAGCTGCTGCTGTACAAGGCAAGTTAATACATGAACATGATTTTGCTATAGTACAACTCGACAAGAAAACAAGTTGTCTTATTCAATGTGTAACATGTAATGAATACTTTTGTCAATTATGTGGTAAAACACATTGAGGTTGTGATGAAGTAGTGAGTTAATTTTTATATAGGCTATAGGCAGTACAGCGCCAGTCTTTCATAATCTTTCCAATCTTTTCTGAATTGTATATATATCTTCTTGGGTAAGGTTCATAACATTGAAAAAATATTGACAATAGATAAACAAGTCCAAAAACACAATAATGATAATAAGAATCAAAAAGATTAAGATTGGATTGGAAGTTAAAACAAGATCTCTCTTTATAATTATAATTATCGGTATTATCACTATTGTTGTTGCTACAGAAATTTATTACTATGCCTACAATAGGCCACAGCGTCCACGTATTATTATTGGTTTATCAGTAGACAGATTTGGAATAAGGGAATTATATCTAACTAAGAAAGGAGGCGAACAGTGGTATTTTAATACAAATGATCCTAATCATGATGCTAGAGCAGGAATAGGAGATGGACCCCACACAACATTTATTCAAAGAAATAGCGATGGTAGTTGGAAGGTAAAAAGCAGTCAGGTACGATATGGTGCACTCACTTCCTCTGGATGGCGTCCAGACTTGATTACAACCCTTAATCAACAAGATTTGGCAGCAAAAGGATACATGCAATCACCTAATGACTGGAAGAATGTAGAAATGACAGGATATCTTAAAGTAAATAGTTTTAGTGATTCCACGAAAAATGGTGCAGCTCACATAGAATTTCTCGCACGCGGGGCGAGAAATACAAACGAACAAACAAAGGTTAACGGTTTGACACTCCAGTGTGAGGGTACAACATATCATTCAAATACGTATAACAACCACACATAGAAATCATGTGGAGCAGATATACACCATTGATAATTGCAACGCCCTTCCCTGTCGAGAACAACCTCAGATGAAGACGAAAGAGGTACAGTTAGTATATTTATTTCTCCTACGTGGATTAGCAAACCACAGTAACTATGCGTATCCTGGAAGAAGTCCTATCTGATACGAAAACTATCAAGACTATGTTGATAGTTAATTGCTTATGGAATTTCGTATCATTAGTGACATTTTCTATTCCGTTTGTCCACCGAACAATTTCATCTCTCGTCATTTAGCCGAAAATTATGGCAGACAATTTTATTCTATGAAAAATCATAATACGATGTTTTTATAAAGACCTTGAGTTTACCGCAGTTTCAATCCTTCGTTTATCTTTTGTAACCCATGAGACCCTAATCAAGCCATATATTTCCAGATCGAGTAAAATCTTGTTTAAGTCCGCCTCATTCAAAGATATAGCATCTTTACTCAATGCATTTACCAAATCCGAATCTGTTATGTTACCTGCTTGCTTTACTTTCTCATAAACAAGGTTGCGTAAAGGGTACTTCATTGTATATACTAATAACTACATGGTGATAACGTTATATCAACTCTTTTTCATCCATAAAATACTTTGTCTATGGGTTTGGGCAATGCATATGTAACATGCTTCTTTATGGATTCGTACCAGTCTTCTACATCCTTAGTTATCGATGGTTTTACCATATGCAATGATTTAGCGAAGTCGCCTTTACAAACAATATCTGCTTTACGTCGCATAGCATTAATTGCTGCCTCTCTGCATAGTGCAACAAGATCCGCACCACTAAATCCTTTTGTGGATTGTGAGATATCATATAAATTTACGTCTTCTGCAAGTGGCATGGAAGACGTCAATATTTGCATAATTTCTAGTCGTGCTTTATTTTCCGGCGGACCAATATACAGTATCAAGTCTAGCCTTCCAGGACGAAGTAAGGACACATCTATAAGGTCAGGTCTATTAGTAACACCGATTACTATTACATCAGAGCTGCCTGAATCATCCATCTCGGTTAGAATCTGCGAAAGTACTCTTTCATTGCCAGAGATATCATCATCACCTCTAGGCCTAGCAAGAGAATCAAGTTCGTCAATAACAACTACACAAGGTGAGGAAGATTTTGCCTTTCGGAATATTTCACGTATTGCCTTCTCAGATTCTCCAACCCACTTGGATAATATCTCAGGGCCACGCACAATTATTATATTAGCATTACTCTCAGTTGCCAAAGACGTTGCGATCAACGTCTTTCCGCAGCCAGGAGGACCAAACAATAGTGCTCCTCTTGGCGGTTCTATTCCCATTTTGCTGAAACTTCCTGGTTCCTTTATGGCAGTGATAAGGTTGTCATACAGTGTTTGTTTCGCATCATATAATCCACCAACATTATTCCACCTAACATGTGCAACTTCAACATAAAATTCTCTCATTGCAGTAGGGATTATTTCTTTCATCCCTTCTTTGAAATCTTTATTCGTGATCTCAATTATTCCTAAAGTATCAGGAGAAATCTTCTCTCCCTCCACATCAATCTCTGGCAAATAGCGTCTTAGGGCTTTCATAGCGGCTTCTCTACATAATGCTTTGATGTCAGCACCAGTATATCCATGAAGTTCAGACGCTAGTTGTTGGAGATCAATATCTTCTCCAAGAGGCATCCCTCTGGTATGAATTTGAAGAATCTCCAACCTTCCCTCTGCATTTGGGACACCTATTTCTATCTCTCGATCAAATCTTCCAGGACGCCTCAGAGCGGGATCAATACTTTCAGGCCTATTCGTAGCCCCAAGCACTATCACATTCCCTCGCTCTGACATACCATCCATTAGAGAAAGTAACTGTGCGACAACCCTTTTTTCGACATCGCCAAAAGCCTCTTCTCTCTTGGGTGCTATGGCGTCAATTTCATCAATAAATATGATGCTTGGGGCAGAATCCCTTGCCTCTTTGAATATATCTCGCAGTCTTGCTTCTGTTTCACCATAATATTTATTTACAATTTCCGGACCATTTATAATGTAGAAGTTTGCTTCTGATTCTGCCGCGAGTGCCTTAGCAATTAGCGTTTTCCCGCAGCCAGGTGAACCGAACATAAGTATGCCACTATGAGGTTCAATACCAAGCCTAGAGATTACCTCAGGATGTCGTAAAGGTAATTCAACAATTTCTCTTAAGCGTTTAATTTGCTCTTTGAGTCCACCAATCTCCTCATATGTCACTCGAGGTTTTTTATCAACAACAATTTCCGACAATATGTGTAACTTAGTTGAGAGTTCAATTTTTACAATCGAATGTGGCGATACTCTTTTGATTCGGAAATTTATCGGATTACCCAAAATTACTACAGATATTTCGTCACCTTCGTTTACTGGAAAACCCCTAAGTCTATTTTTTACAAATTCGCAGAATTCTTTATCAACATTAATAGTGCTATTCACCAAAGGCATCAAAACTGCAATTCTAGCAGTTTTTGCTTCAATCCTTCTTACAATCAAGAGATCGTTTAGACCCACGCCTGCATTCTTCCTTATCTGACCATCCATTCGAATAATGTCTGTCTCTTTTTCTTCTTCATCAGAAGGCCAAGCAGTCGCTGCAGTGTTGCGTTTGCCGATCAATTCAATAACTTCACCTGCCTCAATCCCCAATATTCGCAAGTAAACAGGATCAATTCGTGTTCTACCTTTGCCTATATCTCTATGTTTTGCTTCGGCCACCCTTAATTGAACTTTTGGTAATGATGATTCATTACTGGATCCGTTAGACTTTTTCAAGTCTTACCTCCAAGAGATTCGCAGTTGATTTTGGCATCCTGCTGTGCAATTTTTATGTCGTTTTTACAAATTGTCTGCTTATGTTAATTATTTCTATTTCACCAACTCCCTCTGTCGTTTTTATTGAATCTTCGAGTGTGTCAATTTGACCCTCTTCATCATTTATTAGAAAATCAGCAATAATTGCCTGTAAGCCAAAAGCAATAGGCTCTTTAGCATGGGCCTTAAGTCGCATATCTTTTGGAATTTTGTTTTTTAAACCACCTATTATATTATCCAAATCAGAGTCTGCTTCGGCCGGCAGAATTCTAATCCTTGCAACAACGCGTGAAGCCATTTCTAGGGACCCTCAAACCCACATCCTATACATTTATAACTTCTAGCAAATTCTCTGCAGCTTTGACATCGCCAAATCAGAACATATCCGCAGTTAGGGCAATAATATTTTACGCATTCATCATTAGGCATTATAGGTCTGCTACATGATGTGCAAATAGGCAATTGCAACGGTTTTGACATATATAGATACCTTGAAGATTGATATCCGAATTTATATCTTGCTTAGAAATTAATTAAACGCCTAATTTCATTATCAAATATGGTTTTTGCAATCTTCAGGCTTATTGTACTATGTAATATCCTTGACAGAGCAGTCGAATGAAAATCAAAATCTCCAGTTTTGGATATATCATCAATTTCTCCCTGAGAAATTGTTGAAAGTATCTTATCTATAGCCCTATTATCTAGTCTTTCTAACACTTTTCTAAGAATAAGCATCTTATCAAATTCGCTTTTGAAAATTGAAAACCACTTTCTCTCATAATAGTACATTAAATTGCGGTCATTTTTTTCTATAGATTTTGTTAGCGCTTTTCCAGCCAATATACCACCAATGCCACAAGTGTATATCCCTCCTGCAGTAGTTGGTTTGGTCTGACCTGCAGCATCACCAATCACCATACTTCGATCAATAACGAAATGTTCTAACGGACCCATGATCCAAATCGGAGCATATACTTTCCGAACTACAGAATATTTTTCTCCTTTGCCTTCCATATATGATTTTAAGGAATTTGCAGCATTAATTGATCTCCCTGCAACACCAACCTTTCCCTTTCCTGAACCGGTAGGAATAATCCATGCAAAGAAGCCAGGATATCTTTCTCTGTCAAAACTTATCTCAATGGTATTGCGATCGATCCACGAAGCATATACTTCGTACTGAGCGGATTGCAATAATCCCTGTCTATTATGCTTAATTAATGATCCAATTCCCCTAGCATCTATGAAGTAATTGCATGTCAGCAGACCTTCAGACGTTTTTATGATGTAATAGCTGTTATCACTATTGCTATTGTCAGTATTATTTCTTTTGGAAATGGAATGCATGGAACATTTAGTTCTAATTTCTGCGCCGATCTTTTGGGCTTGGAACGCAATCTGTTTATCAAATGTACGCCTGTCTAAAACAACAACCTTTTGCTTTTCTGCATTTAGTTCGAATGATTTTGAAGGAGAAAATATTTTTGCATATTTGATGCTGTTATTCTCAATAGCATTACTTGAAGGCATTATGCCGAGATTCTTTATTCCGTTAATACTTACAAGTCCGCCGCAATGTTCCGGAGTACCAATTTCTGTGTCCTCTTCAAGGACAACTACAGAAAGTCCAGTTGCTGCTGCTTCTCGAGCAGCCAACAAACCAGAGATACTACCTCCAGCTACTATTATATCATAGTAATCTGCCATATTGACATATAGAAGTTTATTTCTTAGTTTATTAATTAAACGCTAGTGAATGCTACTGATCGTTATCAAGACAGGATGATGATGGAACTGTACGCGAAGTATGGGAAATTAAAATTACTATCTATTACATATAGTGCCTCAAAATCGTACATCTTAGGAACGGTCATATAGTTATTATGTTTGTTACTATACATGAGTGAGATCTCAGGTGTAAAGTACTTAGTACCAGTAAAACAAGTGGAAAAAACAATCAAGGTGTCTGATGACGCAAAAGCTGAGTTACAAAGCGTTGGCTTAATGGATGAAAAAGGTAGATTAAAGCTAAAAGGAGTTAGCCCAAAAATGATTAAGCGCATGAAAGTAGAGGCGGTTGACTGTCCAGTACTTAATACACAGATAGGATTCATACAATGTTACGTATGCAAGAACTTTCATAGTAGAGTTACTGGTCAAGTATATTGTAAAGGCGAACCTCTATAACATATAGAATCATTAAAAACTAAAACTTGATAAAGCGAATAATTCTCCGTGTCAATAATATTGGATTCTTTAAAACAAAGTGGAATAAACGTAAGAAAGGATGCGAGTTTTAGCGATTGGTATATCCAGGTGGTTTTAAAAACAGAGCTTGCAGACTATGCCCCTGTCAAAGGTTTGATAGTTCTTCGACCCTATGGCTATAGTATATGGGAAACCATTAGATCTATTTTGGATAAAAGGTTCAAAGAAACAGATCATCAAAATGGCTTTATGCCTGTGTTGATCCCTGAGAGTTTACTTTCGCGTGAAGAAGAACACTTTGAGGGGTTTACTCCTGAAGTTTTTTGGGTTACGAAGACAGGCAATAATGAACTCTCAGAGAAGCTTGCTTTACGTCCTACATCTGAAACACTTGCATATCCGATATTTTCCAGATGGATCAGCAGTTATCGAGACCTCCCCATGAAAATTAATTTCTGGAACTCGGCTCTGCGGGCAGAGATAAAATCAACTAAGCCATTTGTTAGAACGTCTGAATTTCTATGGCAAGAGGGGCATACGGTTCACGCTACCGAAAAAGAAGCGGAACAAGAAGTTATGTTGATCTTGGAGATTTATCGTGAGTTAATAGAAGATCATCTATCCATTCCATTATTAAGAGGATTTAAGAGCGACAAAGAGAAATTTGTTGGCGCGAAATATACCATGACCTTGGAAGGGTTAATGGCAGATGGGAAGGCTTTACAGATGGGCACCTCGCATCATTTAGGACAAAACTTTTCAAAGCCTTTTGAAATAAGATATCTAGGAAGGGACAATCAGCAACACTTTGCATGGCAAACCTCTTGGGGTGTCTCTTGGAGGTTGATCGGAGCATTAATAATGGTTCATGGCGACGATAAAGGGCTTGTCCTTCCGCCCAGAATTGCCCCTATTCAAGTTGTAGTCGTACCGATTTTCAGAGATAAGGATGCTAAATGGATTATATCTAAAGCAAACGAAATTGCATATGACCTGAAAAAATCAGATATCAGAGTATACGTTGACCATCGAGAAGAATACACTGCAGGATGGAAATTCAATGAATGGGAGACAAAGGGTATACCTCTTAGAATTAATGTTGGAATGAGAGATATTGAAAATGATCAAGCAGAATTAGTTAGAAGGGACACATCAGAGAAATCTTTTGTAAAACGTGCTATTTTAACTGAATCTGCAATTTCAATTTTGGAACAAATTCAAAATAATTTGTTCCTTAGAGCTAAGAGACAACTGGAAGACAATATATCTGAAGCCTCAAACTATGACACTCTAAAATCAATTCTTGATAAGAAAGGTGGATTTGTCTCAGCAGGATGGTGTGGGGATCAAAGGTGCGAAGGTATAATAAAACAGGAAACAGGAGCAGATATCAGACTAATTCCATTTGAAGGTCAAGATGCTTCAGCGTCCAAAGTCTGTATTTATTGTAGCAAACCTTCAAAGAAAACGGCTATTTTTGCAAGGGCTTATTGATTGATACCAGAAACTTAGGTCGTGTTGAACTATCTGGATGCTGAGTAATGTTATTGAAATTCTGTTGGCAGAATGAAAAGTCTAGATTTATTAAGTATCCCTTTACGTTGTTTGTTCATCAACCATTAGCGATGTAGATTTATTCAAGCTCGTACACTGATGGTATTGAATCTGTTTCTGGTAATGAACTGTAGAAGCCCGAAAAGCATAATATGCCGATACTTCAATAGATGTTTGAATTTTACAAATTCCATTGCCGTTTGTAAAATGAATGTATTTAAATCACAGCGAAAATATAAGTGATAGGTAATAATCTGATGATGGGTGAGAATTGAGTAATAACAAGGATTTCCTGTTACAACAGTTGATGTGGATTGGTATTTCACTTGGCATTAGTCTTGCTATTTCATTATTTGTTCCTTTTCCTTACTCTTTACCAATCATAATGGCAGTTTTTATATTGCTAAGCTTTTACATGAGAAAAAGGGCATTACGAAGAATGGGTATACCTGGAACAACAGGAATGTTTGGCAGCAGCTCGTTAAGCTACTATTGTATGACCTGTGGAACAAAGCATAATCAAGCTGCTTGTCCTAAATGTGGCTCCAAGATGAAGAGGGTTGGATCTTGACAGTAGGCTAGATGAATTAAATTAATTACAATGTGGCTATTGAGAGGAGTACACAACCTCACTAGGCAACAGAATGTGTTAGAATGCAATTGAAAAATTTATCATCATAATTATAACCCTAGACAGTCATGAATATATTATTCCATTGATAAGAAGCGATGTTGAAGAAAAAACAGTAAAAGTGAGGAGAACAGTGAATTCACTCTGTACATTCAGCATGTATATATTGATAGATTCAAGGAGTGTGCAAAACGATGCTGACAATACGTACTTCTCATCTTATTGATTGTTTTATATATATTAGCACTACATTTTAGTAACACCATCTTTGGATAATAACTTTAATGGGTAACAAAATTGATTACTCTGGCAAGGTATATGTTTATAGTAGTGGGATGTCTGAAGACATTATCACGCTTAGTAAGGAAAAGTTAAGTGAATATGGTGTTAATCAAAACGATATTGTGGTTATTGAAGTCCCCGAGGATGTTCCACAAGGAGCGATTATGGTCACGATCTGGCCTCACTATCTTTCAGTTGCAAAGGTAAAACGCCTCAGAGAGGGATCAATTTATGCGCCGCAGCTATTCAACATCGATCTTTAGTTTTATTATGCATATGATCCAATATGTAGTCTGTAGCTTAATTTCACATTGATACTATCAATACCGTTTCAATTTAGATGTTATCGCTATTCTACAGATTCATGAACTGGTTGTAAAGCATGACTTTCAATCCACCTATTACTCTTAATTGAAAAAAAACACTATTTCAGCCATCCATCTTCTGCCAGCACCTTTTAGCTGCTTCCACGGTTCATATCCTAGTTTTTTGATCAGCAACACTTCATCTCTTCTTAATGGACATCCCTTGGATCTGGTGGTAGATGCGTTCTTTCTAATACTACTAATAGCTGGTTCAGCATTCATGTCGCCTGGCATATTGAAGTTCTTTCTGTTGTCATAAGCTTTGTCTCTATACGCCTTATCTATATCATGTCTCTTAGCTGCTTCCTTTACCAGAGTACCAAACTGGTTTGTATCATGTACATTTCCTTTTGTTATCCTAAATGACACTACTTTTCTGACTTTTCATCTAAGCAATATATGCAGCTTGATGAACTCTTTCTCATGTATCCATTTCTCCTAGGTATGGTCTCCTTTCTTTGATACAGTTAGTTAGACCTGATCCGTCAACTATTAGTGTTACTGGCTTGTCATCATTACCTTGATTTAGATTTATTACTACAGATGGTTTAATCTTTAGAATCCTTCTCCTGATACGTGTAAAATGAATTTCTTCAATCCTGATGTATTCAGATAATCCGCGTACTATTCTTTGTACTGTACGATATGGGATCTAAAAACCAACTTTCAAGAATGCAACGAACTCTATATAACTATGAGGATGCTGAAATAGGGCTCCTTTGCCTTTACTCATCTTCTTTATTTC
Source organism: Nitrososphaeraceae archaeon (assembly GCA_019246625.1). Lineage (GTDB taxonomy): Archaea > Thermoproteota > Nitrososphaeria > Nitrososphaerales > Nitrososphaeraceae > Nitrososphaera_A. The sequence continues at coordinate 11,531 of JAFAQB010000276.1, forward strand.
ATCATTAGCTGATTTTAGGAAACTTATGTTGATTAGAACTCGTCCTCGTTCAACCAAGGATTCATTATAATCATGCCATGACATGTTTGCTGGCATCGTTTGATACCAAATGGAAGAAAGCTATAAAATTTATACCACAAACTATCCAATATGAAAATTTTTAAATCCATTGTCATAATATATATTTGATTGACTTTTACTTTCTTTTGTAAGCATGGACGACATATGGATTGTCCAGGAGAATGGCCGATAGGGGATTCACCCGGATCTACTCAAGATTGTTCTTTTGATATCAAAATAGTAAAATGCCAATGTGAATGCCATTCTGATTGATCGTAATAATGTCAAATCTCATTGACATTTTAAATTGATTGACTGAGACTTCTTTCTAATACAAAAAGTACATGCATGGCTGTATGAAAAATTGTAATATCCAAATTTCTTATCTTAAAGAAGATGGCAAAGAATGCAATAAAAAGAACATGAATTAATATTTGTTATTTCATTGTATTACATAGAAATATCTACAGCGAGTTAATTCATAGATTGTATTTATCTGCGTCAGTTCAAACTTTATTTGACAACGAAAAATTTTGGCGGGGTCAGAGATTGGTACATGTAATCATTTTTTCTTTTTGAAAATCATGTAGCCACCACATCATCATTCCCTGGAGATTAGGTTATTCCTATTTTGTCAATTATAGCTTTAGCCTTTTTGCGCATCGCTGGCGTAATAGTGACTACAACTATTCCCTCTAATGGTTGACCATATAAAACAAATGTGCGGTAAGGAGCGGCAGCAATGATGGGTAAAGCCAGCATATCTTCCTCTCCATAGACTACGACTTTAACAGGAGTGGGTATTCTTAATGCCTTGTGCAAAATTGAAACAGCCTCTCTACAGATACCGCCAGCAGGATTGGTACAATGCAGTTCATGTATGTTGGTATTCTGATTGTGTAAGCTTCCTTTGCGTTTTCTTCGTCGCTCTTTGTTATCAACAACCGATATATGGGGCAAAATGTCATAGGATATCAGTCGATCTGTGGTCGAATCACCTACCGACACCACCTTCTTAGCGTTATATAAGACGCCTTTAATTTTTTCTTTGGTTAGATCTTCATCTTTTATTAGGATACCAAAGGGCTCTTTGAGAATATATATTTCACTACAAGTGAGGGGCATTATGAGCCTCAGCTTGGCTAAATGAATCTCCAGCCTGTGATTGATTGGATTCGGCTTCTTGTTGCACCCGCATCTCTGCAGCGATGACACTAATCCTGCCTGCTATAGTCTTAGCAACCTTGCTAAATACATGAGAGTGAATAGAATCAGGATCAGAAATGATCACGGATTTGCCAATGTCACTTCCAGTCATAATCTGAGGATGAAGTGGGATCTCTCCAATGAATGGAATTTTGAATTGTTCACTTACTAACTGCCCGCCTCCCTTACCAAAGATATGTGTATGCTCTTTGCAATGTGGACATTCGAGGTAGCTCATATTCTCGATAACACCAACAATCGGTACATTTAGTTTATTGAACATGCCTATTGCTTTGACAGCTACATTCATGGCAACATCTTGTGGTGTTGTTACTATCAATATTCCAGTAATGGGAATTGTTTGAGCTATGGTTAACGGTGCGTCACCAGTACCTGGCGGTAAGTCTATTATCAAATAGTCAAGGTCGCCCCAATTAACATCGGTTAGAAATTGCTTCACTATGCCTGAAATAATTGGACCTCTGTAAATTCCAGCTTGCTGTGATTGTTCATAGAAGAATCCCATAGAAATTACTTTGATGCCCTCGGAAATTGGAGGCTGAATCTTATTGTTAATCACTTCTGGAGACGCCTTTAAACCAAGCATTAATGGAACACTAGGGCCATAGATATCTGCATCCAATAATCCAACTTTTGCGCCTGTCTTTGCCAATGCCATAGCTAAATTTACAGATACTGTTGTCTTTCCTACACCTCCTTTTCCACTGGCGACTGCCAAAATATTCTTAACCCCAGGCAATAGCTCATCCATAGATATAGCACGCCCTTCCATTACTCGAGCTGTAACTTTCAGCTCAAGTTCCTTCACTCCCAGGTTTGCAATGGTATTCCGAACGTCCTGTTCAATATCGCTATTGAAGGGACATGCAGGAGTGGTTAGTTCAAGTGTGAATGCAACTTTGCCATTATTAATGGCTAACTCCTTTATCATACCCATAGAAACTATGTCTTTATGTAGTTCAGGATCAACAACCTTCTTTAATGCAGAAAGAACCGTGTCAACAGAAACCATATTATTAATAAAAATTTTACATATATGATATTTAAACTATTCATCTAATCCTCTGCTGAGCCATCCGCAGATACGTTGTGAAGTGGCAAATACCGGATACCTTCGTGGTCGTCTTTTTGAAGCGAATAAAAATTACTACGGAAAGATCTTCTTCACATCTTGGAACCGTTTTCTTAATGTTACTATGCTAGTATCCCCAGCAACAGCAATCTGTGCTTGGCTAACTTTTTCACTCTCCTTTAGACACGCAGCATACAGTACCGCCACAGCAAGAGCATTAGGGTCTTTGCCATGTGAGATAGGATTCTCTTTTATTGTAGTTAGCATTTCAAGAGCTCTTCTATATGTCTTTTCGCTCACCTTTGCTTTATTAGCTATCTTGGCAAGGTATACGTTAGAGTCTATTACCGGCAAATGAAGCTTCAAATGTCTAACCAATAACCGGTAACATTTTCCTGCAAATATTGAATCAGTATTCGCAGTCTCTGCGATTTCGTCTAGAGTTCTGGGAATGTTTAATTCTCTGCATGCTGCGTAAACAGAGGCAACAACTAATGCTCTGATTGATCTTCCTTTAATGATTCGCCTATCAAGTGCCTTACGATAATTATAAGCCGATTTTTCTATTAAAGCATCATTTAAGGAGAGTTTATCTTTTATTGTGCTCAAAATAGCAAAAGCATTCTTAAGGTTCCGGTGATAACTTCTATTGTTGCTAGAGATTTTATTCCATCGTCGCATCCTCTGCACCTTGCTCATCTGTTCAGGGCTGATTGCGGCACCGTTTGCATCTACGTTAGAGTAAGATATGAAGGTAGATAGGCCCATATCATGGAATGCTAAGGATGTGGGCATCCCAGTCCGGCTCTTGCTCTCAATATCATCACCTGAATAAATTCTCCATTCAGGTCCCAATGACTCATTATTATCATGTATCACCATTCCACATGAACTACAAACTGTTTCGCTAGTTTCTGCATCGAAGATTAAAGCTCTGCTATCGCAGAGCCCGCACACTTCATTACTAACCCTTAATGGAACAGCGGGTTCTTGTTTCATCAATTCTTATTCTTCCAATAAGAGGATTGTAGTCAATATAGGGAATCTGTTTACAGACACACTAAAAGTGATTATTTCACTGGTGTTAGGTACAAGTAACATCAATAAAACACTGATGCAAACATTTTATTACAATGGATTCGATATAACTACATTGATACCAAATGTAACCGGAGATGCCCGCTCAGCTACGGTAACGAGATCATTTAGATTTGATATCGATTTATCAAAAATCTTAGATGAAGAGGCAGAAAGAATGGGTGTTTCTGTGAATGCGCTGGTGGGCATCATCCTGAGGAGGTATAGTGAGTTCACTAGATATTTGTCAAAGATAGACATGATTGTAATCAACCGTGAGTTATTGATCTCCTTGCTTGAAACAAGAGATTGTGAATATCTTTACAAGTTGGGTATGAAATTAGGTGAAACGGTACCGGTCGATACAATCATGTTTTGGAAAAAAACTCTTACAGAACAATCTGTATTAGAGTATATCGAAAAGATTATCTGCAGATATGGTCATCTCGGTACCTACGACGAAGTATCTCAAACGAACACTCGAACTATTGTGATAAGACATAGATTAGGAAGAAATGGATCGAAATTCTTTGAAGGATATCTTAAGTCCACACTAAAAAATACTATTGCAAAAGACGCTACATTTGACGTGACGGATTCTTCAGTCAAATTCGAAATAAAGAGTGAAATTACCAACGCCTAGTATATTTATCCAAAGGTTCATAAATTGATATTTAGATTATCAAATGATTAAATGTTTGCCAGAGTGTATATGAGCGACGTAGTGAGGATCCCTCCCAACAGACTGACAAACTCTCTGAAGGATACTGCTATCGGAATTCTAAAGGAAAAGTATGAAAGTATGATCAGTCCTGAGCTTGGTTATGTTGTAATGATCATAGATGCGACTGCAAATACTGTTGGAAAGTTGGTTGCAGGTGACGGTGCAACATATCACAGAGTTACTTTTGAGGCCCTGACATTTTATCCAAAACTACAAGAAGTAGTAGAAGGCGAAGTTGTAGAAATTACCGACTTTGGAGCATTTGTCAGAATAGGACCGACGGATGCTCTTCTACATTTATCCCAAATAACTGATGATTACCTAAGAAGCGATGTTAAACAGGGAGTAATTATAGCTAATCAAAGTGCGAAGTCACTTAGGATCGGTTCAAGAATTCGTGCCAGGGTGACCGCTGTAAGTCTTGGTAAAGGAGCGGCAATGGGCAAAATCGGTATAACATGTCGACAACCATTTCTTGGCGCAAGCGAATGGATAGAGCAGGAAATTAAGAAGGCAAAACAGCCGCCTACACCAGCAACTACAAAGAAAGGAGGAGGAAGCAAGTAAATGGCTAGAGAAGTTGCCTGTAAAAAATGCAAAGCTGTTACAATTGGAAAAGTATGTCCTATATGTAAAGCAACTGATCTTACTCTGGATTGGTCTGGAATTATCATTATTTTTGATGCTTTAAAATCTGAAATAGCAGCTACTCTTGATATCTCGATTCCTCATAAGTATGCTCACAAAGTTTCATAGCAGACACAAAAATGGGAAACTTGCAGGCATACTTTAACGTTCGAGAATCATTAATAAATTTTCTTATTGAAGACATCGGAACTGGAGATATTACAAGCAATACCACTCTTTCGCCCAGCACTTTTGCGCGCGCCCAAATTGTCTGCAAAACTGAGGACACAGCAATGGTTTGTGGTCTCAAAGAGGCGGGTATGATTTTTGACATTTGTGATTGCAGAAATCGCACATTAGTTAAGGACGGCACAATAGTAGAAAAGCAAACTATAGTAATGGATATAACTGGAAAAGCACTATCTATTTTAAAGGCAGAGAGAACTGCTCTCAACCTAATAATGAGAATGAGCGGTATCGCTACAGAAACCAGAAAGTTCGTTGATGCAGTTAATCATTACAAAGGCTCCATTAGAATTGCTTGTACACGTAAAACCGTGCCAGGCTTGCGATTTTTCGACAAGAAAGCGGTCTCTATAGGTGGAGGAGACACACACAGAATGGCGCTTGATGACATGGTTTTGATAAAGGATAATCATATTTTTTTTTCTGAATCTGTGGAAAAATCTGTTAAACTAGCAAGACAGAATGTTGGTTCTTCAGTAAGAGTAGAATGTGAAGTCACAACTTTGGACTCTGCCATTGCAGCCATAAATGCCGGTGCAGACATTATAATGCTCGATAATTTTTCTCCATCAGATGTATCTAGAACAATAAAGGAGATAACAAAGAAGGGTATTCGAAAGAGGGCTAAACTTGAGATCTCTGGGGGGATAAGCTTGCAAAACGTTAAATCCTATGCAAAATCAAGACCTGATATAATTTCAATTGGTCGTCTAACTCATTCTCCAGAGGCAATTAATTTCAGTCTCGAAATGATCGAGAAAATCAGATCATAGTTGTAGTCTTTAAAGTTCAATAAATCTCATCAAAGCTCGTTCCTATATTGTTTTTATTGGACTCTGAAGTGGGCAAGCAGGTTCGAAAAATGTCATTTGTGTTTATATGATTCAAAATCGCATTGCTTCTATAATATCGTCAGCATTCGGTCGATTGAAATCTTTGCCTTCTCAGCAATGTTAGCAGGCACCTTGACCTCATAAATGTCATTTACGAGTGAATTATAAACCTTTTCTAAACTGATCTTTTTCATATATTTACATACTGCATCTTCTTTGAGAGGAATGAACTCTTTATTTGGGTTTTCCTTCTGCATTCTATGAATTATGCCTGTTTCTGTTGCGATTACAAATTGCTTTGCATCTGATGTTCTGACATGATTCATCATTCCTTCAGTTGACAATATGTGCCCTCTCTTTGTCAATTCACCTGTAGCCATATGATATAATGTAGAGGATGTACAGCTGCATTCCGGATGAACCAGAAACTCCCCGTTGCTAAAAGTTGCGAGCATCTTGTTGATTTCTTCTGCATGGATGCCAGCATGTACATGACATTCGCCGGGCCAGATATACATGTTTTTTCTCTTAGTTATCTCTGCTACATAAGATCCTAAGAACATATCTGGCAAAAAAAGGACTTCTCTATCTTTGGGTATGCTATTCACTACTTTAACTGCATTGGAGGACGTACAACAGTAATCAGACAGTGCCTTTACTTCAGCGGAGGTGTTGACATAACATACTATTACAGCATTTGGGTGCTCTGTCATCCATGCTTTTAGCTCATGAGCATTAATGGTCGAAGCCAAGGAACACCCTGCTCCAAGATCTGGAATCAGGACTGTCTTCTCTGGGCAGATAATCGAGGCCGTTTCAGCCATAAAATGGACACCACAGAATATTATTGTGTCAGCATTAGTTTGCGCCGCATTTCTTGATAGAGCTAATGAGTCACCAACAAAGTCGGCTATGTCCTGTACTTCAGGAGGTTGATAGTTATGTGCAATAATTACAGCGTTCTTCTTCTTCTTCACAGCCAATATTCGATTCCTATAGTCAGTATCCAGCATTGTCATTTTGATAGATAATAATGATCCGATGTCAACTATGACATTTAAAGTAGTATAATTTAGGACAACATTGCCTTACTTATACACATTATAGGCAATACTTGCCTCCATTACATTGTCAACATCACAGCATCTACCGCCTTCTGTAGCTATAGCTTATTATAGACACAACTAATCAAAGATATCTTTGCAGAATAATTAAAAACAAGGTTATTACTGCTGCCTCGTGCAGTAGTTTAGCTTGTTGTCTGTTCGGACGTTGTTGCTGAGGAAGCGCCATTAACTATTTCTGCAATGGCAAATCTGTTTCCTACCTGAAGTACACGAATCTTTGCATTCTGACCTACCTTTCCATCCTTAACAAAGATTACAAATCCTTGTATTCTAGCAATACCGTCTCCCTTTCTACTGATCTCTGTGACCTGAACATCATATTCTTTGCCAGTTTCAACTGGCTTGGGACCAAAGTTGTCACTTCTTCTAAATCCTCCGTAGCTCATTCTTTCTACCTTAAATGGAACCAAAACAAAACCATATATAAACTGTCGAATACACCTAATGAGATCATCATATTCACCTACTATGTTCCTATTCTAATGCCATCATCACAAACTGACCGTAAACATTCTATTGCGGACAATATTGCAAGAAAACTTGTCTTTGGATTAGTTGTACTAGGTAGGTTACGAACTGACACTGTAATCTCACCGAACTTACCACTGGCATTAATTTCATGTTGGTTTATGCTAGTGTAAGGATCGACTATAATTTTGACCTTTGTTTTTTCAAGTCCAATTCCAGCTAAACTTAGTATTGCAGCAACGTTTACATTTGTCGGGAATTTTTTTACAGCGTCAGCAGCGGGGCCTTCATAGATCAATGTTTTCTTAGTTATTGCAAATAGATCAATTCCAGAGATATCGAAAAAAGGAGCATCAACCAAGGCCTTAGGATTTTTTGTTGTAGTGAGACTGACTGAATCAAGTAGGTGTTTTACACTACGTACAGCATCTATTCCAGCTATGGCACCAGTAGGCACATAAATGCGAGCTGAATTATGAGATGCAATATCAAGTAGTTCCGATAGGAAATGAGGGTCCGCAAGAGCCCCAACACTCATTACGATCAAACTCTTGCCATTTTCCACTATTTTTTTGCCAAACCTCTTAATAGCATCCTGTGAGGCAGACTCAACAATAATATCTGCATCTCTGAAAGAAGGCGATGAAATAAATTCTTCAAAATCAGTAAATATGCGAGGATTATTGTTTCTGAGCCTATATTGTAATGAGAGAGCGACTTGGTTTACCCAATCAAAAAGAGCAACAACAGATGCATTCTTTACCCTTCCACTATCAATGGCTAGGGCAAGCTCAGTTCCAATAGTGCCACATCCTATAATTCCTATGACTTTAGACACTGTACCCATAAATCAGACAGTGTAGACATTTATATAGTCACTGCTCTACCTCGACATTTTAATCTGATCGAAAAAGGATATAATTTGCATAAGGGTACTGATATTAGGTATGATAACTACCTTCTTCCCCCTCGCTCTGGCTTTTTCTGTCCAGGCAACCTCCTTTTTTCAAACCGTTTGATAAAATTATTCTTATTACGAACCTTTGATACCGGGCTCAGTCTGGGTCTAGGCTGAATTTTTGGTGTCTGCCCTCTTACCTTTCCAGCTTTAGTCAATGATCCGTGTGTTGGCATATTTGTTTTATCCAAATATTGTCAATTTAAACTGTTGCATTTCTAAAGCGATTTAGAGCGATAATGATCATATATTCATTATCAAATGTGAACACAATGTACCATAGTATTGTCTTCATGAAAATTCTATAGTTATTAGTGGTGAATTCTGAAACTTGTGTTCCTCTAAAACTAGTTAAATGTACTATAAAGATTATGTAGCAGGTATATATATTGCCCATTTATAAACCCCATTGTTAGCAGAATGCCCCAAACTAAGCCCATTGTTAGCATAGAGAATGTAGTTGCTTCGGCCACTGTTAATCAGACCGTAAATCTAAACTTGATTACGCAAATCTTTCCTGATGTAGAGTATCATCCTGATCAATTCCCAGGACTTGTTTTCAGATTAAAATCGCCCAAAACTGCTACACTAATTTTTAGTTCTGGTAAGATGGTGTGTACTGGGGCTAAGTCAGAAGAGCAGGCCATTAAAGCAGTGCGAAACGTAGTTCAAAAACTAAAGAAGGGTGGAATCCCAGTTGAACATGAGCCCCAAATAGAAATCCAAAATATCGTTGCCTCTGCAAGCCTTGGAGGAAAAATTCATCTTGAACTTGCTGCTAGGGTACTCCCTAGAAGCATGTATGAGCCAGAACAATTTCCGGGTCTCATACATAGGATGCTGGATCCAAAGACGGTAATCCTCTTGTTTGCGAGTGGTAAATTAGTTTGTACAGGCGCAAAGAAAGAAAGTGAAGTTTACAGAGCGGTCCACAATCTGCATACTCTGCTTGAAGAAAAGAATTTGATGATCTATGAAAGCTAAATTTCCACAACCATTTTGTATTTTAAAATAGTATTCATATCTGGTTAAATTCACCAAATTTAGCATTTTTAACCAGTCTACCGACACCATATTAAATATGAAATGTATTTATTTTTAACTATTTCAATTACCGATGATGCCTGAGATATGGCTAAAATATGGCAGTACTGATATTGTACTGAATATTCGATATGAAAATTTGCTTAAACATGTCTCTTCAGACTTTGCATTATTGAAGGAAGATGAAATCAGATTATGTCTAAGCAATGTCGTCTTGGCAGATGATACACTGATTTTTGCCTTATCAGACACAAAATTAACTGCCAAGATTGTTATTTTACTGCTTGACATGGCGCAAGCCAGAGGATTTGCAAACGTGACTATCGGTGTTCCTCGAAGGACTGAATATATATTGGGGAATAACCTCGCTGGGAAGGCAACGTCAGTAAAGGAAATTACTTATCAATCATTTCCTAATATAATTAATAAGTTTCGAAATATTCTTTTTATTTCTCAGGCAATATATGATCCTTTATTTGGATATGGCATTGCTCCTACTAAGTTGTTGCGTAATTATTACCTCGAGGCTATGTCAGAGGCTTTCAATGCAAGGCAAGATAATCTTCCCAAACCAGGAGTTAGGGGTCCACCTCTAAAAATTGCTCTCTCTAATGCGGAAAATATCCAAGCTAAATCTATTGAGCTGGTAGCGAATTCTTTTGGCATTGTTGGAATTCATTATGGGAACATTATCGAGGCTTCCGAGAATGCGATTTGGCATTTAGACTCTATTTCGACAATTGAAATAGAGCCAAGCAAATCTGCAATTATCAGCGCTAGTAGTGAAATAGGGGGGCATTCAACACTTTCGGACTCGTTAAATTCGTTGTGGAACACAATCCATATTGTTAGAGAAAATGGATCAGCTATACTTGTTTCGGAAAACCAAAGAGGAATCGGAGGAGGTGCATTACAAATGTATATTGAAGGAAGGTTAAAAATGGAAGAACAACTAAAAAGCAGCTATACACATGGTCTTGAACATATGCTATATCTTGATGAGTTAGGACAGAAAGGTCAATTAGGAATAATATCAACTCTACCACAATACTATTTAAAAAAATTGCGGCTTTATACATATACAAGTTTAAGGAATGCCTTAGAAGAATTACTTGTCAAGTATGGGAAAAACCATAAAGTCCTTGTAGTGTCTGATGCTGATATTGTTTATCTAAAAAAGAAAACATAGGTCTAACACTTCATAGCTGAAGTATTATGGCTTGAAAGTGATTGTACTCTCAATTGATAAGGTTAAATAATTTGTTCTGTCATATTCGGACAGTTTGCAAACGGCTCTACGGAGAGTAGGTGATTACATCATTCGCAGATGTGAAGAGAGAGATCTTCCCTCTACGATCAATATTAATAGTGTTACGCTTCCTGAACATTATTCGGACTATTTCTTTGAATCTATCTTACGTGAGCTACCGGAAGCATTTATTGTTGCAGAATTTAATGACAGTATCATAGGTTACATAATGTGCAAAATCGAATTTGGTTTCTCTAACTTTAGGAAATTGGGTTTTGTAAAGAAAGGACACGTAGTATCTGTGGCTGTTTTAGAACAGCATCGTGGCAACGGAGTCGGCAAGGCATTAATGCTAGAGGGTATTAATGGTGTAGTTACTAGAAAGAGTGATGAAATTTATCTTGAAGTTCGAATTAGCAATGAACCAGCCATCAAAATGTATGAAAAATTGGGTTTTCAAATAAAATCTAGACTTCGCACATATTACAGAGATGGAGAGGATGCCTATCTTATGGCATTGGAGTTTATCTAGATATCTAAATAAGATGCTCGAGGTGTCAGGACAAAAATGGGAAAAAGACGTAGCAAAGGTGTAGGGCTGGCTCTCTTGATCTTTTCTATTATAGTATTCATTATTTATGCCTATTTTCTACTTGCATCAGAGTGGGGAATAACGATACTTAAATTTACTGTACTTGGGGCGGCAGCAACTTTATTGGCGGTCTTAGCATGGATAGGATATACGATGGCTACAGCTCCAGAACTTGAAAGACAATAACCTTTATATTTCATACAATAACGCAAACGTCAGATACAACCTGATATATCCTTGGTCCTACCGCTCTAACGACTCTCATAGCATCAATTCTATGTTTATATTTAACAAATGCATGGTTGGTATCTATTGCTGCCTCATCTATAGCAAGTTTTTTTGAGCGAGCCTTTACATGAGCAAAATAATGAATAACTCCTTTTCCTTTTAGGGCTAATACTGCTGAATCTACAAATTCTTTTGCCTTCTCGGGTAATGGCATCAATACTCGGGTACTCGACCCTCTAAGTTGATCATTAATGACTTCCCTTGCGTCTCCACAAATCGGAAACACTCTGTCTTGTACCTTGTTTAATCCTGCATTGATAAGAGCTAATTCATTTGCGTGGGGGTTCGAATCTATATTATAAACCTTGCAGGTCGGATTTTTTTTAGCTATCAAAATAGAGAATGTTGCTACCCCTCCAAACATGTTTGTAATAATTTCATGGTCAGTTATCAATTTCGTCATTCGAGATCTTTCTGTTGACAACCTGGGAGAAAAATACGTTTTTATGACGTCTACTTTGAACCGACAACCATGCTCTTTATATTCGGTCACGGTGCTGTTGATACCTGCAAGATATTCTAAACTACGGATTCTATAATCTCCCCTAATGGCTGAAACCTGTGCAAAAACAGATTTCGCTGGTTTAACATTCGTAAGGATTGTTTTCGCAATTAACTTTTTTTTTGATTTAAAGATTCTGGAATTCTTATTATTACTATATCGCCAATTATATCAAACGCAGAATATATTTTAGTTGCTTCTTCATGAGTCAGAACTTCTTTTAGAATATCCTTTAGCATGTGGGCCATAATTGATCAAGACTAATTCCTAATGTAATAATAGTTACCAGATTCTTTTTGCATTCTGTCTAGCCTCCCGCCTTCTTTATTTACACGTGGCCTACCAGTATGTTCATCTCTTCTATACGTTACAGAAAGCTGCTTTAAGAATTGATTCATTCCATCCTCTTTGCGTAGCGAAGAGCCAGCAGAACCCTCGAAACTAGGACATCCAGTAAAAATCACTAATGAATCTGCAATAAGATCTATTAATTGCATGTCATGATCTATGACTATGGCAGATTTTCCTTGTGATTTGATGTAACGTTGAAGGAATTTTGCCAGCGAAATTCTGTCCTCTATATCCAAGAATGCAGATGGTTCGTCTAATGCATAGATATCTGCCTGTCGTAACAAAGATGTTGCTACCGCAACCTTTTGTAATTCTCCTCCACTAAGGTTTTTAACATTTTTTTCATAGAGTTTTTTCATTCCCATTGGCAACAAAATCTGCTCTTCGATCTGAGAATTTTCTATCTCGTTTTGATAAGCTACATACAGTAATGAGCGTACATCACCATCATAATCCTGACTAAGGTATTGAGGTTTTAACGAAATTCTAGCGCCAATTTCGATCATTCCCGAATCAGGCTTTTCCAGTCCTGCCAACATTCTTATGAACGTCGTCTTTCCTAATGCGTTAGCACCCACTATACCCAAGATCTCTCCTCTTCTCAACTTACCTTTGGATATTTTCAGCTTAAACGTTGGAAATGACTTAGTGATATCTGTATAACTAGCTACAGTAATATCTGAAATGATGTCATCAATAGAGCTAGTAGTATCAAATCTAAAAGCTTTTTCTCTAAATCGAACATTTTCTGACGGGCTGAACCCTTCTAGGAAGTTGTTGATGCCAATTTTTGTACCTTGTAAGCTCGAAACAATACCATATGCCCCAGGTTCTCCATATAGGACATAAATATAGTCTGAAAGATAGTCCAAGAGCGTCATATCATGTTCTACAACCATAACACTCTTTCCTTCGGCTGCAAGATTTTGGATAACTTTAGCAACAGCAAGTCGTTGATAAATGTCATTATAAGAAGAAGGTTCATCAAAAAAATAATAGTCAGCATCCTTAGAGGCTGCTACTGCGACTGCTAATCTCTGCAATTCCCCACCGCTTAACTCATTCACATTCCTATTAAGTACCTTCTTAAGTCCAAGATCTTCCACCAATATTTCGGCCCGTTTTCGCTCATCATACTTCTTTAACAATTCTTCAGCAGTACCTCTGAATGTTTTTGGAATTAGGTAAACTAACTGAGGCTTAATTGAAGCACGCATAGTGCCATTAGCAATCTTCTCAAAATGCATCTTTAGTTCCGTTCCTTGAAAGTTTTTAAGAACTTGGTCGTACGTTATATTGTCATTATAATTACCAAAGTTAGGTTTAATGCTTCCAGATAAAATATTTACTATGGTGGATTTGCCTATACCATTCCTTCCGAGCAAACCTACTACGGACCCTTTCCTTGGTGATGGAAGACGGTACAGCCTGAAGGAATTAATATTGTACTGATGAATTTTATCTTCCCCCAATTCCTTTGCTAAGTTAACAATAACAATTGCATCAAAAGGACACTTTTTAACACAAATGCCACAGCCTGTACAAAGATCTTCTGAAATTACCGCTTTTCCGTCTTCTGGACGTTGAACTATGCACTCTCCACCAGTCTTATTTACTGGACAATAAATAATACATTCCAGTCCACACTTTTTAGGTTGACATAATTCCTGGTCTAGAACGGCCACCCTATGCGTGGATTCCGTTGAATTCCCCAATTTGATACAATTCATTTTTACAATAATGTATTATATAGCTTATCAGCGTAAGTTAAGTTAACTTATTAAAAATATTATAACTGCGTATTTATCTTGCTTATGGATATACACTGCACTGCCTCCATAGTGAGGCTTATGTGATTGCTTAAGAACTAACAGGAACGTTAAATTAACCCCTTTGTTAATGTATAGGCAAGCCGGCCATAGCGATAGGGCGCGACCCGGTCCCATTCCGAACCCGGAAGTCAAACCTGTCGACGCTGCTGCGTTACTGACCTGCGTGAGCGGTTGGAAAACAGCAGTGCTGGCATTTAATAAAACAGCCATTTGTACTTTTGTAAAGCTATTTAAATTTTAGTCTTGAATGCTATCTTGAGTTCCCTCGTTCGAAGATGTTAGATTATGGCACGATGATATTGTACCATCATTGCCATATATGGCCAAAAAGAAGATATTTTTGAAGTACGAATTTATAATTACCGTTGGCTAGATTTAGCTTGCAAAATAAGTGACTATTTGCCATAGTCTTATCTAATATTCAACCTTTATTAGATGAGATGTAATATCTATCTGTGTAGAATTTTTGTTAATATCAGGCACAACTGAACAGTCATTCTGTTAAAGCCGTCAATAGACATAAATCTGAAGTTGCAACATAAGTGCTGTTTCCATTTTGGTTTATCTCTATTCACAGTGAAGATGAAAATTTCTTATAAATATCAATCTCAGATAGAATTACTACGAGTACTCAAAATTCTAGAAGATTTAATTATTTCTATATATACCCTATTTATATCAATAAGAGATTGATCCTGCTACTTGTTTCCTGGCATCATATAGATAATATCTTACCAGAGAATAACCAGATGGGCCTTAATTTTAATTGGATGATATATCGTATTTTCCAAACGTTTCAATCAATGTCATCTGATTTTTACAATGCAGCTAATTCCTTGAAACTAAATTAGTGTTTCTTGATTGTATTTTCTTGTTATATGCAAAAGCAATTAAGTGATTATCATTTTACTCATCATCGTCTGCAAGATGTATTTGTTTTAGCAATTCCTTAACATTTAATCCTATACGATCAATGACTTGATAGATTGATGCTAAACCAGATGGGTCCCATGCTCTGGTTTCTACAATACATGCGTAGTCTGCTACTTTAACTGAGATTTTCCTTATTTCTTCCTTCATTATGTCATTGGCAAATAAATCACATAAGATTATGTCCTTTGTTAATATGTCTGCTAGAACACCGCCACTCCAGCCTAGTTTAGTTACCTTTCCATCCCGAAGATCAAAGTACGGATTGGCGCAGAAGAGTTTGAAGGCATTATTGTCATTTTCTATAATATGCTGATTTTGTATCAAACAATAAACGTTGTAAAAAGGTCCCATACGTACTATATCTTCAATTCCTATATAGTCAATATTTGTACCGTACATCCTAAGAAATCCATCCCTATGAAACAGCCATCTTTCAAAATAAGGACGAAGGGAAGATGGTATATCCAGTACCATATTGCCTACCTTGCAATAAATGCCTAGTGAAAATAATTGATCGGCAAGTTCCTTCATCTGAAATATGGGCATTAGATTACAGATATATATCCTAAATTATTATAGTTTTTGGCTTTAAAGTTATTAGAAATGAAAATTATATCATATCTTTGACAATAACTACCAATACAATTTGGATAGTCATATGGTATTAAAAATTTCGCTATCTTCAAGGAGGATTTTAGTAGAAGAAATATTTAAGATGTTATTATAAATATCTGATCTGGCCCTATTCATGCATATATTGAAAAGGATGCAATGGAGACACATTCAGTGCATAAAGATAAGAGTGCCTTGATGATTAATTTTCCGTAAATATAAGTTGAAAAGGGATCATGTGTTCTCCTCCTCTGCTAATAACCTTACTAGCGTCCTTAGTCCAAAACCCGTGGCACCTTTAGGATTATAGCTTCGCTCACTTGTCCCTTCTTGGGTCCAAGCAGTTCCTGCAATATCCAAATGGATCCATGGAATACTGCCTGTAAAGTTTGATAGGAATGCAGCAGCAGTTATGGCACCTGCTGGCCTTCCTCCAATATTTTTAATATCCGCTACCGTGCTTTTAATCTGATCATGAAATTCATCTAATAGAGGAAGCTCCCATGTCTTTTCTCCTGTTTTCTCAGATGCCTTTAACAGTCTTTCATTAAGATGTTTGTTTGTTCCAATTGCTGCGGCTATGTTGGCGCCAAGTGCAATAATGCACGCACCAGTAAGGGTAGCCAAATCGACGATTAGCTTAGGGTCGTAGATTTTGATGCCATAAGCCAATGCATCTGCAAGAATCATTCTACCTTCTGCGTCAGTGTTTAAAACTTCTACAGTTTTACCATTGTACATGCGTATTATATCTCCAGGTCTATATGATGTAGCTGACGGCATATTTTCAACAGCGGGTACAATAGCAACAACGTTTAGTGGAAGTTTTAATGATGCTATTGCTCTTAGGGTGCCAAGAACTATACAGCCACCGCATTTGTCAAATTTCATTTCATCCATCTTATCACCTGGCTTCAGTGAGATTCCACCCGTATCAAAGGTAACTGCTTTTCCAATTAGCAGATATGGTTTTTGAGTGTCTGATGCTCCATTGTATTCCAAGATTATCATCTTAGGAGGACTATTACTTCCCTTTCCAACAGCAACTATTGCTGCTAAGCCTATTGATTCCATTTCATACCTTTCTATAATTCTTACCTTCATTGAATATTCATTTGCAAGTGACAATGCAGCACTGCCTAAATGCGCCGGATTGCATTCGTTTGGAGGAAGGTTGCATAAATCACGCGCAAAGTTTACTGCTTCAACTATTATGTTCGTCTTATCTACTATAGGTTGTAACATTGTCGGTTCTTCGTTTACAAGGATCGTAACTTCCTTAACGTTTAGCGATTGTTCGGCGCTGTTTGTCTTGTATCGAGTAAAGGAATAAAGTGAAAGACATATTCCTTCACACAATGCTTCAATTGAGCCGTCTTCCAAATGAGAAAATGGTAAAATAGAAAACTCTGCTGATGCTCTTTCTTTTGCATTCAAAGCTGCTTTCCCTCCAATAATCCTTGCAGTTTCATTAGTAAATTTTTCGCGGTTACCCAGTCCAATAAGCATAATTTTTTTCATAGGTCCTTTTCCCATTGTATATAAAGTGATGGTCGAACCAAAACTACCGTTGAATTCTTTATTATCAAAGATTTCTTTGATTGTGAAGGCTATGAATGGATCAAGTTCATTTAATTGAGGGAAACTCCGTTCATTTTCAAAAATACCAACTACTAAAAGCGAGGTCTTTTTTTGGTTAATTTTCGCCTTTTCGACTCTAATTTGAACCATTTAAAGACTAGAGACTACAACTTTATTTAAACCATTGAATAGAACACTTTTCGACACGAGATTGACTGGTTAGTCTCTAACAATTAAACCACGTATATATAATAATAATATAACTAAGCTGCATTTCAAATGCCCTTTGTACAATCTATAACTCTTTTCTTAGATTAGCTGAAAAATTGAAAATTTACAATTTAAACATGACATAAACGTTCGCAGGCAAGGCGACTCGGGAATATTTGCCAGTACTACTAACAATAGCAGTAAATAACTCCTTTGAATAGTTCAGCCCAAAAACGAAGGTTTGGATTAAGGCTATATGTTTTTATCCTCCCTGCTTCACTTTTTCATATAATGATATCAGAAATATCAGACGGTTGTCATCTATATGACTTTTAATATGCGATATCTGGACTTGAAAAGGAAAATACGAGATGTGCGTATGTTAGCAATTCAAGGCATTGCAGAAGCAGGCTCGGGTCATCCTGGAGCATCATTGTCAGCAGCAGAAATTATGGGTACCTTATATTTTAGGAGGATTAAACACGATTCGTCAAAACCGAATTGGGGAGAAAGAGACTATTTTGTAGATTCGAAAGCACATTCGGCACCAGCATATTATGCCACATTAGCAGTTGCAGGCTACTTCCCCATTGACGAAATAAAGACTTTGAGAAAGATTGGTAGTAGGCTCCAGGGACACCCTGTGAGATATTCAGAACAGCAAAAACACCATAGCGTGCCGGGAATTGAATATTCAGGAGGCTCTGAGGGTATAGGTTTATCTGTGTCCATAGGTATCGCAATTGCCCATAAACTTGATGGCAAAAATAACCGTGTGTATGTTTTGATTGGTGATGGAGAATCAAACGAAGGTCAAGTTTGGGAAGCAGCAATGGCTGCTTCTAAATTCAAATTAGATAATGTTATCGCAATATTAGACCGCAACCGTATACAACAAGACGGCTTCACTGAGGATATCATGCCTCTTGATCCAATGCGTGACAAATGGTTGGCATTCAATTGGAATGTAATTGAGATCGATGGTCATAGGGTTGAACAAGTCATAGATGCTCTTAACAAGGCAAAGCAAGTAGAAGACAAGCCCACCATAATTATAGCTAATACTATCAAGGGTAACGGCATCAAACATATGACGAATAATCCCCAATGGCATGGCAAGGCCCCTCCAAGAAAACATACCCCAATATTATTGGAAGAACTTGAAAGTGAATGTTTGATTGCACCATCGATTATTGCTGGAGAACGCGAAAATTATGATGAAAAGATTAGAAAGGCAGAGCGCGGCGGAGCAGACCTTGTACATCTAGATGTTATGGATGGAAGATTTGTACCAAACACAACATTCTCTGCAAACACAATTAGAAAACTACGTCATATCACTAGCCTCCCATTTGATGTTCATCTTATGATTGAAAATCCATTAAAACATATACGAGACTATATTGAAGCTGGATGTGATATTATTACAGTTCATGCAGAGGCTTGTGATGAAAGCGAGTTTGCCTCTATAAAGGAATCTTTACTATCCAAAGGAATTAGCCCAGGGATTGCAATTAATCCTTCCACAGATATTCCAAATTGGATTTATTCATATACAGAAAATATTGATGTTGTAATAATAATGTCCGTAAATCCAGGTTTTGCAGGACAAAAATTTATTCCAGAAGTTTTGCCCAAAATGGTAATGATAAACAAAAAACTCCGAGAGCACGGGTTCAAGGGGTATATCGAAGCTGATGGCGGCATTGATGATACTACCTTGCAGCAGGTCTATGACTCAGGTGCTAGAATACTGGTTGCAGGCAACGCAGTATATGGAAGTTCGGACATTCATGGAGCAATTATCCAATTGAGGCATAAAGCGAATGTAGCGTTAGAGAGGAGACTTATAGAACATGCAAGTGCGATTGGAATAAGATCCGAGTGGATAAAGATACGTAGACATATATTGATTCCTCTTGCAAATGAGCTAGGTATAGAAGGCGAACTTCATGCAATTGAGTAGTGAGAAAAAGACAGCCGATATGAGAGGAGTCTACGGAGATACGCTAGTAGAGCTAGGTCGAATATACAAGGAAGTGGTCTGTGTTGGAGCTGATACAACAGATTCGCTCAAGACCAAGAAATTTGGCGACAAATATCCTGATAGAATGTTTAATGTAGGAATCGCAGAAGCGAACCTTGTTTCCATAGCGGCTGGATTAGCAATAGCTGGTAAAATTGCATTTGCCAGCACGTATGCAGCTTTTCTTCCAGGTAGATGTTTGGATCAAATTCGTAATGCCATATGTTATCCAAATCTCGATGTAAAGCTCGTTGTCTCGCATGCTGGCTTGACTGTAGGTCCTGACGGAGCATCGCATCAGCAAATTGAAGATTTCTCAACCATGCGATCAATTCCAAACATTCGAATAATTGTACCTGCGGATGCGGTTTCAGTGAAGCACTTGATAAACTCAATAGTGCAAATGCATGGTCCATTTTATGTTAGACTTGCAAGACCATCTAGCGATATCCTTTATGCAGAAGAATCATTATTCGAAATAGGCAAAGGAAATATTTTACGTGATGGATCAGATGCAACGATTATATCATGTGGATTAATGGTAACAAGATCGTTGGAGGCAGCAGATATCTTGAAAAGAAATGAAGGTATTTCATGTAGAGTTGTAGATATGTTTTCGATCAAACCTATTGATACAGATCTGGTGGAAAAATGTGGCAGAGAAACTGGAGCTATTGCGACTGCTGAAGAACACAATGTTATTGGAGGACTTGGAGGAGCTGTAGCTGAAGCATCCGCTGAGAGTTATCCTGTCCCGATTAAGCGCATAGGCATTCGTGATACATTCGGGGAATCTGCTAGGGATGAAGAGATTGAAGCGCTTCTTGAAAAGTACGGGTTAACGTCTACGGAAATAGCTAGAGCAGTAATGGATGCAAGAGGTAGAAGCAAAAGATGAAAATATTTCTCGATACTGCTAATCTTGAGGCCATAAAGATATACAATGATATGGGAATCGTGGACGGTATTACAACTAATCCTACCCTTCTCTCAAAGGAGAAAGGGAATCCAGCAGAAATAATGCAGGAAATTGTTAGAATTGTAAATGGGCCAGTAAGTTTAGAAGTTATAGCTACGAGGATTGATGAGATAATAGATGAAGCACATAAGTTAAAGAAATATGGGCAAAACGTTATTGTAAAGATTCCAATGATTCCTGATGGTATGAAAGCAGTCAAAAAGCTAAAAGAAGAGGGAATTGAAACCAACGTTACACTTGTTTTCTCTGCAAATCAGGCAATTCTGGCAGCAAAGGCAGGGGCATCATATGTAAGCCCATTTATAGGAAGATTAGATGATATAGGAAACGAAGGGATGTTGGTTATTAAAGAAATTGTACAGATATTTAGAAATTATGAATTTAGAACGCAAGTTCTTGTCGCAAGTATAAGACACCCTGTTCATGTTACAGAGGCGGGGAAAGTTGGAGCAGATGTAGTCACGCTTCCTCCAGACATATTGGGAAAAATGCTATTGCACCCTCTTACTGATAAAGGTCTTGTAGCATTTCTATCTGATTGGGAGAAAGTTAAGAAAGAAAACCCTCAGCTAACGATTTAATGGTTTTAGCAAATGTTATAAACAGTGATTTATCACAAGATAGAAGAAGTTGTATATGTGAAATAGGCTCTTCCCTTTATGAGCCATTTGAGAAAAATATTAGACATTGGGAGAATAACCAGACTAAAGAAATTGATATGTAGTTATACCACAAGGAATCTTAGAATAAGCATACATTACTACTCGTTCTTATTTATTAATTACTTCTTTAATCTTGTTCTTGTTTTTCGCTTATTCAGTTTAAATAGTATTATTCCTGCGATACCCCATAGCATTACTGCGAAAAGTGTCTGTTGAAAAAACCAAGCAACGCCACCAGTTATTGCGAAAAACATACCTAAGATTCCCATCGCCTGTCTTTGTCTGACCAATTTAATACTATTTTGTTAAAAGGAAGTCTTATAATAATTAAAAAGTTAGGCTCTCAGCAGATTTATGACTTTTTTAGGCATGTCTTGTAACCTGCTTACAGCAACTGTTTTCTCATAGTTTAAGTACTTTAGATTATGAGTTATACCCACAGAATCATTTAAATTTCTACCTACCCCAAGTGCCACCATTTTTATTCCCATTTTTCTATATGTCAGAACCATTTCACGTACTGCATCAAAATCGGATGGTTCGCCATCAGTTAATGTGACCATGATATCTGGCTTGAATGATTTTGTGACGGGAATTAGTAAACCATATATTTCTGCAAGTGGAGTCCCACCACTTGCCTTTATCTGCACCAATCTTCTCGCGCTAATTAATGACCATTTTACGTTTGGAGGTTTTACTATCCAGCATTTTACTTGTCTTGCTTCCGTATTAAAAGCATAAACTGCAAATTTTATTGCAAGGTAATGCAACGCTTCACAGAGAGCAATCGTTGCCTGTTTGTATCCTAATTCTGCATCTTCGATACTGCTAGAGTGATCCAGCAAAATTGTAACTTTTGTTTTAATCGAAAGTTTAAAGTCTGTCAAAAATGGTTTTGGCAGTGATTCAGTATAACTCTCAGGGTCAAATTCCTCGCCAGTTTTATCATGCCGTTCTATCCAGCCAGTTCTCCAATCTCTAAATGCTGCCTTTATTTTTCGAATTAAATCGATGTCATAAATTTGAGTTTCATCCAAATCCATTCTTTCAGGAATACTTAAACCAATGTTTTCTAGACTTTCGTATCCCTTATTTTCAGTTTTTTTACTTTCGTTTACAAGGGTTTCAAATTCTCCCAATACGTCATTTCCTTCGATAATGTTTTTTGCTGCCTTGTCAATGTCATCGTATTTGTGTTTGGCAATGACTACTTTTTCGATCTGCTTTAACAAATCACTTTGGTTAATTGACATACCCAGTCTAGTCCTTGGAGCAATGATGGGAATAGACATTAGAGGATCTATTTCAAGCATTTTGATTAGCTTGGGAATATGTTGTTCAATCCAATTAGTCGAATAACCGTTTTTAATTGCCTCCTCAATCAACTCATTCGCGAAGTCTGACGCCTTCTTCAACCTATCAAATTCACTTCCAAATACTTCACCTTTTAGATATCCTGTCAGAAAGTATTGTGAAAATGCTTCGACAACCTTGTACCTTCCATAAAGCGAATTCAGAAGAGGACGGGATAGCCAAGAGATACTTTCGTTGAAAATAATCTCCTTTATCATACCTTCCCATTCACGAAATCCAAGAAACTCGACACGCTTAGTTTCAATAGTATTAAGCAGTAATCCAAATGCGTGATCATAACTTAGTACCTTTGTTGAATAATGCATCCTCATTGATTCATACCATAATGCAACACGCCATTGCCTATACTTTTGAAAATCAGTTCCAGGATAGTAATTGATAATAGGAAGTATGATTTGGTTTTTGTCAGGTTTAGATATAGGAGTTTTGTCTTCTGACAGAACGATCACAATCTTAGAATTACCGGACCACCTTCTCGCCAGAAAGGTTGCAATGTCCAGCAAGATATCATTTCGCATAATCATGCCAGATGATCTATACTCTTCCCGTATTCATTAGTCGCCAAAAAGAGATGTTATCATGTCCATAACCTTTCGATATTCTACTTCACCCCATTGATCATATACATTTGCATATACAATTTCCGCTGCCTGATTGCTCTTAATACCTGTATTAAGCAATTTTGCAAAAGCGATTGTTTCTCTCAAACTAGGACTATAGTATAGTTCTTCTAAAGCTGCTGCATCTCTCAAATTCTTTGCAAGCTTAATAGCACGTTTTACATCGTTTAGTTTCGAGCTATCTACTTCTGTGTGCCGATTAATGATCTGAAGCTCTACTTCTTCTGGGGGATATTCTAATCTTAGTCTTATAGGAAATCTGCTCAGGAGCTGTGGAGGCAACTCCTTTGTTCCGACATGCGACAACGGATTGATTGTAGCAATTACAAACCAGTCTGAAGCCGCATTAACGAGCTGACCTTCAGCCTCTTTAAGGACTAATTGTCTTCTATCATCTAATGCTTCATCTAGTCTTAACAAGACATCTGCTTCCGCTGCATTTAGCTCATCAAGGTATAGCACGCCAGCATCACGCATGGACTTTACAAGGATGCCCTCTACGAAGCTAATTTCTCCTTTATCAAGAGTTTTTGTTCCAATTAAGTGAGATTCTCTTGTACGAAGACTGAAGTTTACAGAGTATAATTCTTTTTTCACTTGGGATGCAAATTTCCTTACCAAGGTTGTTTTGCCAGTTCCTTTTGGACCTATTATTAAAGCAAACAATCCTGTTTGGTATGCCTTGCTTAATACACCAAGGGCATTATTCCAGTCAAGGTAATCAACCTCGAGCATCATTTTCTATTCTAATCCTGTTATAACTTATAATATAATAATATAATGATATGTCCTCCTTCAAGAAGCAACGCCAAATCAATATTTGTTCTTTGTAGGGTTGAAACTGATTGTTAGGTACGAGCTCGAATGGTCTTTTTTTTGTTGTTCAAATAGTCTGTAAGGAGCACCCTGTCGATTATTCCTGGATTAATATAATATGATCTACCTCTAACATTTTTTTCCATTTCATTTACATAACCTAGCAATGAATCTTCTTCACTTATCATAATTGTGTCAATTTCAACTCCTAACCTATGGCATTTTTTCGCTTCTCGAATTGTTCTTTCTCCAATATACTGATCCACCTGCTTATAGCGATAACATAGATACACTACTTCTCCTGATGTAATATCAAGGCTCATATCCTGATTTTCTTTGAAAAAGTGAAGAGTTTCTTTATCTGCAATATAAAAATGAGAATACGGTTTTCGAGACAGAATTTCATCCTGCTCCTTCTTATTATCTATAAAGCAAGCACTTGGATGGCCATCAGTTATCAAGACTATTCGTTTATTTGTTGCACTATGAGTTTGGAGGATTTTATTACTCAGTCGAAACGCTGATTGATAATTTGTATAATGTAAAAAATCAGAACCTGGTTCAAATGTCTTTAGATATGGGATATCATAAGGAGCAACCTTTGACGCCAAAGCTCCAAAGCCGACAACATAGATTGAATCTGACGGGAAATATCTCCGATTTAATAGAAATAGACTCCAGAGGGCTCTTTTGGCTGCTTCAATTCTGCTCATATCGCCAGACATAGAAGAATAACGCATAGTTGAGCTTAAGTCGATGCAATAGACTAATGCAACTGTGACATCTCGCATTGTTTCATATTCTTGAAAATCATCTACGTTGAGTTTCAAGGGGATTTCAATTTGCTTGCTTTTCTTTGCTACCCTTTGAATAGTATTTAGCAACGAATTTGGAACATCAAGAAGTCTAATATCATCTCCGGGTTCATATTTCCTGTTCGTGTCTAATGTAACAGAACCGTATCCAATGGAGTTAGTATTATGAACTCCAAAGTCACCAGCTTTCAAAGCCTTCATTACATCATTTAAAATCTTTCCACCGATAGTTATGAAACCCTTTGAGCTGAGCCATTTTTGTGAGTCTTTAAGATATCCTTTTTGTATAAGATGTCTTATTATGGGTTGTGGAGCAGAATTCCTGCTTGGTATTCCTGTAACCTTCGCACTTTGATTTCTTTCCTGCTGTTGGTTATTGCTTTCATGATTGCTATCATGTGACGTCAAAATATCCTGTAACGATTGTTCAAGTTGTTGCAGATTTGGAACCTTTTCTCTCAATACTTCCCTACCAATAGTTTTTAATAATTTATCTAACATGTCGTTAGATAAATTTTGATCTTCTTGTTCCTCTCTTCTATTTTGAAGCTCTAAATCGTCACAGGGAAAATAAACAAACCCTTTTGTGCCAAGAGTATTATTGCTAAACGAATTCATATCTGTTGTCATCCTTTTTATCTAGCAATGGAGGTTGGATCCATCTTAAACCCTCTAGAACTACTTCGGTAACCGATGCAAAAAATTCCCCATCTAAGTCTTGTGTTATACATATGTTTTCGGTTTTTATCCCAAGCTGATTTGCTTTATTTACAAAATTATTTTGATCTTCTTTGATGTATACCATGGTTTCATCCAACACTTGTTTTAGGTTGGGAAACCTTATTAATTGTGATTTGTAGTCGCCAGAATTACATTTCTTGTCACCTAGCATCATCTGAGATACCTGAAAGGTTTTGTTTTTTGCAAACTCGCTTTTCAATTTCGTTATTTGCTCAGAAGATAGCCTTTCGACATATTCAAGTGAAACCTCCTTTATTGCTCTGCTGATTAGTGATTCGAGTATATTTATCCTATTTTGGCGGTTATCTTCTAATTCGGATAACTCGAACTTAGATGACTGATGGATGCTATGGATATCACAAAATCGGGGCACTGCATTTACAGAATGTAATATGGATCTAGTTCTTTCTACTTCACTTATCAAAAGCTCCAAAGAGTGGACCCCCATTCTAACACTTACGCCTTTATCCTGATTAATATCATGATGATTTCTAGCTAAATGCGTAATCTTAGCTACGGATTTTAGGATGAAAACTGGTACAAAAACATTTTTGGTATCAGCAATTCGTGCTTCCTGAACTATGATGAGCATCTCGTCAAAAGTATTCTTTGGATAGTGAGTATTTATATGACTTCTGAGTCTATCAAACAAAGGTTCGATAATCTTGCCAGAATGTGTGTAGTCTATTGGATTTGATGTTGCAATAATTTTTACATCTGGCTTGAAAACTACAGGATAAGAGCCTGTCGTGAACTTTCCTTCCTGCAGAACACTTAGCAGTGCCACTTGTTTTCGTGGATCGAGTACAGGCAACTCGTCAATACATAGAATTCCATGACGGGCTTGTAACAATTGACCAGGAGAATAAGATTCAATACTATACAACTCAACGCCTTTCTTGGCAATTTTAATTGCATCAATTTGACCGACAAGATCTTTTACCGAGATATCGGGTGTAGCAAGTAGATACCTATATCTTTGTATCCCACTTTTCCAGTCGATCTTAGTTTCCAATTTATTATCACTTATAATATCTTCGCATTCTTTAGAAACAGCAAATTCAGGACAAGTGTGGAATACTTCCGAACCATTTAGTAGGCCTATAAGTTGTTCTTCAGGAATCGAACTTGGGATGTCATTTGTCATGGTACCTCTTACCACAGGAATCAACGAAAGAAGATTCTTTGCAATTGATTCGGCAACTTTTGTTTTTGCCTGTCCGATCTGTCCTACGAAAAGAATATCGTGACCTGATAAAATAGCTCGGTTGATTGCAGGAATAACATCGTCATCATATCCAATAATACCTGAATATGGGTGCTCGCCATTTTTCATTTTTGCTATAAGAGTCCCACGTATTTGTTCTTCGACTGAAATATGCTTATAATTGATCTGTAGTAGATCCCCTAATGTTTTGATCTCTTTATACTCCTCAGGAACACCGGGTAATATTTCTGTATATTTTGGCTTTAAATTATATGAGCGGTGTACAATCTCTTCTATATGTTTTGAACTCATATAATATGTAGTTCGCGTACTGTTTCATGGATTTAAACATTTCAATTAAAAGTCGGCTCTGTTAACTTAAGGTAATCTGTATATCTAGGCATGTGCTAGCTTTGATTGCTATGAGCAGAGCTAGAACACACCCAGCTATAGCTTGTACCTTTAAATCGATTATTAGCCATTAATTACGCAAGAGGTTTTATGTACACATGGATATGGATAGAATAAGGTTTATGATATTCTTAATTATGGATGGAGGTTAAGTTAAGAGCCAAAAGTCAAATAATACATATAAGAATTATTGCATTTTTCCATAGATTTACGTAAGGTCAACAAATTCATAAACCCAAAAGTCAGGTCGTTTACTTAACAATCACATTGTTGTATTATCCGTAAATATAAACGAGTCTTCCCGATGGATAGTTCATCAGGGTCAAATATGATAAATCCAGATGGTTTTTATTGCGGAAGTTATTTTTAGTCTTTAGCTTGTCCGCATCAGACTATAAACACATTCTTAGAATAGCGGGTAAAGACATCACAGGAAGCAGGAAATTGATTGTTGCATTAAGTGAAATCAAAGGGATTGGATATAATTTCGCTCAAGTTTTACTACAGTCTTTAAACATAAGTCCGAACATCCGGGTAGGGTTTTTAACAGATAAAGAGCTATCAGACATTGAGGCAGCTATTAAAAATCCATCAAGGTCAGGCATGCCATATTGGTATGTAAACAGAAGAAAGGACATGGATACGGGTTCTGATCAGCATCTCATTACTTCTGATCTTGACTTTGCAATCTCAAATGACATTGATCGTGAAAAGAATGTAATGAGTTGGCGTGGTTATAGACACATGTTTGGTCTTAGGGTAAGAGGCCAATGTACCAGAACGACCGGGAGAAGAGGTGGAGCAGTAGGAGTCAAGAAGACGGGTAAGCCTATGCCAGGAGGCCCATCACCCGCAGCGGGATCTGGTGTGACAACAGCCCAAACACCTGTAACAGAGCCAGCTAAAACTACCGAACCATCCTCAAAATAGCCAGTCAAGAGGCAATTGGAGAGAAGTGTGAATGGGAGATCCTCGTAAATCAAAAAAGACATTTCATAGACCAAGAAGAATATGGACTGCAGACCAGCTTAATGCCGAACTTTATATTATTGGATCATATGGATTACGAAATAAACGTGAGTTGTGGAAAGCACAATCAGAGGTTGCTAGATTAAGAAACCAGTCAAGAGCATTACTAGCACTTCCATCAGAGCTAAGGGCTGAGAAAGAAACACAATTGTTAGGCTTCTTAAAGAGACTTGGACTTGTAAATGAATCAGCTACCCTTGACGATGTTTTAAATCTGAAGATTGAAGATCTCCTTGAGCGTAGACTTCAAACAATAGTAATGAAGAAGGGGGGTACAAAGTCGCCCCACCAGGCACGGCAAATTGTGGTTCACGGACATGTTTCCTTGGGAGACAGAATTGTGAATATACCAGGGTACCTAGTGAGACGGGAAGAAGAACCATCTATTATTCTATTACATACAGCCGGGGTTGCTTCCCAAACCCAAATACATTCTTAACTCTATGCTACTGACTTAATGTCTACATGGTCGATTTTCCCATCAGAGTTCATATCAAATCCCTGTACTATTAAGGCCCATTGATCTTGATCTTGATAATTTTTTAAAATCTCCTCGCTATAGTTTGTCAAAGCAATAACTGCGGATTTAGTCCCCACCGATCTTACGCCGGCAATTACAATTACAGTTCCATTATTGTTATATGGGTTTTTTATTCTTGCAATCAAACCATGGTTATTTGAGTTGTAGAGGTTGCCGGCTTTGTCGACTAAACCTGACCAAAAATTTGTTTCATTGAATTTTATCGGTAAGTATTTGTTAAAATGTGCTGTTACGATATTTGTACCCGGACCACCAATTGAAATCAGGTTACCACGATCAAGAACTTTTTCTGCTTTTGCATCAGCATCCAACTTTACTATGAACTCAGTTGAAATCTCTCCAAGCGTTCCTAAGAAAAATGCCAAATGTACGGCATAGTGTCCGTCTCTTGCAGACGATTTATATGGCCCATGTGGATCTGGAGCACCTACTATTATTAGGCCGTGGAATGAATTATTTACAATATAATTACCAAAAAATTTATGGGCGTGCTGATGTTTCTTTTGAATGTTTGCCCGAAAATCTAATTGTTTTTCTCCCCAATTCATTTCGATACCAAATGATGGACTTGAGGGGCGATAAAGTCTTGCAGTGCCGCCCTTAACAAGATTAGTTGTGACTTCTTCTATTGCTCCACTCGCTAGTAGCTTGCGAACATAGTAATATACACTTTGCTCATAAATCTGTAGATTTTTTGCAATTTCTGCAGGATACATAGGCCTATGTGATAACAACTCCATTATTCTCCAAGCTAAAGGATTAGAGAGAACACGTATATCTTTCACATCATCAAAGACGATCATTTTTTTGCCAAAGATTCTGCCATTTGCATCGTATACTATAATCTTTTCTTGCAAGTGCGAGTTATGAGGCTCGCAGTTATATATTGTTATTTACCGGTAAGAGAATTTGTTTACCTTATTTTACCCTTTTTGGTACATATGCACAAAATAATATTATATCGGTATGTCAGAATTTTGATAAAGGTTTTAAGATCTAATTTCTTTTGTTATTCGTGTGTTCTATCATAGGCTATAAAGGAAAATCGCTTGCAGCTCCCGTACTAATTGACAGTCTTAAAAGGATGGAATATAGAGGATATGACAGTGTGGGTATTGCCACGATTACTGATGGCAAAATTCTTGTGCGAAAAGGAGTAGGCAAAGTAGCAGAAGTAAACAAATCTCTTGAGTTAGTCAGAATGCCAGGACTAGTGGGGATTGGACATACTAGATGGGCCACACATGGTGGAGTAACCGGCAATAACGCACATCCGCATTCAGCTTGCACAAAAGATATTGCAGTTGTTCATAATGGAATTATCGAAAACTACGATGCATTAAAAGAGGAATTGATTCTTCTTGGTCACAGATTTAAAAGCCAGACCGATAGCGAAGTCATAGCACACTTGCTTGAAGCTCATTATTCAAGAGAAAGGAATATAAAACAAGCGATGATCGAAACCTGTAACAGGCTAAAAGGAACTTATGCCTTTGTCGCAGTCTTTGAAGAAGGTGCCATCAGCGGTGCAAGGTTTGATGAACCATTAATAATCGGGATAATGGATAACGGATATTTCATATCAAGTGACATCCTTGGCTTTCTGAAATATACAGATAAAGCTATTTTTCTAGATAATAAAGA
Source organism: Nitrososphaeraceae archaeon (assembly GCA_019246625.1). Taxonomy (GTDB): domain Archaea; phylum Thermoproteota; class Nitrososphaeria; order Nitrososphaerales; family Nitrososphaeraceae; genus Nitrososphaera_A. The sequence goes on from JAFAQB010000276.1 coordinate 42,009, forward strand.
CATTGCAATTATTAACGCAGGAAAATTAGAATTATTTGACTTTGAAGGTTTATCTGTTAAACGACCTACTACTCAGGTAGCTTGGGAACTAGGAGCTGCAGAAAAGGGTGCGTATGCTCATCACACTTTAAAAGAGATCCATGAACAAGTCCGCACCGTAATTGAAGGAATAAGTAGTGATAATAAGGAAAAGATAGGGACATTTTGCAATTTTCTGACCAATGCTAAAAGCATATACATTACAGGGAGTGGAACAAGTTATCATTCTGCGCTAATTCTAAAGCACATCTTTGGCAAATTTGCTAAAATCAGATCTGAGACTATTATGTCAAGTGAATTTCAATACATCGCATTAGATTCTATTGATGAAACTTCAGTGCTAATCGCGATTTCCCAGAGTGGGGAAACAGCCGATGTATTGCAATCTGTTAAAGCAGCTAAACAAAAGGGAGCAAAGATACTTTCTGTAGTAAATGTTCCAACTTCATCATTAGCTCGAATTAGTGATTCCTTTCTTAATGTAAATTGCGGACCTGAAATCGGAGTTGCAGCCACAAAAAGTTTTACTGGGCAACTTTCGGTTCTTTATAACCTTACAGATAGGTTGTGCAATGGTTGCGTTGGGATTGCAGCGAACAAAAACGAACTTATGACAGCGCTGAATCTTATTCTTGCTGCAGAGAATAATATTGCCAATATGGTAGATATAATGGATGACATAAAGGACATTTATATTTTAGGAAGATCGTTGCATTATCCTATCGCTCTTGAAGGCGCATTGAAAATAAAAGAACTAGCATATATACACGCAGAGGGTATTGCAGCAGGTGAATTAAAACATGGGCCACTAGCACTAATAGATAAGAACACTATGGTGGTAGTAATTAATCCATTAGACGCAACATTCAATGATACTATCTCAAGTGCACACGAGATCAAAGCTAGAGGTGCAATCGTGATTGGGATTTCAGACAAAGAGAACGATCTCTATGATCACTTTATCAAACTACCAAAAATCAAGGAGACTCTGTTCCCATTGATCGAAGTGATTCCACTGCAAACTGTTGCATACTATCTAGCTCTTAAGAAAAATGCCGATCCTGATTACCCCCGTAATCTAGCCAAATCAGTCACAGTAAAGTAGTATGAAGCACAGGTCCCTGCGTTAATTATAGTGGACATGGACCTTTACTGATGAATAGCGATCTAAAGATATTGCAGTTGTTCATAATGTATGGTTTTTGTTATTGATTCATAGAGCAGGACATTGTGTTTTTTGATCGGCTCTGATTTTATTCTTGCAAATCCAAGGTCTGTGATATACCACATTATCAAAAATGCCTTGACTATACTTACTACAACCTTAATTAACTATAAATAGTCTTTAGATAATTCACGCGTTATCAGTTCAATGACGTCTCTAGATAAAAGAGATCATGACATTATAATAGCAGGAGGAGGTCTTGCAGGAATGATCGCGGCCTCATCAGCAGCATATTATTCAGGACAAACTCTAAGCATTCTCGTTGTCGATAGGAATCCATTATGCGAAGTAGGTAAAAAAACTATTACAGGATGGGTATGCGGCGACGCTGTTGGAAAAAATACGGTTGACTACATGTCGAACCGGATTGGCATTAAATGGGGTTATCCTGAAATTGAGCATCCTGTAAAAGGTGTAATGGCGTACTCACCTGATCATGAAACAGCTGTGCCTTTTGATGGAGATGGGTACATTCTAAATAGAAAACTTTTACCTCAAAAACAAACCAAGGATGCATTGAAAGCCGGAGTCGAAGTGAAAGACATGGTTGCTTTACGCTCATTAATTGTAGAGAATAATAGTAATACAGTAATTGGGGTTGAAGGTGATGACCCTGCCAACAAATCAACTTTCAAAAAGACTGCAAAACTAGTTATAGATTGTACTGGTGTTACCTCAGTTTTGAGAACAAATCTTCCCGTAAAGTCATTTATTCAAAGGAGAATACATAGAGATGATCTCGAGGGCACTGGCAGATACATTTACAACTTCGACATTGCAAATGAAGACAAAACATTTTTTGATCCAGATTACTGCATTATACATCTAGATCAGAAACTTGCACCAGGAGGCTACGCCTGGGTATTTCCCAAAGGAAAGAACAAGGTCAACATTGGTCTTGGCATACAGCAAAAAGCGTTTGATGCGATGAACAAGAGGGAGGGTGTTCATAAGAGCCTGAAAACACTGATAGATGAATACGTACAACTGAACACTGTCATTTCGAAGCCAAAACTTTCTAAAAGCGAAACTGATGAAGGCAATAGTTGGGGCACCTGGCAAGTCTCTGTCAGAAGGCAGAATGATTGCATGGTTGCGAACGGATATATGCTTGTTGGAGATGCTGCTTGGATGCCAAAACCACTTGACGCTGGAGGGATTGGCCCTGCAATTATTGCAGCTACTATTGCCGGAAGAGTTGCCGTGGAGGCGATTCAGTCAAATGATACATCCCAGAGGAGTCTGTGGAAGTATAATAAAGAATTTATCAATGATTATGGATATAAGACAGCAGGCCTTGAAGTATTTCGTAGGATGTTACAGGGATTGACAAATGAACAAATTAACTATGGTATGAAGCATTTTTTGTCGAAGATGGATGTTGATAAGATCAGCAAAGGGGAACATCCAGAATTCAGCACTGTGGACAAAATAGGCATTTTTATAAGAGGAGCACTTAACAAGAAGTTAGCAGAGAACCTAGCTTATACTTCCAGATTAAACGAAAAACTCGTAGAACATTACTATAACTATCCAGATAACCCTGAGACCTTTACCCATTGGCAGCAGATTTTGAATAATTACTTGGATGAAGCATTTTCGAAATTCAAATGATTAATTAGTTAGTCTATTTCGTCGTTGAAAGCACCTATTTTAACAATAATATAATAAAGAACCAAACCAACTTTAGATTGTTACTTTCCAAACTATGGCCTCAGCAGCCCGTTAATTTGTATCATTTTGAATTTTCTTTTCTAAACTATCAATTGCCTGTATAATTACTTGCCGCCTTGACTCTTCAGTTACGACTGCTCGAACATCTTCTATCAGCATCTTTGCAACATCCAATTTTCTCCTCATCCCTGATACTAAATGGTCATAGACAGCGAATGGATATACGGCTCCATAAATATCTTGCATTAGCGAAAATAATTTTGCAGCATCTTCTGCTCTTCCTAATCTCATTTTGTCGTATACCATTCTCTTTATTTCTCCTATGCAGTCCAGTAATCCGGTTATATATGACGGTCCCGAGACATTCAATTCTTTCATGCCCGGTATTGATGAACCTAGTAACACACACCTTAGTCCATATGCCTCAACAATTTCCTGTTCTGCAGTTGCTATATACTTGTATAAATCAGTTTTTGAATATTGCTTGAACTCTTCAAGCATGGATTTGGCTTGATGCATATTTATTTGCGCTTGTTCCATTTCATTACGGTGTAACGCGACAATAGATTTGCTACAAAGCGCAACCACATCCCGAGTTCCTTTGATTAGTTTTTCTCGTCGTTCTTCAACATTTCTTAGGTCATAATTAATCTCATCTAATGAAGTCTGTACATTGTTAAGCAACGTAAAGAACGTTACATCGGATTTAAATAAAGACTTTGCTATCATGTAGGTGTAATATTAAGATGTCAATGTGAAGATAGGTGAGATATCATGAGCAGTATGAGTTGTTAAATAAGAGGATTGAGTTTGAAAATAGTACAACCTATAATGAAATCACGTTAAGATATATTGTCTGCTGCTAGATCAGAAGCTGGCAACATCCTTTTTCCACTTCTACCAATCCAACTCTAATAAACCGCTATTATAATAATAGGCATGAATGCATTTTAGAGATAGCAAAAGTCCCATAAGATCCATTTAAATCAGCTACCGGATAAGACTATGGTAATACTAAAATAACTAGTAGTACATAATTTGTTATCTCTATTTAACGAGGGATTACGAGAAGGTTTATCCATTATCCACAAATCTCCAAGAATAGTACTATTGTAAGTTAGGATTTCAAATAATTATGATAGGAACTATTTCGAGCTCTAAACTCGCATATTTAACATGTTGATATAATCGATCAAGTTATTATATACTCCTTTTATCATCAACATCCATCAATATTGCTCGTGAGGAGTCAGAGAATGTACATTGTAAGGGGAGTGACTTAATTGGGTAATGTTCGTAGAAGCAGAGGATATAGTTTCGAACACACACTGGTACAAAGGCTTAATAGTGGAGATTGGAATGCCAGACGGTTGGGCGGTTCCAGCACTGGCTTGCCGGACATCATTGCTGTTAACAATATCGATGCTACTTTGTTATCAATAGAAGCAAAGTCAGGAACAGGGAACATTCTATATGTCCCTCAGGATCAAATAAAAAGAAGTTTAATTATACGAAATATGTTTAGTTTTTATAAAACTAGACATTTTATATTGGCCTTCAAATTTATGACAAAAAAGAGATTCAAAAGAAAGGGTGCAGTTGTTTATGAACATCGTAAATTAATTGAATATTATAAGGTAGCAGACATCTTTGACGATATGCAGGACATTCCCATTGTGAAGTGCACTTATGATGGAAAAACTTTTGCCATTCAGCGTAAAAAATCTGTAAAGATTAATCTGCCAGATTATATTATGCCATTTCAAAAAATATCATCCAAGGCTCTTTATACTGAACCTGTTCAATCTTCTTCGCTTTCGTCTTCAACAAAATCTGTTCGTATAAAAAAGCATATTTAGTAGTTACTTTTTTCTCATAATGGCATCAGTCTTTGAAGAAAAAGCAGATGGCAAAAGAAAAGGCTATCACTTCAGATCAAATGTATAAAATAGAAGAGAATGGGCATAATCTGTTAGGGATGTGTAGAGTTTATATGATGGAAAATGCAGGTCATGGACTTGCAGACTTCATAATTACCAAGTTTAACACAAATTTAAAGGGAAAAGCAATTGTTGCCATATGTGGTAGTGGCAATAATGGAGGAGATGCTTTTGTCGCGTCAAGACACTTATCAGGTTATTATAATGCCAATGTGACAGTAATTTTGTTAGGCTTTCCAGCTGATCTACGAACAGAGGAAGCTAAGATTAACTGGGGAATAATAGAAAACATGGATTCCATAGAAACCATATTTGGCAATGGAGTGAATGACAAAATTAAAAGGAAAATTTCCAAGGCTAATATTATTATCGATGGGATTTTTGGAACTGGAGTAAAAGGAGAAATTCGTGACCCACATGCGTCTGCTATTGAACTGATAAACAAATCAAAGGCATATGTTGTATCAGTTGATATTCCTTCTGGGATAGATCCTAACACAGGTGAGGCGCATGATATCTGTGTAAAGGCTAATGCAACAGTTACATTTCATAGGATGAAAATTGGACTCGTCAATAACAGAAAATACACTGGCTTGATTCACTTGGAGCGGATAGGGATTCCTCAGGAAGCTGAAATGGGAGTAGTGTAATTTGCATTGAAATTGAAAATTATACAAATTCCAGTTGGCCAAATGGCAAATTTTAGCTATGTTATAGCTGATGAAGAAAGCAGTCAAGCTGCTATAATCGATCCATCGTGGGATTTAGAAAAAATTTTTGATCTGTTAAAGAGGAATAAATGGATTGCAAAGTACATTGTCAATACTCATACTCATTTCGATCATGTTCTGGGCAATGAACAAGTGGCTGAAATCACCGGCGCTCCCATCGTTCAGCATAAAAGTTCGAACCTTATTAAGCAAGTATCTGTATCTGACGGCGATATAATTAAGGTAGGAAACGTTATTATAAAGACATTGCATACACCGGGCCACTCTCAGGACAGTATTTGTCTTGTAGTTAATGACGAGATGGTGTTTACCGGTGATACATTATTTGTTGGAAATTGTGGAAGGGTAGACCTTCCAGGAAGTAACCCTAGAGATATGTATAATAGTCTGTTTCAAAAAGTTGCAAAGCTTAAAGATTCTCTTATCATGTATCCAGGACACGATTATGGACCGCATCCAACATCCACAATTGGTCAAGAGAAAAAAACCAATTATGTATTGCAACCAAGATCATTACAAGAATTTCTTGGATTTATGGCAAGTGATGACTAGCAGTTGTATGAAGAAAAAAGACAAGCAGAGTATCGTGACATAGCAAGTTTAAATCAATCATATTCTAGGTTGGATGAATTTTCAACATCAAATCCAATTTTTATTTGTGTAATATCCTACACTGCAACTAGTGAAATCCCGGGTATCACTATGGCAGGCGCAAACGGAGATCTTTTAAAATTTACTTCAGCAGCAGATTCAGAATTTCTTTATTATGGATATTGCAAATGCATTAATGGAGTTCCAGCTACACCTGATGGAAAGCCCACTCCTGCCATTGTCACTAGAAGTGCTTTACTATTAACAGGTATACCATTTCTTATAGTTGATGCAGGTTCAAAAATTAAACCTTACATTCCGTATATTTCGTTTAATGTTGGATCTGGAAATAATATCAAAAGCCATGATGCCATAGATATTGGCGATGTTAAAAAAGCCTATGATTATGGCATTGTACTTGGTAAACAACTTTCAAAAAGTAATGATTTGGTAGTAGTAGGCGAAAGTATTCCTGGTGGCACCACTACTGCGTTAGGAGTTTTAATTGCACTTGGAATTGATGCAAAATTTAAAATGAGTAGTAGTATGCCAGAGAATCCTCATGTTCTCAAAAACGATATTGTTGATGAATGTATGAAAAGGGTTGGAATAAGCTATGGTGGGTTGAAAGATGACCCATTCAAGGCAATATCTCTATTTGGAGATCCAATGATACCTTCTGTTGCTGGTATTGCTGCTGGTGTAATGATCTCCAGGGGTAGAGTTATGCTTGCTGGTGGAACACAGATGTCTGCAGTAGTTGCTATATTAAATTCACTACGCATACCAATTGATAATTTGTGTATCGGAACAACGTCATACGTAGCAAGAGATCGATCTTCAAACCTTGTCGACCTTATGAACTCAATTTGTGCAGACATTCCAATTTATTCGTCAAACCTTCATATGATAGAATCCAGCAAACCTGGGTTACAGGCCTTCGCAAAAGGTTATGTAAAAGAAGGCGTAGGATCCGGCGGGGTTTCAATTACTTCAATGCTTAGATCAAAAGGCAGCATAGATGGAACAATTCTACTAAAAGCTATTGAACATGAGTATGAAAGTGCCTTGGAGAAAGCACTTATTGAACCATGAAGGAATGAGCCGGCGTATTAAAAGAGTGACGTCTTACGATTTATTTATTTCTGGTCATAATGCAACATCTATAAATAGGATACATCAAGTGAATTTGACTGCCTTACTGGATGGGAAGACAAGCAATTGTTTTCGATTATAATGCCAACGATAAGAATATCATGATAATATAAAACAAACGACATGACGTGTATTGTGTTCAACGGTCCTGTCAAGTTAGGCTATGATAACTTGACTTGATACGGCTATTTTTTGCTGTTCAGCTATTGCTTCTACTCTTTTATGACCTAGCCAGGTTCTGCAAAATATGATATAATAAACTTTGCAAGCTTGGTTACAGTCACTTGCTTATTATGAGTCTGGATTCGAAAACTTGAAGTTCAATATCTTCTTCGTATAGGAAAGCTTTGATGCTATGCTATTCTATAGTCCATAAGTGGCAACCTTTGTCATTGGGATTAGGGGGATCATCAATTAAATCATTATAGGATAATGGTGTTTAGGATAAGGATAATGGTGATGTCACTATTTATTATTATTTTACATTACAGGGCTTAGATTTTGTAAAATAATGTTAAATAATCACGTTAAAACAATCACAGCTATGTCTTTA
>JAFAQB010000052.1 GCA_019246625.1 Nitrososphaeraceae archaeon
TCGGCTGCATGGTTGACTCTGATGGCGACTGCGAGGAGTGCCGGGCTGGTCTCGAGCAGTATTGTCCGCATATGATTCTCACCTATAACTCTCCAGATGTGCACCTTGGAGGCGTTACCTATGGCGGATATTCTGACAGTATTGTAGTCAAAGAGCACTTTGTCCTACACGTTCCTTCTAACCTAAATCTCGATGGAGCTGCACCTCTCTTATGCGCCGGAATTACAACCTACTCTCCAATGCGACATTGGGGTGTTACCAAAGGTAAGAAGGTCGGTGTGGTAGGTCTTGGTGGACTTGGTCATATGGCCATAGAGATTGCCGATGTGCTTGGAGCACATGTCGTGGTCTTTACTACTTCACCTAACAAAAAAGAAGATGCGTTGCGCCTTGGAGCAGATGAGGTGGTCATGTCGAGAAATACTAACGAGATGAGTAAGCATAAAGGCAGCTTCGACTTCATCCTCGATGCTGTCTCCGCAGAGCATGACATTAACTCATACCTACAATTACTACGCCGAGATGGTAACATGACACTCGTTGGTGCACCAGACAAGCCTCATGCCGTAGCGGCCTTTAGTCTTATAATGAAGCGTCGAAGTCTCTCTGGCTCGAATATCGGTGGTATCGCAGAAACGCAAGAGATGCTTGACTTTTGCGGCAAATATAACATCACTGCAGATGTAGAGGTCATACCAATACAGAAGGTTAACGAGGCTTACGATAGACTATCCAAGGCGGATGTAAAGTATCGCTTTTCCATTGATATGACGTCTCTCAAATCACAATAACTTGGCATGACAAAGATCGCCATTATAATCGACTCTACTACAACATGGCAGTAGACTGGATGGAAAAGTCAGTGACACGCAATACAGGGCGACCAAAAAGACAAACTTGGTGAAGTAATCATGAAAGCTGCAATATTCAAGGGCAAAGGCACCATTGAGCTTGGCCAAAGACCAGATCCCACGATCAAAGTGCCTACCGATGCAGTAGTGCGTAATGCACTGACATGCGTATGTGGTTCTGACCTGTGGTATTACCGTGGGCAGTCAGAATATACGCCGGGTAGTCCTATAGACCATGAGTTTCTTGGTGTAGTGGAACAAGTTGGAGATAGCATACAAAACGTCGCCAAGGGCGATCTTGTCATTGCACGGTTCCTTTATAGCGACGGAACATGTCCAAACTGCAGGATAGGAATCACATCTGCCTGTGTTTCAGGTGGCGTATGGGGAGTCAATGGCATAGATGGAGGACAGGGTGAGGCTGTACGTGTGCCATTAGTAGATGGTACGCTTGTTAAGGGTCATTCAGACAAAACATTTGCTTCATTGCTCACGTTATCTGATGTCATGTGCACAGGACACCACGCAGCCAAAAGTGCAGGTGTCAAGAAAGGTGATACAGTTGCCGTAGTCGGTGATGGAGCTGTAGGTCTTTGTGCTATCATTGCTGCAAAACGTTTAGGCGCACAACGATTCATTGCCTTGAGCCGGAACCCGGCTCGCCAAAAGCTTGCTCGGGAATTCGGCGCTACTTATATCGTAGCAGAGCGTGGTGGAGAGGCAAATGAATCTGTATTGGGGCTGACAGATCGAATAGGTGTCGACGCTGCGGTTGAATCCGTTGGTACGAATGAGGCTGTACACACTGCATTAGCTATCGCACGACCAGGCTTGATAGTTGGTTACGTCGGCTACTCATAGATAATCAAAGGTTTAAGCATCTTGATTACATCTTGTGAATTCTGTGAGATAGGAATAATGCACAGTATCTGTGCTGATAACCATATTTTGAATAGCCATCAAAAGGGAATAATGAATAAATTAGAGACACAGAGATAGGCGTCTTCATGACTATCAGTAGAGTTTTTTCGAAGACCAATTGCAGATTGGTCTACAGCCAGATATATGTATGATATTAACGGCACCCTTTTGTATTACACTGACTTACTTTTTACAAAATAAAATAGGATATACTTTATGTCCTAAGACAACTTTTCAATTATGTTAGCTGTTTGATCCATTGAAAATGCTTTAAGTGTTTCAGTACGTACATTGCCTAGGCTTTCAAGACTGAATAACACTGATGCTATTGCCGCATCGGTCGGAGCTTCAACCATTGTTACCATGTCGTATCTTCTGATTGTATAATAAAAACCAAGAGATTTACCACCTGCTTTTTCTATTGCACCTTCATAAGATTTAGCTCGTTTTATAGTGTCTTTGACATTTCTTATTCCTTGATCCGTCCAATTCGCAAGTATAATATAGTTTGGCATTCTTGTTCTTCAGAACAAAGCGCATGGATACATAGATACACTGTTTTGATGCATTAATTTGACGTTATTCTATCTAAGCCTTGATTGAAAATGCATAAAGCTATTGCAAGATCGATGTTTTTTCTTCTTCCTCCTCTCTTTTCCTTAAGTGTTCTTTTGTAATGGCTATTAAGTTTATATCATAAAATCTGAAATGGTACTTTGCTTTGAATTATGGCGCTGCTGGACGTTACTACTATTACTGCTATGCAAGTGTGATTTGTGATCTTCCTACTTCCTGTTCTCCTCCTCCTTACTCCATACGACTTCCGCCAACCCAACCATCTGTCTGAATATATTGGCAGTTCCTGGACCAAAACCAGCATAATGATTATTAGCTGATACTATTGCAAGATTGATACCTTTTCTTCTTCCTTTTCCTGCAAATCTAGAGACATATCAAATCCTATTAACGATATAGAATGTTTAAATGTACATCTCTGAGTAATAATATATGAAATTTTGTCCCGAATTTGGCTCTCAACTTCCAATAGGAACTGCAAAATTTTGTCCTAACTGCGGAAAGAGTCTATGGGTAACAACATCGGAGACAAACGATAGTGATAGCGGTAGTACTGATAATGTAATACAGTCTAAAGAGATCACTGCTTCCTTCCAAGATTCATTTAAGGAAATCCCAAAGGGCGAAGAGATAAGGGGAGAATTTCAAGAAGAGACTACCTACTCTTTGGGAATAAAGCTTGAAGAAACAGTTGAACTGATTTTGAAAAAAAGAGGTTATACTACGGAGATGAGGCTGAAGCTGGAAGGTAATAGTGGAGCACTCAATGAGATCGATGTTTTAGTAAAAAGACAAAATAAGGTGCGTGCAGTAGAATGCAAAAACTATAAAGAATCAAGGCTGGTAGGAATAAAAGAAATAAGGGACTTTGAAAGCAAAATACTGGATTTACCTTATATCACTGATGCAATGTTTGTGACAAACACGAGGTTTTCTTCAGAGGCAGAAACATATGCAAAACATACCGAAATAACATTATATGATGGTGAGAAGTTAAAGAATGAATTTTATCTGATGAGTATTGGAAGACTGGATTCCTCTTCTCCTTCTTCTGCTGATATTCCGCAGCAAGATATTATTCTTGAATTTGCACTTCCACTTACAATGAATTACAGACAAGCAACAAGGCTTGATCTTGTAAATTCCTATTCAGCAAAGATTTCATATGCAGCACTTATTTTGCGTCCATTCTGTGTATTCAATTATATAATAGATGTGAAAAGACGACTCTTGATAGGACGTAGATTACATGAGGAAGGTACACATATCGTTGATGCAATGACAGGAGAGATACTCAGTATAATAGAGAATATAGAATCAAAGATTCAATCCTATCCATTTTTTTCAAAACGCAATGTACGTCCAAAAGATTCAGACGAAATACTAGGCGATATAGAAAAAATAAGTTAATTAGAGATCTTCAAAATACAAAGCCTCAACCCCACTATAAAATACACCAGACAGGAGAATACGCTGTAGTCAAACTTGAAGCCAAAGTACCGATAGATGCAGCTAGGAGAATGGTAAAAGAGGAAATAATAGAAGAAACAAAGGTAAATTATGAAGAGGTGCAAATTGTCGATAAAGCTTTTTCATGTATCTATATTCCAAAGTGGGTAATTAACATTGAATCACAAAACCGAATATATACAAGAGAAATTCTACCCACATCTTCTACAATACTTATGGATGAAATTGCATATTGTCCAAAAGAGTTTTTTGCAAGATTTAAACCAAGCAAAAAGCAGACTTTTGCTGTATGTGAAAGATGCGGTAGCGCCTATTGTAGTAGACACATAGAGCGAATAAAAGATTCATACTATTGTAAAGACCACCACCGATAGTATGATGGAAAGATATGTGTTATAGCCAAAAATAAAAGCCTGACAAGATAAAACATATGCTTCTGTTATTCAAAAGCTGCAAAATGAACTTGCACTAAGAGTTACTTCTTTCTATAACATAGAAATCTCAGCTTTAAAATTTTATTCTTAACAATAATCAAATACATATCGCTAGTGAGTGGCATAATTGCCATAGTTACCCACAACTTATTAGTCTTAAAAAATGTAGAAAATAGTCCAGTATTTCTGCTCATAAAGTACATAAAAAATAAGACAATATGTTGCAACTTACTATGTCAGCTATGGCAGTTACCTGCTTTAAGCGAACGCCATTCTACAATGACAGACCTTACTGGAATATTTAGTTGTGATGATGGCGGCACATACTGGGTTCGACAGGTAGAAAATAAAGTATACTGGTTTGGTCGAAATGGGCCTCCTACCTTTAGTAATATATTCATTGGAACTATATATATTGGGGTAAGCGAAAACGGAATAATATACAACGCAGATCTTTTTGGAATCAATTTTACAACTATTGAAGCGATTATTCTAAGTCATGGGCACATGGATCATTGCAGAGGTCTTGTTAATGTCTTGAGCAAATGTACAAACCCACACACATTATTGTTCATCCTGATGCTTTTCTAAAGAGATGGGCAGTTTTTCCGGGTGGAAATAAAAAAGAAAAAATGCCAACATTGGATGAAAATGAATAAGAAATAATGGAGCAATACTTCACAAAATTAAAGGTAAAAGCTTTCTTCCTTTGATTAATGGTGATGGTAATTTTGATAAGAATAATGATCACTATCACCTCCTTATGGTTACTGGACAGATTCCAAGAGGGACGAGCCTCGAAAATGGTCTTCCTCCTCAATAGAAGGAAGAAGAGGAGGAGGAGAAAAACATCAACAATAGTAACGAGAAGAAACTTGTGCCTGATCCATTAGTTAATGACGATCAAGCAATTATAGCCAACATCAAAGACAAAGGATTAGTCATCATCACAGGCGGTGGTCATGCAGGAATTGTAAATACCATGAATTATGCAAAAAATATAACTGGAATAAACAAATTTATACTGTTTTAGGAGGGTTCCATCTCACAGGTGGTAGTATGTTCGAAGAAGCAATAGAACCTACTATCACTGAACTACAAAAGCCGGATCCTAGATATATTATACCCTGTCATTGTACTGGCTGGAAAGGAACTAATAGAATAATAAACACAATGCCAGAAAAATTCATGCAAAGTAGTGTAGGAACTACATTTAACTTTTAATATGTTCATATTCTTTTGGCACTAATTAAGGTTAAACTTATCTGTTATTAAAAAGACAGAGAGAATCTATATTACTCGGGTACATAGCAACTTGATCTAATCTCAAAGTCAAAACTACAAGCCACGCAAATTCACTTTATAGTTATTTGACACCTATGCCTACGGGTACGTGTAGTAAAGGTACTGTTTACCAGAAAATTTCTTGATTCACATGAACCTGCATAAAGCGGTGCACACATTTTACGTTTTTACAGCCACATTCCAAAAACTATATCTGCACGCTGTATCTTTAGATGATTTGTAAGATTGTAGTAAAATGAACTCGATAGTCAATAGGAATGGTGGTGATGGAATTCCTAGTAAACAGAAGGAGTTATACTACATAGAACAGGGCGAAGGCCAACCAGTAATTTTCATACATGGAACTTTGGACGATTTTCGCGCTTGGCACTTTCAGATTGATCAATTTGCAGAAAAATATCATGTCGTTTCATATAGCAGACGATATGCCTACCCAAACCAATGGCCTGGGAACGGTGACGACAACACCATAATAAATAATGCAGCTGACGTGGTGGACTTAATCATTAAGAAATTGAACCTTGCTCCAGCACATATAATTGGTCACTCTTACGGAGCATTCACTGCACTTTATGTTGCGTATCAGCATCCAGAAATAGTAAGAACTCTTGTTCTTGGTGAACCACCAATCCATTCGTTGCTTGAGAGTAATCCAAAATTTGTCAAGATGAGCCAAGGAATTAAAGAGAATGTCTATAAACGTGCACAAGAAGCCCTCAGTCGAGGGCAAACGGAAGAAGCCCGGAGAATATTTATCGACGGGGTTATGAGCAAAGAAGGTTTCTTTGATCAGCTACCACTCCAGGCACGCTCTACTATGATTGACAATGCAAAATCTCTTAGCGAAGGAAGTTTCATTATGCAACCCTTTACCTGTGAAGATGCACAGAGAGTCACCATACCCACATTATTGGTGAGAGGCGAACTAAGTCCCAAGTTCCTTCATCATATAATCGATACACTTGCAAGGTGTATACCAGATAACGAACAGATTACCATTCCAGACGAATCGCATGACCTTGGACGCTCAACAAAACCCAAACTATTTAATGGAAAAGTGATAGAGTTCCGTCTAATACTTTTCCCTTCTCGTTCATCACAGCTATCTGCTGCAGATAGTTCTTGTGCAAATCCATTCCCACAAACATGGATATATTATC
>JAFAQB010000070.1 GCA_019246625.1 Nitrososphaeraceae archaeon
TTTACAAATTTTAGGAAGAAAATAGGTGGATATTTCAGAACAAAACATTTCAACCTAAATATGAGAAATTATCTGGTTGGAAAGAAGAGTTAGAAAACTTATGCTAACTAGTATAGCTAGCGACAATTACTAGTAGGAAAAATGGTATCTGCGAATTACATCTCTTCAATCTAGTGTATGTTAGATTGGGTCTTTTGTATCCCAATCTAAGACATTATGAATATTAAGTGTGGGACAATTCCTAAAATAAGGTAAGATAGTAATTCGTTAGAAAAAAAGAAGTTGAGTCTATTGTTTTAGTATCTAATCAGAATAACGATCAGGATTTTAAGATATGCTTACTTGGTCGCATTTGTCGTGTTGCCGCCAGGACTAATTTTTAGTATCTTTCCGATAGTAACGCCAGTCACTGGGTTGGTCATAGTTACCACAGCCTTGCTGGCATTGGCATTAGGCTTAGTCGCGCCGCCAGCACCAGTACTATTGCTTTGTGCACTAGTCTTATTGGCGCCGCCAGCACCAGTACTATTGCTTTGTGCATTCACTGCATTAACAGTATAGAGTGCTGAGGCAACGGCTGCTGTCAATAATATTGCTGCTGTTATTATGAAGGTTGTTTGTTTATGCATCAGATTGAGTATGGTAGAGAAGTATATATCATTTTGCAATTCGGTGTTTACATCAAAGTGTTCTCAGCCCGATCAGCTCGATATAACGAACATCACAAAACTCTCAAATAGATGGAAGCAATGATACAAAACACAAATCAATAGCAGAAAAAAATAATAATAACAGAGCCTGCTTGTCGATATGAAGGGTCGGCCAATCTATGTAGACCTTCCGAGAATTACAAATACGGACCGTGCGAGTTCCTCAAAAGGAGAAGTGCGTGGAGAATCATAGATTATAGAGCTGACTTTTTGGTACTAAATTAGGTTTATGATAATACATTCACGAACGATGTCTTTTCTACCAGATCTCGGGCTCTTTTAGGCAATCTTTCTATATTTATTTTTTCATTTTTTTCTTTAGCTATAATTATTTGATTTATTGATTGATCCTTTGCAGGATGCCAGTATAGCAGCTGATTTTGCCTATCCCATTCTATTTCTTGACTCGTTGC
This sequence comes from Nitrososphaeraceae archaeon, assembly GCA_019246625.1. Classification (GTDB taxonomy): domain Archaea; phylum Thermoproteota; class Nitrososphaeria; order Nitrososphaerales; family Nitrososphaeraceae; genus Nitrososphaera_A. The sequence goes on from JAFAQB010000070.1 coordinate 1,124, forward strand.
CCATACTCTAAATTCTGGCGAATAATGGAACTCATATGGAACATATAGAATTGTGGGCGCATCTACTATACCTCCTTCAAGAATTAGTGTAGCATACGAGGATTTCAAGTCGAAAAATAGTAGTATGGGTTTGGCCGAGCTGTGTAAGGGATAAGGGCGAGCTATTGCGTCTATATTTCTCGGCCTTCTGCCCGGCCCAAGCAACGAGAAGTTTTCGAGGTTCCAATTATCCTTGCCATCTGTAGTGTTGTAGAGGTCATAGTTCCAATACGTGGAATTAAGAAGAAATGATTCTATTTGCACATAGTGGAGATTGATGTAATCGCGAATTAGCTCTGCATCTTGAACTCCGCCAAACTCAGTTAGAAATGGTACAAGCCCACGCTGCTCTGCAGCTTTGAATAATTGAGCAAAGATGTCAGGCCATTGACGAGCATATCCGTACATATTATCGGGGATCTTCAGAAATGACTGTGCTATGGCTATGGGATCATAGTAATGAAATGACAATACGCTGCGCCCTCCTAGCTTATCAAGTGACGCACGATCGGAGGGAAGATAACTAACTATTTGTTGTCCTGCTTGAGGATCAATTTTTCCATCGACCATAACATCACGTACAAAATTGAGATGAAGAGTACGGCGTATGTCAAAACGAGAAGGACCTAACTTTGATTTTTCACCACCACCACCCATCATAGACATAGTCCAGTCCACACGCGGCTCTATAAATAAAAATATCTTGTCATCAAATTTCCTTATTTCAGATTCAACATTCTGATAATATTGATATAGAAATGTAGACTCAAATTTTTCAGGTGGGATTCCAGCAGGATGGGGCTCATTGAAAGGCTCAATACCTAGAATGGCAGGGTGTCCGTCGCCGTCGTTTATTGATTTGAAGAAGTTAACGGTCTGGCCTATAGTCTTTTCAAGATGAGTTCTCACAGGAAAATTTTGCAGGCCGAATTCAGTGTTAGTAAGATCATTCTTCCAGAATGAGGCCAGAGTGTTTTTTACTAGCTTATTTATCATGTAGGCCATCTGCCATTTCCTATCTTTGAGATTAGACGCCTTTGGCCGCTTATGTTCTTCGTCTATTGCCAATGCCCAATCTGGAAATCCGTCTCCACCGTAGACTTCGTGTGCTATGTCTTGATGAAAATCTAAAATGATGTACAGGCCTCGGCTATGTAACGCGTCTATTATTTGATTTACCAGGGAAAGGTACTTTTGGCCTTGAGCCATAAGCTCACTTAAGTTTGGATTTGGCTTGGGTTCGATGGCTTTCCATGATATTAACAGTCGAATGACATTCAACCCCAATTTCTTTAGAAGATCCAACTCTGATTTAACGGATTCAATTTCTTGCTTTAGATCGGATTCATCAATGTTTTCCATTTGGAGAGGAGCGATGGGAAGATAAGGCGGTAATTTGCTACGTGATGCAAAATTTACTCCCCGGAAAAGTAGATACCGGCCTTCCAAATCATGGAACCACATGCCATCTTTAGATAGGTCGCGCGCACTCTTGATATTTGTAGCCGTGCTAGTCAAATTATTTTCAATACTTGTTGCTAATTGTACTTAAACTTACTTACTAAAGTCTTGCTGAAAATTTCAGAAACTCAATATAAGTGATCCAAAATGTAAATATCGTGCAGGCAAACCAAGGACCTCTATAGCCAAGAATAGTATAGGAAACAATATCATTTTTGGAAAGTTGCAAATTACGCTTGCAATGCTGGAGGAGGAGAACGCGAGAACGGCTCTTCACATAGCATTAAACATACAGCTAATCATGTTCTATTTCTCTTATTACACTATTCAAGAGGAATAGACTTAAATCGTCAATGTCCTACTTATGCATATACAGAATGTTCGGATTAACAAACTTCATAATGGGGATCATGAATAGTGCTGAAATAATAATTATTGTCATTATAATTGCAGTACTCTTTCTGGGCGTAAAGAAAATTCCGGAACTTGCAAGATCACTTGGTAAGGCATCTTCAGAGTATGAAAAATCTAGATTTAAAGCAAAAAGGGAGATGGAAGAGATAAAGAACCAAAATAGAACAGCAAATGTTGATAGAGAGAAGCTTGAATCAATAGCTGAAACACTAGGAATTGATTACTCAACTAAAAATGACGAAGATCTTAAGACTTCTGTTGAAACTGAGATTAACAAAATATCTTTCAGAAACGATCGATAATATTAACAGCACGCCAAAACCAATAATACTAACCTTGACCATAAACCTGTATCAATCTCATACACATTAAGCATAGTTTATTGCAGTGATTTATGTAATTGTCGTTGCCAGTGAGATTTGTCTAACCACTTTGCTCAAAATGTATGGTGATCTATACATTCATTTACATAATCTCGTTCCTCTTCCGTCTAACGTTATGATTGAATGTGTATGCTAGCGACCGAGTGTCTCTTGACAAATCTATAACAAAATACACACTCTTCAGTAACTTGGATAATCGAAAGATTACAAAAAGATATACTAATGTCATACCTTGGGCGAAGCTTGGGGATAATGAAAGATAATGAAGTATAAGCCAGTGGATAGCCACGATACAAGAGCCATATTTTAAAATCTTACAATATTTCATCTGACCTCAATCGTAAAAGAGCTCATCTGTGATACGGCAAGAACATCCAATCATGGACCTGTTTATTATCAATTGTCAATCCCACTTTGCTAGTATTATCATCATCATCTTATCGACCAATGGTCCTAGATTATCTCTACTGTTATCCTTTGCTATCCCTTGCAACACTGCTGCAAAGCTAAAAAGTTAAAACAAAGATAAGATTCGATGATGAATTTAGAGTAAAGGAACAAACTGACCTAAGTGCAGATGCCGAGATTAAAGAACTGATTAATGCTAAATGACCAAAATTATTAAATTATCGAGAACGTCTAGCCAAAGGTAAAAGAATTGGAATCATAAATCAGAACCAACGCCTCATTTTGAAAGGCCCCTGGAAGCTAGACTCTAGTATGTGTGTGGTAAAAAATCAGCCAATGAAGCTCACTGGTACTGAATGAAAACCTTTTGATTAACGGGTATTAATCTGGGATGTAGTGGAAATTCAAATGTTTCAGCAGGCATGATTCTCAATGAATGTATTATGATTTTTCATTTCCAATCAGCTCCTTAATCTTAGTAGCATTGTGCTGGTATGCAACATTTCTATTTTCTGATATAATTGCTTGAAAGTCTATGTCAAATTTGTTTACATACTCTTCTCCTCTTGCATCCTTGCATGTTAGATCTACTAGCAAACGTTCTCCGTTGTTTGCAATATTTTCAATTGGTATATCATCAAGAATTGCGTTTCCACGATTACTCAAGGACATAATATAGAACTTCTTAGTAGTATCGAGCAAGTTGTTAGAGGAATGTTGTCTTCCCCAAGAGCAATCCACTCGTATATCAGTGGCTGGTAATCCATTATTTGTGAGACTCAATTTGTATGCTTCGGAAGTACTATTGCTATTACCAATACGATAAAGCACGGATTCAAGAGAAAAACTAGGAAGCTGACCTCTCTTTCTAATTAATCTTGTTTCTTTTGCATAGTAGTATGTAATTACAGCTAATACGGCAGTACTTATAGCGTCAATAACAGTAAGAATCTCTGACGGCAATAGATCTGATAATACCATAATTGATGAATTTACTTCTCTGTTTGTGCTTACTAAAACTTTTAGTTAATAATACAGATTGTAGCAATAAGGATAACGCTTAGTTGGTCGTTATCAAGGGATATCAGGATATAGTTAAATGCCCTATTAACTTAAAAATATCTTTATAACCTAAGTTAAGAAGATGTTAAGATGAGAAAATAAGACTGCCCTAACATAATCAAATCAACTACTTCTTCCATATAGATTGTTACTAGTGCTGGTTTTGCAAATTTAGAAACTATGATTAATTTGTCTAATCTTTTACAAGACACTCCCTCCTGATCGCTTGGACGGTTAAGTGGGTGTATCTGAGTTTTTCATTTCCAATCAAGCATTATAATCTCTCTTCCACCAAACTGCAAAAATAAATGGATACTTTTTCGTCAGTGTTATTTTTCATTGAAACAAGAAGAAGCATTTCTCTACTTTTCCAAGGGCATTTCTTTTCCTTCTTTAATTAACTTGTATCGAATAAGTATTCTTCTATTTATTCCTATTAACAAGCCGAGAGAAAGCATCAATAGCAAATCAAATACTATGGTTGCAAGTACTGTTGTCGAATTATCAACGTAAATTATTCCTCGTCTATTTGGCGAAAACAAACTGCCAATAAACAATACCGATATTATAATGCGTGATATTGTTCCTATCATATATGCAAGATGGATGTGTGTTCCGCCCTTTACATAAATAGAACTGGACTTTGATTCTTTCCAGAAAGACATTAGCCGATTTGAATGTAAATAAGAATAATACGCTAAACCAAGAAACAATATTAAATACGGAATAAGATATAAAATTGGAATGCCAACATCATAAAATGAATCGAAGAGAACAATAGAACCTAATACTAAAAAGAAAATAGACTCTATCATAATTTTTGGCTTTGTTACTCTTCTTCCATATTTGGTCCATTTGAGTCGGGTAACGATTACAATTACGATTACGACGCTATACAATATTATCCTACCTATATTGGCTCCATGTGGTGCTATCGACCTTTGTGCATCTGATAGATGGAGTCTTGCAGGATCAATATTGTTAGACGTAAAAGCATGTGCAATTTGCATTGACGAGAGTATAATGAAAATAGTGATTATAGATATTACGAGTTTTGGCTCCGAAACTTCGCTACAGACGTTACATTGCCTTCTCACTATTCTATTACATCCATAGTTAATACTATTGGCATCCAATTTTAGGTTTTGTACTTGTTTTCTGTTTAGACTGAACAGCATTTGGTTTGGCTTATGAACAAATATGTTGACGACTAGCTCATCTCCGCCATCAATCTTTAAATAAATTTGTACTTAGCTCAATTCTTCCTTAGTATCATGATGTTCTTTTTCTTCTAGCACGTTTGATCCAGTTATTATTGTTATTCCAGTACCATCTAATTTAATGATGGTATCATTTCGTATTCTTTCATTGTTCTTGATATCTTGTCTGTTTGCTCACCTGTTTATTGTTCTGTAATTTGGAACAAAAGCATGAAACATCACTTTCCTTGCTCTTCGGTATTCCATTTTGTTATCAAGCGATTTGTTAGTTGCTAATCTGTTACGATGACAGTACATAGTATGCTATGTAATGCTGTAAAGTGATGCTTTGGTTAGAATGAGTCCATTGATGATTTCTTTAGCCTACAAAATGCAAAGAGCAGTTGTCACAGCTAATAATCGAATTCATATATTGCATATTCAAATTACAGTATTCTAAGCGTTTAATGCGCATGGTTAGTATTGTCTTATCTTTTAGATCTTCTGTCTTTATATTGTGACTCTCATCATAAACTTTTACGGATAATCATCAACAATAATTGCAAGCGCTCTTACTTGGCAGGTCAGATTGGCGATTCAATATCTATAAATAGATACAGGTCACGGAGAGATCTGGAGTAAGAATGAGGACATCAGGAGAGATCGTTAGCCCAAAATGGATGAGGTTTTTCCAAGTTATTGTGGGGCTAATTTGTATCGGAATATCCATATTTATGCTACTCGGTTCATATAAACTCGGAGCTTTTTCCCTTATTTTTCTAGCTTCTACAGCATTTATTATAATTGGAATAGAACGAATTATCGTCGGAATAAGAGGAACTTATCTAAAGAGATCATCTAGGCTCATTAGCATAGGAATAGGAGTGGGAATAGTAGTATTCTTTGGTTCAGCGTACTTTTCGCCAGTGTTCGTTACTAAGTTATATATACTGATTCTTGGTTTTGGTCTTTTGGCTACGGGAGCCGTAAGAATCATTGATGGCATAAAGAATAGTAGTTACTCGAGATCTTCAAAGTTCTTTACCGTAGGTACAGGCATCATTTGTGCTGCAGTAGCACTACTTGCATTCTCGCATCCTGAGTTTGGCTTCATTCTATTATTGTTAATCGTTGCTATAGTCCTTTTGATTAATGGTATACAGATAGCGTTTGTGGGAATAACAGGAAGAAAACTGACCAGGTTACGTATATGAAGCTCATAATCCAACTGATCAATTATGATCCAAAAACCTTGCTGGTAACAGTAAATCATTTTTTGCGCAGGGAGGAGGATGGATGGATACCCTGATACCCATAGGGAGAATCACGTTAATTGAGGCTTGAAACTTGACATTCAGACTATTAGATTGCACCTGTATAGGTTTCTAAAAAGTCTTTACGACGTACTGAATTCAAAACTCAAACCGTCTGGGTTCAAATCAACCTTTGAGTTTATTTAAAATGGTATAGCGGGAGTAACGCCATTCTTAGAGATTGACGGTTTCTTTATTCATAATCCTACATGTACATACGTTTCTGCTGGTATTGCATTATCATCATTCCGCTGTTATTGCAAGAGATCGTCTTTCCAAGCGAGACTGTAAAATATTATTAATGGGCCGGTTTTTAAACCAGAATTTGTCTTAATAATGATAAATGGCGATGACAACAACAATAACAACTGGTTGGTTGATCACTCTGGCCTAATGAGCCTAGATACTATAGTTTCAGTAGGGACCTTTTGTTCTATTCCAGAGGCTATAGCAGACAAGTTCCTAACTTCGATCATCATCAACTTTATGGCTCCAAGCATAATTCCTACACTGAACATTGACCTAAATGAGCCAATTATCCGCTTCAATCCAACAGCTTCAAAATTTGATTCTAACTGCATTATCGCATCTATGTCATTAGAAGATGTTTGAGGAATTACCCCATTATATACAGTGCTAGATAATTCTGAAATTGCTTCAGGAATCTTTTCTACATTAATCATCTTTTGCAAGGTATCGCGTGTAACTTTTGGTGTAGTGGATACTATTAGGTCATTAATCTCTGATGAATCAAGTCCCCAGAACTTGCCTCTTAGGACGGCAAGGACATTATAAGAGTCAATATCTGTAGATGCAACCTTTTTGACGTCTGGGGATTGGGATTCAGCAGTCATAGATCTGCCCAAGTCGTGATAAAAAACATGATCAAGGTACGTGTCAAATATCCTCAAGTCGCCTTTCTCCTTATATACAGTGGCAGCCTTTGCTGCATCCTCACCAAATTCGCTACCTGAAATCGCGGCAATCGCCTCCTCCAGGTTTTTCGCCACGAGGGCCTTTACTACTATGTCTCGTCTGCCTACGAGCTCCTCTGCTCTTAAGTTTATCTTTGGAGCCAATTCCTCGTATGATTTTCCTAGTGCTTTGCCTTTCAATACTATTTTTAAATCCCACGTAATATATTTTATAAAATATGCATTTAGAATGCCTGCTCCGCCTGTAATATTGACCATTTTCGCATGTGCATTTACCAAATATTCCTTAAGCGCTCCCTCTATTTTTTCAGCAGTATAAGGCTTGGTGAGTTTTGCAAAAGCGTCAAGGTAAACAGTATTTTTTATTCTAGTAACTAGCTCTTCCATATCCCGAGCTTCTGCAAGCACTTGGAGCTCACTCTTCGTGAGCATCCTTCCTCTCAAACCATGAGAAAGCACGGTGCCAAAAATTTTAGCTGGCATACTTATCTTGCTCATGTCTAATCAGCTAGCGTCCTCCTATTATAGTCCAAGTGTTCTTTTAGCAAGGAGCATCAATTTTAATATTTACAAATCTGATTAAAAAAGGAAATAGTCAGGTTCAGTCCTCAAACAATGAAGTCAGTGATGAAGAAATCCTTTCAGAGCTAGAAAGAAGTATAAAGTGAAGGCCAAATCCAATAATGGCGCCTACGAGAATGTTGCCACTACCTTGAAAGACAGCTATAAATAAGCCAAGCGGTGGCAATGATAGAATTAATGCAAGAGCTGTGCTTACCCAAAATGATTTGACCAGTATATCTGGTGAAATTGTGTCAAGCCTGCTCCTGTTAAACGACAGACTGACTCTAGTCAAAGTTTCTTTCAATTCAATCATATTTCCTCAAAATTTTGGAAATATAATTATTAGCACAATAAAACATTAGAATGTAAATTATCATAATTTAAGGATATAGTAACATAAAAAAATTAGATCAAAAAATTCCAGTTTTTACGTCTAGCTATACGAAAATTAATAAGGTTTTTACTTTAACAAGATGATATAGCAATAAATTCTATATATTATTGGTTAGTTGGTTATGTAAAAATCTCAATTTTTCTGGCAAAACAAGGATAATATGAGATTAGAAGCCAAAGATAATCTTAATTAGTACTTTGACCAACTATACAAAATATGGAACCCTTGTTGAAAGAACACGATGAGAAACTTGACCAAAGATTACAAGGATTGCTAGATCAATTTGAACACGACGTTGAGCCCTATGACAGATTGTCAGCGATATCTATGATTGCAACACCATTTGGCGTTATTATCTCTATATTTCTTCCTTTACTGTCCATCCAATATCTCTTTCATAATAATAATCCATATGCTTCTATTGGTTCAAGCTCGACAATTTATTGTACCATTGTAGGTATTCTGATAACAATTTGTGTTACAAAGCTTCTTTTGTTCTATGTAGACCATAAAAAGCATCAAATCTCTAGAGTCAAATACAAGCCAATTGCTGGAGTGTGTATGTGTGACTTGAGCCAGCTGAGGGCACACATAAACAAGATGGACAAATCAAAAACAATGGGGGAGCGTATGAGACACGCAAAGCTAGTAAATTATTACAGACATCAGATCGGATGGAAATAAATAAATAAATAAAAATATAAGCGCGTAGTCTAATTTTGGCAGTATCTTTTATATTCTAATCGAAACGATCCTGTCACAATGCATTAAATGAGGTAAGATGACAAGTGGTGGACAAGAGTGATGATGCAGACATTTCGAATTCCAATCCCATGAAGATAAGCACAAGTGGGATATTTACTGCATCAACACTCTTGGCGCTTTCAATTTCTGTCCCAGCTATAATCGTGACATTGGTGCTGTATTATATTCTCAAAACGACCCTTGCCTTGACATTACTAGCTAGCTTGATAACCCTTTTTCTAGCTATGGGATTTAGCTACAAAATATCTAAAAAACTCATGAAGATACAGCAAAAAAATAAGAATCAAGATGCCAGAAAATCACCGTAGATAAAATGGTTCTACAACCAGATAAAAAGCAAGCAATAAATGTATAATGATTTTTGTTTGTGCCTTTTATGAATCTATATCTTATTGCTAATGGGTCTTCAAAACTGTTATTATGATAGACTATTTTATATCGTTAAAAATTCCTCCTTATACCCTAGAGCCTGGGTAAGTCAGAAAATGGGTAAGTTCGGGTCAGTAGGACTGAGGCACATATTTGGAGATACCCTTAGTATACCCTATCACACCTAGCATTATATGAAAGTTTTAATTTAAGGGTGTACTTACTTACCTATCTATTATGGATTCTACTTACTTACCGCAAGACACAAAGAGACAATATATTCGGCAGCTCATCCAGTCAAATCACAATAACTACTCAGATGATGACATAGCAAGGATTGCTCATACTACTAAGCAATATGTATGGAAGGAAAAAAGCAGGATGGTCTCTGAAGGGCTTTTGGTAAGCCATCGGAGGACGCTAAAAATTACTGCAGAAAGAAAAGATGAGACGACAACACTAGTCTTTTCACCTGCAGCAAACTCTCAGGGAGGAAGGGGAGCAGTTCCACTCAGTCCAGCCTCTTTTCCCGTATCATCCTCAAAAAGAACAAATGCAAGATCTAATATCGACGGATATGCACGCCACCTGAATATTCCACCTGTGGATTCTGAAGGAATCAAAAAGTTATACACAGAATTTAAGAACAAAAAGAAACCGGTTGATATTATCGCTGAACATGGATTTCCGCCAGAAGTTGTTGAATTGGAGTATAAAAGGTTTCTGAAGCTTCACGACATAGATATTCAGAGGCTTCAGGATCATATAGCAAATGAGCTTTTGAAGTACCCGCTTAGCGAAGTTGAGCTGCTGGAGAATAGCTACAAGCAAAAGGGCTATCTGACTTCAGAGGAAATGATTCAAGTGTTAAAAAAGAAGGATGAATACCTCAGAAAGTTCGGCTGGGTTCGAGAAACGTTTATGCACAAAGATTAGGGATATATCAAATTTGTAGGGATAGTCCTAGGCAACCATGAAGAAATACATATTCTCCTCCCAAACCTCTTTGAATTAGCAATGATAACTTATCTGAAATGGCAGCAGGACAAGATGAACCATGATACACAATAAAGCAATATCGTATGATGACGTGTTTAATGTATTATATTGACACCAGTTAAAAGCTATGTAGAGAGACTTTCATGTCAAATAAGGAATAATGTTTACTTGTTGTTCATGATACCAAGAAATAGACTAGAATACTAATTCATCAGAAGTTAATGTCCGTGCGCAATATCTACACTTTAATATAATTTCTTCCTTGTCCAGAATGTCAATAGTTGAGCTGATGTGTTCTTCGCTATTTGTGATACATTTTAAGTTCGGACAGCGGAATATGCCAACGATAGAATCAGGAAGCTGAATCTTACGTTTTTCAACTAACTTGTAGTCTTTGATTATATTAATACTTGCGTGGGGTGCGATTAATGCAAGTTTATTGGTCTCGCCTGTTTCCAAAAACCTGTTTTCCACCTTAATTATATCCTTCTTACCATGTTTGCTGCTAGGAACATTCAATGCAACTGTAATGACGTTTCCTTCCCTTCCCGTAATGTCTAGAGCACGCAGAACGACCAGCGCCTTCGCTGATTCAATATGGTCAATTACAGTGCCATCCTTTATCCTGCGAACAAGAAGCTGGCTTGAATCAGACAACCAGTGGGGGTAGTATTATTTTACTTATAACCCTAACGAGGTTCTACTAAACTTGAGTTCGCAACTCTTTCTTTTGGGTTAAGGTACTAATAATTTCATATATTTAATATATTTTAAAAAGTTTCAATACTCCGGTCATTATAGTACTTTCATATGCTTCATTCCCAGGTTTGAGGCCCTGTAAAAAGGATATATTTAGTTGGTGTTTAGTGCTACCGTGAAACGTAAAGTACTCTCAATACAAAATGTTCAATTTGAAACCCTCGGAAGCTTGGAGGAACTAATTCAATCAGATGGCTATCAAATTGAGAATGTTGAGGCTCAAAAAGAGTCAATGCCGCAGAATGCGGGAGAATATACTGCAATTATCATATTAGGCGGGCCAATGGCTGTTTATGACAATCTTGCTTATATTGTAAAAGAACAAGAGCTGATAAGAGATGCAATAAAAAACAAGGTTCCTGTTCTTGGAATTTGTTTAGGTTCACAACTAATTGCCCAAGCTGCTGGAGGAAATGTTTACAAAGGTTCTAAGAAGGAGATTGGTTGGTATAATGTTACGCTTAACCATGATGGCCAAAATGATCTCTTTAAGAATATCAAAAGTAAAACTATGCGAGTTTTTCAGTGGCATGGAGATACTTATGATCTTCCCTCAACTGCTACTATCATGGCATCATCAGAATTATATCCGCAAGCTTTTAGAATTGGAACAGCTGTCGGAATACAGTTTCACCTAGAAGTAAGTTATAAAATGATAGAAAATTGGACACATGAATATCGACAGGAATTGAATAATGAAAACATAAACCCGGAAAATATTCTTTCTGCTACAAAGGATATTGAAGATCTGTACGATAAGTGCAAGGTAGTTTATTCTAACTTTTCTAAGTTGATGACTAGATAAAATTAAGCAAGGATGTTGATTAGTACATTAAGATCTTGAGTTATTCTTTGGTAAAAAGGAAGTCGAGACGGAAGAATGAGATGGTTATTAATCTGATTTTTCCATTTGTCCCAGAAGTAAGAGAAGCACATTAAGACCCATTGAAGAGTTAATCAGAGGCTGATCGTTGCCGTCGTGTTGTCCA
>JAFAQB010000002.1 GCA_019246625.1 Nitrososphaeraceae archaeon
ATACTGCTTCTGTTATTTACGGACAAGGTATTTTTTGCAACGAATTGCAGCAATAAAACAAATAATTTGTGTTAAGCCAGGTTGGATGATTAAATCGAACTGAGAGTCGCTCTGTCTGAATTCATTTATACGTTTGTTCAGGCGTAACCTTGGCTGCAAACAGAACTCCACCTATTATTAACGTTGTTGATACAATAATTATTAGCGGAAGCAGTTCTTTGGCTTTCATGCTTCTATAATATCTGCAGGTATGTTCTTCATTAATCTTTTACATACAACGGCTATGTAGAAACAACTGGTTATGTGTCCAGTGCTGGAGTCAATCTATGTCTTTAATGGTTTTGGCGAAATTTAAATATTAATAATACAATCTCTGATACCTGTTGGCTAAATTTACCTTTTCGAAACTGTTTTTAGCTGGTATTATTGCTTTATTTGCATCTATGGTTTCGGATGTATATAATCATGCAAGAGGAGTCTATGGAACCAACGTATATACATTAATACCCATAATTCTTGTTGCTATAGGACTAGGATTAGTTGGTTATGATTTCTGGAGACGTATGCATTGACTTTTCTCCAATTCATCTAATACTATTGCTGTTGATTGTATAGTCTCTTCTATACAGGTTGTTAATAACCAAGATACATGTTCAGGATAGCTTAATGTTACATTTTCTTTTTTAGTATCAATAATAGCTTTCTTAATCCGAGAAATCCTAGCACCTTTGATATGATGCTATCGCCTTTACCTTTTGAAATCGATTGAGCCATTACTGCAAATAATATTCCTATTCCAGCCATAGATGATGTTAGCCATATGACATAATGATTTCCAAATGTTAATCTACCTGAAGATGAAGATGCTATATCTGAAACAATATGAAAGGCAATAGTAAATAATCCTTGGCCGGTTCCAATCGATAACGAAAATTTTGCAATGTTGACCCTATTTGCGGCAAACAGCGCAGCTCCTATCAGTACGGTAACTCCTCCAAGCTGGCTGAGGACAGCTAGAATTCGGAATGGAACGAGTAAAAAAATCCAAAATTGTTGAGAAGTATGCAAAATAATCTCTTGCGTAATCAGACTATAAATTTCGAAGGTTGCCTTGTATCCTGAAAGCAAAAGAAGTACTCCAGAAACAAACGCAATTCCTGCTGCTAGTCTATTCCTGGTGACATAATAACGCAGAGTCTGGACCCTATCATAGAACGCTCTATGTTCTACTGCATATTCGGGCATAAACTTGAAAATAGTAACAAGGCTTTTCATTTTTGCATAAGAATATTTAGAGCGCACTTCATAGGCTGTAATTGTTAATCTGATCCCTTTTCTGCTTACTGACTCGGCTAATGATTTTGGTATAAAATATTTTTTTAAACTAATAATGCCTCCTCCAACAACCATATAATCAAGATGGATTTTCCTAAGGAAGCCAAGACATTTTCCATCAATAGAATATACTGCTTTGTCTATTAGATCTGGCCAGTTTGAGAATGGATCGTCGTTATTTCTAGCAGTCACAGGAGATATACCATGTAATGATTCCCCAAATTATTATTGTTATGCTTTACACTCTGTATGAGCGCTTCTTGATATTATAATTATCTTATCTATCTACCGGTTCCTTTAGGAATTCGTGTATATATGATGCATAAACATATATAAATATAAATACAATGAAGCGCAACTTTCTTCTTTTTATTTATAGTATGTACATATTAGTATGCAAGGAGTGATTTCAGAGCTCTTCAGTTAGCAGGATAAACCTATAGCTAAAGATGTTCTATTTCTCTTATGCCACTCAAAAGGAGTAGAACGCCATCCAAGTATATATGCTACGCACTTCATACAAAAATTGTGTACAGAATATGGCAAACATCCAGTGTATACTGATAGTGGTACTTGGTATCCACAAGCATGTAAATTCTTAAATTCTTAAAATTGGAACATCATTTACATTCTTCTTTTGAAAAAAGTATTCATAGAAAGAACTATCCAATATGTTACAGATAGAACCGAGTGCTTTGATGACTATTTTCCTTGTAGAAAAGATAAGTGCAGGATAGAACATGTTATGCATTGGCTGAATCTGTTTGTAGGTATGCATAAGGAGATGATCCTTAGGAGATTGGTTAAATGAACACAGCCGATTTCAGTTTTGGAAACGTTAAGAATGTCGTTGTTATAGTTTTTGTAAATTAGTACCAGAAATGCTACCTAGTCCCAAGCTCATGCTACCTAAGGAAATGCCACATTGCTGCGAACCGCAGCGGCAGCTCTGAAACCTATTGAGATATGGAAGAAGATGGTATTATTCTATATATTGAACCTGCAAGTGTAAGGACATATAGGTAGCCATCATCAGGTCCAACTTGCAAATCTGTAATTCCTCCACCAGCAAATCCGCTAGCAAATAGTATTGGTTGACAATCTTGTACAGTATTAGCTATCTTGTTGGATAATGTGCCATTAAGATCTAACCCTGTCCTGCTTTGGTTTAGTTTAAAATCATACAGATTGCCGTTATTAGAATCTCCTACGAACATATCGTTTTGATATTGTTTACCAAGTTTCGCAGAGTTGAGGAATTTGAGTGCAGTCGGAGCTACTGTTTGGAACCATGTAAATTCAGGTGATCTGTATTTTCCCTTTCCTCCAAAATCAACCAAGTTAGATGGATGAAGATTGATTGCTCCTGCATTCTCATCTCCTATATCTCCGTTTGGAGTCCAAAAGCCCTGTACCTGTGCCCATCCACTGTTAA
>JAFAQB010000026.1 GCA_019246625.1 Nitrososphaeraceae archaeon
ACTTCATCCTGGCAGCAAGTTCCACTAGCTTGTATTGGAATGATTTGTTGTGGGTTGTTATTGTTATTGTTATTGCCATCGAATGCCACTTTCCATGATCCATCAGCATTTTGAGTCATGTGTGGAGCTTTAAGTGTTCTTGGATCATTGTTTGGATCTTGCATATTCATAAACCATTCTTCTCCACCTGTTTTTGATGGATATATTTCCTTTATTCCAAACTTATCAAATCCAGCAACAGCAATGGGTTTGCGAATTAGAATATTCTTAACTAAGTAATATGATACAAAGATAGTAATAATCAGAACAATTCCAATTAATAATGATGCTAGTTTTTTGTTCAGATTTCATCTCACCAATTATCCGCGTATAATTCTATTGGTTCATAAAAAGCAATATGCCATGGCAATATTCTGGCTCCATAACTAGCTCATAACATATCTTTTTTACTTGCCCATCATAGTGCTTCTTTTTCATTTTTGAGTAAAAAAGGGGGAATTATCATTATCTGATAGAATGTGCTCTGACTTTTCAATAAGTATAATGTTATGATCTTTTTTGCTTAAATGGCTATAA
Organism: Nitrososphaeraceae archaeon; assembly: GCA_019246625.1. Taxonomy (GTDB): domain Archaea; phylum Thermoproteota; class Nitrososphaeria; order Nitrososphaerales; family Nitrososphaeraceae; genus Nitrososphaera_A. Next base: position 577 of record JAFAQB010000026.1, read on the forward strand.
TTCCTCGCTAGTCTATTTGCATCTTGCGCTACGTCATCTCCAATCATTAACGCCAGACCTACTTTATTCTTTTTCGATATAGTTATATAATCAGCTAACGAGTTAGAAAATGATTGAACAGACTTTTTGTCTATGGTTCCATCCACAATCTTAACTATAATGCTACCATATTTTTTCAAGGCTTCTTTAAGATCATTAGCGGTGCTGTTATTTGCCATTTCTGTTCTTTGAACCCGATCCTCGTCAATTAATACATCAAAGGATATTTTTTCCTTCTGTTGTGGAGGTCGGCTTTCATTTTTATTTCCGTTGTCTGGAACTGCATCAAAAAATTCATGTAGGTTTCCTTTTGATTCTATATATTGCCTCAAAGGTTCAGCTACCTCTTCAACGACTTCAGCGATAGCCTTTACTGCTTCTCGTTTGCTTTTGTCTGTCATGGCTATGCTAATACCAGACCTTATAGAGTTTTGTTCAAACACCTTAGCCCAGTTATTGAGCATACTCCTTGATCTTACCAACATCCAAAACGCATATACTAAAGCAGCAAGTGATGCTGCTACAAGAACAGCGATTATAATATCAGCAAGATCGTCGCTAGGTAATAATCTAATGTATGCTGTTTCTTGTAGTACATCAATAATAGCAAAAAAAGTACAAGCAGCTACTATGCCTATTATTACAAGGAAATTCTTTTCAATTATACGAACTATTATGGCTGCTCTATAGGCATACCTGGTACTCAGAATCGGGGAAAGAGAGTGTTCTTCTTCCTCTTTTTGTTCGTGCTTATCTACCTCAATCCCTTCTTCATTATCACGCATAGATTCCTAAACACTGTTCTAGAATCGAATATAAAACTTTGATATTAACTTTGTTACTTGTATGATATATACCGAGCAGATGTGGTAGAAGGATGTGTGTGCTAAAGATTCTATAATACAGTAAGTTGGAGAATATGAGCAAAAAGAAGAGAAATACTAATGTTTACTAATCATTGTATTTCTTTAAGTTTTGATACCGTTTGCAATATATTGTAAAGAACCCGACGCAGCTGACAGCCCACCCATCCGCATATTTGGCAATTCTTGAAAATGTGTTAGGAGTAAACCCGCTCAGATAGATGGAATCCGTGGGGCTCCCATCAGGAGAGGCTGGGTATGTGTTTGTGAGTCAATAGTCCAGAGTAATCTCTCACCAACCATTCCTAGAATTAGGCAAGGAACGAAATACTTGGCTTACATCTACTATTTTAGGATCTTCTGTTAACTATTTGACAAAATGATGAGATTGCTCGATGGTAGGATTGCGGTTATAACAGGTTCAACCAGAGGAAATGGAAGAGCGATGGCAAATCTCTTTTCTGAACATGGTGCAAACGTGGTTGTTACAGGAAGAGATGAAAAGGAAGCCCAAAGTACAGCCGAGCAGCTCGTAAGAGAGTATCAAACCAACGCCCTTGGTTTGAAGCTTGATGTATCGGTGTCAGACGAAGTAAATGCGATAGTTAGTAAAGTCTATAAGAAATATGGCCAAATTGATATACTAGTAAATAATGCAGGTTATCCAATTAAAGATCAACTCTGGGACGCAAGCTTTGAACAAATACAAGATCAAGACTTGGAGAATGTTGTTAATGTAGATACCATAGGAACTTATAGATGCTGCCGTGTAGTGCTGCCTATCATGGTTGAAAAACATCGCGGAGTTATAATTAACATCTCTTCTACACCCGCGATAAGTGGATATATAAAGGGTGCTCCATATACTGTGGCCAAGGCTGCTAATCTTGGAATCACAAAGCACATAGCGGATGAATTTGGCAAATACGGGATAAGATGTAATGCTATTGCTCCTGGAACTATTGCTACGCAGAGAAATTGGGATAGACTTACAACGGAGCAAAGGATAGATATTGTAAGATCTATTCCACTTGGAAGGGCAGGTAAGCCAGAGGAGATTGCAAGCGTAGCATTGGTTCTTGCTAGCGACTATACATCATTTGTAAGTGGACAGACAATTGTGGTTGATGGCGGAGAGACAATACGGTAGTGGTTATACACAATAATTCAATAAACCATCAGGAGAGCAGTCATATGTCCGTAAAGGATGATGTTAGTGTATGTTTGCTACTGGGGTTTCAGCTCTGAAAAAAGGCTAAGAATACTGTTGTTATCTCTATTAGCCAGCTATTGCTCGCTTTGCTTCGTCGTTTCTTGCATTTGATCTATTTGTTCTTGAGAGATTTCATCAAGTAGGTTACACCAATCCCTCCCAGAAATAATAAGGTCGAATTTCTTGAGTTGCGGATGAACGCATCGATGGCATTAGTTAGGATGTCTGCATTAATGGGATCACAGGGCGAGAACCATTTACATGATAAACAATTCTCTGATTGCCATGTAATTCTTTTCAATGTATTTCTCGTATCTTCTGCTTGGTTGTCATCCAATCTCGCTTCCAAGCACTAACTCCATGGATAAAAGAGTTTTCTTCTATTATGTTGGCATTGGTCTGGGATTACGATATGAATTACAATATAGTAAATCATTTGATGTTATAATAGAATAACAAGCATTTCCTTTTTTACATTACTTAACATGTGAATACATATGGCTATTATATGGAGAAGATATCAGCCATATAGTACTTTAATATACGGTATTGCCATTATTTTGCATCAACTAAGGAATTGTTAATCATTGTTTGGCAAAGGTAAGAATAAAGAAGAGCAAGAAGAAGCAAAAAGAAAGCATGTCGAACGCTTTTATATATTGTTATCTTCATTAATGAACGAATTATTTGAATACGCCCCAAAGTTTGGACATGTGAAGATGCCATATAATGTGTCGTTTGGATTGATCCATGATAAAAGAGATTCTGTGCTCCTAAAGGGAATTGATCAAAAGACTGGTAAAAAGATGTACCTTTACAATACAAGAATAATTGCAAAGATGTTTGAGGAAAGAAGAGAACAGATGCTTAAGGATAACACAACAAATACACTGTTTGGTTGGATTTCAGATGTATGTTCATTATACATAAGACCTTTTGTATACGAATATGTTGTGGAAATGCAGCATAGAGGAGAAGGGGCCGCAGAAAGAACTACAAGGCAAATTGTTAGGGGATTTACCGATAAGCTGCTTAATGATCCTGAACTAAAGTATGTATTAGATAATATGAAAGAAGGTGACAGCACAAACAAATCGGCAGTATAGCACATGCTGGAATGCTGCTGCTAGCCTAGCAAATCATACGACTTACACCCATATTTAATTGAAATTCTCTAACAACAAGGACTTTGGAGCAAATCAATGTAACTTTTAATTTCCAAGTTTTGCAAAGTGTGATCCATAATCTACACTTGTATATGGTCCTTCTCCAGCTTTTGACATATACGATGATGAAGGTATCCTAATGTCCCATCCAGCGCTTGAAATATGAGGTTCTATTTCTTGCATATCTTCCTCCTATTTCTTGCTTCTTCCAATCATTAGGAACTATTTACATCCAACTTCGTCAACTTCTTCTGTCGTGAACGTTTTTTCATGTCATCTATACTAGCATTATCCCTCAATATGATTTTGCAATATATCCTTATATAACACCAATTTTTATTCGGTTTATGAGATTCTTAGTTCGAGCCAAAATCCCTGCAGAAGCTGGAAACAAAATGGTACAGGATCCAAACTTTCTGAAGAACCTTGAAGAATATACGAATAAAGTCAAGCCTGAAGCAGCATATTTCTTACCTCTTGATGGCGATAGAGCAATGACATTTATTCTTAATATCGACAATAATTACGAGGTGCCTTCCTTAGTTGAACCTCTATTCCAAAGAATGGGCGCTAAAGTGGAAGTGATCCCTGTAATGAACTTTGATGATTTAAAGAAAGGTATCTCAATTTGATCTTGAATGGTTTTGTTAATGTATCTATGATGCGTGTGTATAGTAGCTAGTAATAATAGACCCAAGAATTCCAGACTTTCTATCTTAATTAATCCTAAGTTAATGGTAATGATATGTTATAGTCATAATAATAATCATCATACAAATCAAAAAATGAACTTTCTCAAGGATTCAACTAAAGATAAAATGACCATTTGTAGTAACACCTTTACATTTGATGACTTCTTATGTATTTTGACTTTCACAGTTTTTGTGATTCTGATATATTCTTTTGATTACTCCCTTGACTAAACATTCAATACCGAATCATTTTCTCGCACTGCTGCAATCATTGTATTATCTACCATCTGGTTTAACAATATCTTTAGTAACGAGTTTGCTATCTCAAGAATGCCCTCATTGTTGCCTTCTCCTAACCTGCAAGTCCATTTCTAGCTCTCAGTTTTGGTAATTTAGATCCTGAACTTGGTTTTGAAGAATTTGACAATACTTGAAGGTTCTGTAGTTCATTAGCATATTTGAGCACATTTGATATATCATTTTCATCATCTATTCCTTCACTTTCTGATATCTTGTTTAACTTTAAAAATGATGGAATGTAATGCTTTTTCTTCTTTATACAAAGTAAAATCGCAAAGACCTCTAAGTTCCAAGTATTCTCTAGTATTTAGTTACTTGCCTTTCAGATAAGTTAGTATGATAGCTACTTCTACAAGCTTCTTTCCTTTGTTATAGAGTTTAGCCCTGGGTAGCTTTTTGAATTGGAGATTTGTTCTTATTGTCATTATCATTATCATTATCATTATTCATTGTTGCAATCGCGGAAAGAGACTGCGACATTTCTAACTGTAGACAAAATAATATCAAGAGGGTTTGAAGGATCTTTTCTTGGAGTTTAAAAACAACATAAACAGTGAATCAGCTGCAAAAGATTCTCGAGTTCACAGCATTAGCAAATTGTACTTCTTCGATTTCGTCATCCTATATTCCTTTAGCATTTGGTCAAATAAATGACATATTTGCGGTATTTCACTTTTCCAATCCGTAGCTATTGTTTATGAAAGGAATGCTCCTATCCTTTGTATTTTTATCTTATTCTAACTTTCCTTCCATCAATGGTCTTATTGGAACTTGTCCCTTTCTCACTCTCAGTTTATTAAATATGTCTGCAGATTGCAAAGACTCTTCTATCTCTATACCTATCTCGCTCTTTATTACGTCTCTTCCTTCTCTTGCACCAATAAGTATTATTTGCGCATTTTTGTAGTCTATAAGTTTTGTATCATTAGCAAGGGATACAAAGTTCTCAGATTCATCAAATGCCTTTAAGACTTGTTCTGGGTAATTTGGAGGCTCTTCTGTACTAGGAAGGCTTCCTGCTGATGATGATGTTGTAGATTGTTGTCGTGGTACTTTGGGGTTAATTACCGAAATGATATAACTTGCTTCTTTTTCTATACCTAATTCTCTTTGAGCTTCTCCAGGTTCCTTTGGCATTTCAAGAATATATGCAAGCTCTGCATGATTTTGATTTTGATGATGTTTTACTATTGCATACTTTCCTTCTCCAACTGGCCTTGCAGCATCTCCTTTCCTAAATTCATCTGAAAATAGTTCTTTTGTAAGCTCGTTAGGATCTGTAAAAATACCACCAACTCTGGCCCAATATCTTTCAGATGCTCTAGCTTCGCTCTTTCTTATCTCTGGAAGTGATTTTTTGCCTATGACAAAAAGTCTGTATAACTGGTTCTTTTTGTTATTATTATTATTATTATTATTATTATTATTATTATTTTTTCTTCTTGTTCAGGTGCAGTTACCATAAAGAATCGCCTGATATCCTCAATACCTTTTACCTCTTTAGCACCTTTTTTGGGCCTATAAAAGAAGTATATATCACCTTGTTCTAGAATCTCCGATCTGGTATTGTTGTTATTATTATGTTTGATATTGTTTCCTTGTTGACTCATATCTGAACTTGACTCTTAATTTATCAATAGTGACAAGTTGAAGTCCTTATAAAAGTAGTGCAGCATATCAAAATCAGATGATAACGCCATTATATCATGGCAGCGAGGGCATTCTATTTCGTGCTCTATATTATCATATATCATTTCCTTATTCCTATCCTTTTTTTCTTCATTTTGGAAAGGATTAGTATGCTCCTGATGCTGCAACAGTAATTCCTTGCTCATTTTTATTTCTCATAACAAATTTCAGTTGTGTTCCTATATTATACTGTGAAACACTAAATGGAGAGGGAGTGGCTATCTACAGTATATTATGGTCATATTATTGGTACTGTATAGTATGATCATTAACTTCTCTTGTTCTATGTGAGTAGGCCAAATCAAATGCAATGGACTATCATTTTTAATATTGCATTAACAGGCGTTACATCCACCAAAATAATGATTTCCCAAGTTCTACTGTGTTTCCTCTTCTGAAAAAGTAAATGCTGCAGTAGAACAAACTTTCTAAAAGAAAATAAAAATGGAAACACGGGAATAACTCAATTAAAAATATGTTACTTTTGCGAACTTTGCAAAGAATGTCTGTTGCATGAAGGATTGGCTGACAACAAAGAAGGAGAGGCATGAACATGAGCCAAATTCCAAATCCCATTCATGAAGAAATCTCTTTTTTCAATGATGCCTGGGATAAACTTGACAACATAGAGAAAGAAGCAAAGAATGAAAAGAAGCAAGTTATAATACAGTTGGCAAAAAAAACTTTGAGTGAAGGATTCCTACAGATACTATATCTATTGATCGTCAACCCATTGTGTGGAAGAGTATGAGCTGTTCGTATACAAATGCCTTGATGAGAAATACAAACAAAATCACCGGGTCGAAAATGCAAGAAAACAAAAGAAGCAACAATAACAACAACAAGAATGCAACGAAAATCATCTAGCGGCACCACTGGCAGTAAATCAAGAGGCTAAAAGCAACGAGATAATGGTTTACGTTGAGGGATGTCTTTATTGCTACTCATGGCATATAGTCTACATTTTTGGAATGTAGAATTCCAATCGCTGGGGGTGGAGGAGCCTTTAATAACTACTGAAATTATTGATGAATTAGACATATGATAATCATTCTAGACTAGTAGCTGCGATGGTAATTAGTGTCTCACTATTAGTAGAACACAAAACATATGCTAAACATGTTCAGATCAAAGTAGCAGTAATGATCTTGAAGACCAAAACGTTCCACCCGACTGTTTCCACTTTTTGTAATCTGATATAATTTTTTGATGATCAAATGCAAATTGGGTATTATCAACCTCTTCCAAATTTATCCATTCTATTTTAGCCGCGTCATCTTGTGCTAGTGCTTCGACTTTATTATTAGGAGGAATCTTTCCAACAAAGACAGTCGACATGATATGTCCTCTTGGATCTCTATTAGGTTCTGAATAAACACCTAAGATATCAACTAATTCTATATCCAAAGATGTTTCCTCCTTAGCTTCTCGTTTCGCTGCATCTTCTACTTGTTCCCCCTCATTTACAAATCCACCAGGAAGAGCGAAAAGGTCCTTGAATGGCTCTTTTTTTCTTTTAACTAGAAGAATTCGAGAATCCTTTTGAATAATAATATCTACAGTCGGTATTGGATTTTTATAACGTTGTTCTTTCATATATGTATGAGAGAGTAAACCACTAAAAAGTCAATCGATCCCATTAAGGTAGCTAGGAAAACCTTACTATTGTTATTCTCTGTGCTGCTGCCGCTGTAATAATATCAAGACTTGTTTGATGTTATCTTGTGTGTTTCTCCTTGAAGTCCTTTCCACCCATACCGCCAAGTAAATGATTTTTTGTCGTACGTCCTCTTCTTGACATTCCTTTAACATTTGACCAAAAACGAATTGTATTTGCTTCTCTTGATGCTTACTTTAAGCCATCCCATGTTGTAATTTTTTGAAGCTCTTTCTCTTCTTTGATTTCAAATTGATATAGTGGTTTTCTTGATTTTGCAACTATTTCAATGATTCGATTTTTTTATCGATTTCTGGTCTGGAATAATTATTTGAAAGATTAGTCAAGCTAATATAGGAGGAGGACTTGTTGTTTTCCTTTGACTACTTGCTTGTTTGCCATCTCATACTCTACAGTAGTGCTTTATTACTACCACTAAAAGCATATATGCGACAAATCCATAATGACGGCAGGTATGAATAAAACAAAATCAACAATAATTAGTAGTATAAGCTTAACCTTGATTCTTTTGCAGCTTCGGGTATTGCATTATCATGGCAATATCAAAACGTTTTAGGTCAACAACAGGCGCAGCAAGCAAATACTAACAACATTAATAATAATAAAGCAATAGTGATGGCCTTTACTAAAGCGTTTAACGATCATAACCCCAAAGCATTAGATAGTGTCGTTGCCAAAAATATAGTAGAACATCGCAAGGGTGTACAATCAGGTATCAACAGTACAAAAGAATTTCTAAATAGCTTAACCACAGCATTTCCTGACTTTCGCACAAAGATTGAACATATTCTGGCAGAAGGAGATAAAGTAGTAGTATTTACAAACACAACAGGTACTCATAAAGGCCCATTCGCACTTGCTCCTGGTATTCCTCCTACTGGTAAGCAAGTCTCATTTAGAAGTGCAGATCTTTACAGAATAGCAAACAACAAAATTGTAGAGCCTTGGGATGTGGTAGAAGATTTGAATATGATGCAAGATTTGGGTGCAATAAAATTTAATACTCCACCTCCGCCAGCAAGAGGATAGCGATATTCTTTCAATTTAGCTACCTATCTCTATTTTCTTTATATTTCAAAAGTGCATAACTTACCTTATGCATATAAGGATCTTATGATCAGTAAGTAACTCAATTGCTTGTTAGTAGTGATAATCTAGAACCAGAGAATTCTATGCCATAGATATAAAGTACAATTGTTTTATATTCAAATGCATAAATGAAAAATCTATATGAACTAAAAGATCTTCTTTCCCAGCTTGATGGTACTGGCTACTTCACAGATTTTGTAACTACAAAGGGTATTCAGGCT
>JAFAQB010000037.1 GCA_019246625.1 Nitrososphaeraceae archaeon
TGGATGTGTCGTAATGTCGTGTAGAATAATCATTTGCTTCCTTTAGTAGTTTTAGTGATTCATCTGAATTATCCCATCTCTCCATGGCAGCTTTATCAGCAAAACGGCGGATAATATACCACAAAGGTGATTTACTACCTCCGGGGACGATTATGGTAGTACCAAGATAGCCAGGAGCTTTTCTTTCTAATGTCAAATAACGTCTAACCCAATCGTTGTAATTTTTTTCATGACCGGGTCTTATCTTCCTACAAATTACAGTTGTAACTTCGTTTTGATAATCCGTTGGCAATTTTTCTATGACAACATAATAATACATCCGACCCTGTTTTTATGCTTAATATAGCTCTGAAATAGTGTGTTAGGATATGTAATACATCTAATATATCCTTATTTGCAGAACGAAGTGAGCATGCAGCAGCAGTAAAAGCTAGTAGTGTGTTTGATACCGATTTATTATTGTCGTTTCACTGCTACTAACATTGTCTTATCTATCATCTGGTCTGACAAGATCTTCAGGAATGATTTTGCTACGTTCAAAGTCCTTCGTGATATTGACTGTTGTTGTCGTATTCGCTATTGTCAAAAATAATGTCGTATTTATCAGGACTCTCTTAAGGCGTGAACAACTGCCATGATAGCGGAAGTCAATAGCGGTCCTTGTTCTGTCAAAAGTCTTATAATTTGTTCAGCAATACCTCTGACCATAAGGTATTTTCTATTCCCATTTTTGAACCTGAAAACAAATTGTTCTACTTGCCATTTTTCATTGTAAAGGTTTGACACCTTTTCTGCTAAAACATCAAAAGTCTGTTGGAGCGTGCTGACGCTGTTAGAGCGTCAGTTGTTCCATTATTTTTAGTTGGTTATGCTGCAGACGTCCCTGATTCTTGTTTTCTGTATTGCATGCCTTGGAAATTATATTGAAGGTCTTGGACTTTGTCCTGAAGTTTTTGATACTGTCCTTGGAGTTCTGGGAGTTTTACAATACCTAAGCGTTTCAACCTGAATATGAGGAATTATCTGGTTGGAAACATGTCAGCGAAGTTATCTTAATTGGTATAATTCTATAAGGTCTACAAACCATTCTATATTGCTGGTGTTCAAAATTTCTTTAATTCGGAATTCAACCAATAAGGTGCTTGTAAGAGAATTTTGGACTTACTGCTACACCTTCTGGGCCTCATGGTCTGTTTCACAAAGTAACATTCACCCACACACTCAGTGACGCCAATCAATGCGCAGTCCTCAATTAACGATAATAATAATACTGCATTTATTACAATCCGCGTACAAAACAATTTGAAAATAAAGAAGCTTGTTACCTTGATTGCACGAGCAAGGATGAGTAAACCATTGAAAATGTAAAACTAAATCTATGCATCTAATTTTTTTAGATACTCTAGCAGTTGTTCTAACAGCTGCTCATACTTCACAATATCGTTAATGTTTCCTAGAGTAAAGATGATTCCACTTCAACGAAAGTAAAGAAGCAGAACAAAGTTTATTTATTTATATATTACTCAGGCATTCTTTTTTTACATTATGAAACAAATTCAAATAGTAATGCCAAATAGCGAGTTAGATGCCCTAAATGAAATATTGAAAGATGCGCACGTAGGGGGGATGAGCCACTACCGAATGGAAGGAAGAGGACATACAAAACCGGAAGAACTCGAAGTCGCAAGAGGTACTATGAAATATACTCCTGAATATATTCCACGAATCAAAGTAGAGGTAGTGGTTAAAGATGAACAAGTTGAAGAGTTAATAACCAATATTCTAAATAGACTTGGCAACGCGGGTGGTAAGATATTTGTTGTAGATGTGCCAATTGTAGTAGATTTGCGAACAAGTAAGAGAGGAGAATCTGCACTTTAATGAGAATACTATCAATAGAACGTAACAACTACACTTTAGTAAACAATCGTGATCAAAGATAAGATCCGATACCACCAATACTTTACAGTATTTCCGTCAATATTTTATACATGCAGACTTATTAGTACCTTGAAATGAGTCTTTGACTACTGCATCATCAGATATAATCAGAGAAAGGACTGAGGTATTACATGGTGAGCAGAATGTAGTAAATACAGTATTACGATTTGTTTCTAATGCAAAGAGTAGAATTGATGCATGCATAGATTATACCAGACCATCATTAGCTATTGAGATTGAACAACTAAAGAAAGCGTTTCTTGATGCAAAAAGTCGAGGTGTCAAATTAAGATATGTTACCGAAGTTACTGAGGAGAATCTGAGGTACTGTAAAGAGCTATTGAAAATGGTTAATGAGCTTCGTCATATAGACGGAATTAAAGGTAACTTCTACGTAAGCGAAACAGAATACATTGCTCCTGCGACTTTACATGAGAAAGGAAAACCAGCCTGTAAAATCATCTATAGCAATTTAAAGGAAATTGTAGAACACCAGCAACAATATGTATTTGATAGTTTTTGGAGCAGAGCAAATCCAGCTGAGCGAAGAATAAGGGAAATTGAAGAGGGGATAGTATGTTACGAGACTACCGTATTAGAAAATAAAGATCAAATTTTCAACCATATGAGATCCGTTCTTAAGAAAGCTGACGAAAGATCAGTTTGCTCATCAATTGGTGGAATGCAATTAATCTACAAGAACTTCTTTGATGAATATAAAAGAATAGCAGAGAGGCATAAAGAGGGAGGAGAAGGCAAAGGCATACGATGGATTATTTCAATAGACAAAGATAGCATAGATTTAGTTAAAATATTTCTAAATGCAGGAGTACAGATAAGACATCTTAAAAATTTAACACCGATGAAGTTTGCTGTTGATAGCAGAAACTTCTATGCTACCATAGACAATATGGAAGGAGGTAAACTAATGGAACATCTTTTAATTAGTAACGAACCAGCTTACATTAGTCACTATAATTATGTTTTTGAAGAATTGTGGAAGAATGGAATTGATGCTACAGATAGAATAAAAGATATTGAAGCAGGTGTTGACTTGGCAGACATTGAAGTTATTCCAAGCTCTGCAAGAGCACAGGAGCTATATCTGGATATTGTAAAATCTGCTTCAGAAGAAATATTATGGATATTTCCCACTACCAGTGCTTTCATAAGACAAGATAAGATGGGTGCTATACCACTGGCTATACAGGCAGCGAAAGAAAGAAACGTTAACGTTAGAATATTAGTACCTGCAAACAGATTAGTAGAACAAAAAGTTCATGATTTAAAACAACATTGTCCTAACTATGTAATGGATGTTAGATATATTGAACAAATGTCAGAGACAAAAGCTACAATCTTGGTAGTTGATAGAAAAGCTTCGTTGGTAATGGAATTGAGAGATGATTCAAAGACAACTTTCAACGAAGCTATAGGATTATCAACCTATTCAAATAGTAAAGCAGGAGTTTCATCGTATGTTGCCATATTTGAGAATTTATGGAGACAAACAGAATTGTACTCACAATTAAAAGAAGCAAATGAACAATTAAAAGTCCATGACAAAATGCAAAAAGAGTTCATCCATATAGCAGCTCACGAGCTTAGGACACCTATACAGCCCATACTTGGTCTTACTCAAGTCATTTCTTCTAGAGTAAAAGACACGGAGGAAGCAGAACTATTAAAAGTTGTTACTAGAAATGCAAAAAGACTCCAACAACTTACAGAAGATATACTAGATGTTACTAGAATTGAAAGTAACTCTCTGGTATTAAACATAGAGCAGTTGAATCTAAATGAAGTAATAGCAAATGCCGTAAATGACGTTATTACAAATAGTACCTCTATTATTGGGAAGAAGAAAGAAAATACAAGAATATTTTATGAGTCTCTTAATAAAAACATCATAGTACAAGTCGATAAAGCAAGGATAACTCAGGTTATTTTCAATTTGTTAAATAATGCTGTCAAGTTTACTTCAGCAGAAGGAGGAGGAACTATATCTATTATCTTAGAAGTAAAAAATAAGAATGACAACTACCAAGAGGAAGTTATTGTCAGAATAAAAGATACAGGTATTGGAATAGCTTCAGAAATAATGCCAAGGTTATTCACAAAATTCGCTACGAAATCAGAGAAAGGAACAGGACTAGGGTTGTTCATATCAAAGAGTATTGTTGAAGCTCATGGTGGTAGAATATGGGCAGAGAATAATATTGATGGAAAAGGAGCTACTTTTTACTTTAGCCTACCATTAAACAGTTAGATATATTTTTATGATAATTAAAGCGTTAGTATAATAGATGATAATTACAAAGCAAACACCATAATACCTATCCGCTGTTTGTTAGTAATAATGGGAATTGACCGCCTCATCGCGATCTTACAAGCAAATATCCCTTATGTAGTTCCAGCAATTCTTATCGTTTTAATCATTATAGTTGGGGGCACTGGTGTTTATTTAGTTGAACATGGACATCAAGGTGCAAACATAACTAGGTTAGGTGATGCTTTTTGGTGGGCGGTAGTAACGATAACAACGGTGGGTTATGGCGATTACTATCCAGTTACATTAGTCGGACGGCTAATAGCAATATTCGTCATGTTCTCTGGGATCGGTATCGTTGTTAGCATATTAGGTTCACTTTCACAAAGAAGATTGGATCGAGCAGAGTCACGCTTTAGATCAAAGACTGGAGCTCAACCCAGCTTGTTAGGAAATGAAATAGTACTAGAAATAAAAAACAAGATCGATCTGCTTGATAAGCTGACTGATAAAGATTTTGACTCGCTCATAATCACCATAAAAAGTCTGCGTCGTACTTTACTTGAAGAGTCAAAGATCTCATACAAATGCACATGGTGTGGTAACCGTTATGGTGGCAAGCCTAAATTCTGTAGTAATTGTGGTCACGGTATTACCTAGAATGTTTTGCACTAAATTCTAAATCAATGAAGGAAATAACTGCTTCTCTTGATATCAAGATTTCATACATCAACACTTCAGGGCTACGTGTAGGCATACTACCTCTAGTTTTTTGTACTTATTTTTGGCCGGCTAGTACTGCGTTTGCACCTTTCTCTTTTGGGGTACACTGCATGGCAGAATAACAATAATAGGAGTACTATAATATAACTTATTTAGACTTCTAGATTCCAAGCCTGCATGAATTCATCCAATTCTGAACGGCCATTTCTATCGGAAGAGGAACTAATAAATGCAATCGTCGCAGAACAAGGATTTCCAATGAATGACTAAATAAATGCCCTCATCTTTGTCAGCAAAATACAGCCATCACCCGGTACGATTGAGCAGTAGAAGAGCAGCATCCAGCCAGATAATCCTTAATATAACCCTGAATTAGTTTGTGATTATAGTATACTAATGCAAGCTGCTGTTATAACTCCTGAAGATCTTCTCAAGCCCTTTTTAGGATCTCTCGCATTTGGAATAGACATCGCAGTTGGAGTAGTGGTAGCGATATCTGTAATACGCGGATTTATTATGTATATAAAATTACTACGAAAGGCTCCACTAGAACAAACCAAGGATGAAGAATCTATAAAGCGATACGTTGGAAATGGCCTGATCCTCGCATTAGACCTAGAGGTAGGGAGTGACATTATAAGATCGATACTAGCGCCGTCGGAGGCAGACTTGGCAGCACTTGCACTCATAGTAGCAATAAGGATAACACTAAGTTGGTCGTTGTCAAGGGACATCAAGACAAACTAAGTAGAAAATGATAACTAGTGGGATAATCATCTCTTCTGATTTTAAGTCAGTTGGGATGGGGGTCTATTAGCCAATACACCATTAAGACAAACCATACTGGCCCACAGATACTACTGGCACAGAGTTAGGAAAATGGAAACAATATACAAAACTTAAATTCGGCATAATAAATCTTCACCCAATCAAACAAGAATACATTCCTTCAGACTATGACGGTGTGGTAGACAGAAAGAATGACATTATATTTCATGACAGAACAGAGTTTGATGAAAATGTTGCAGTTCTTCTGTCTGATTTCGTAACATTGACACAGGCTCTAGTTAAGCTGGCCAAAGAGAGTGGTACAAGTAAAAAAGCTCTCGACAAGATTTTGAAGCACAGAACTAAGAGTGTTTCGTTTGTTACTCGCCAGCAAGGAAGATATGAGGATTTCCTCAAGGGTAAAGTAGATGTAGACTTTGTAGCACGTCTGGAAAGGAAAAATGACTCTCATACTATTTCAAATAAAACATTTGATTTTACTAAAAATACAATCCAACTGCTGATAAAAGATGGATATGAAGAAACCAAGGAACAAATGGCAACAACGCAGGCTAAGTAATCTGTGTTATTACTGCGTCAAGATTTCAAGAATGAAAGTAAGCCTTCAGAAGACCTAGAAGATAGACTTCTAGTCTAATAGCCGCTATCCTGACAGGATCAAATATCGGACACTCTTAGAAAAAGTTTCAAATATTCTGTTACTAGCAGTAGTTGCCTTGATTCTCGTGACAAATCTAAGCGTCTTATAGGGTCTTTGGCAATTATCACTAGTTTAGTAACCATTATGATATACGGTACTCTTGGATATATCCTAGGCGGGCCTCGGATTGCAACTAGGCGATCGCTTGCATTTGATACTGGTATGCGTAATGAGGCTGCGGCTTTGCTTATAGCAACTAGTAGCTTCTCTGATCAGCCAAATGTTGCTGTTGTAGTGGTAGTTTTTGGTATGATGCAGTTTGTCATAATGGGTGCAATAGCTTATTACTGGTCAAAGAAAACCAAAGGATCACAACTTAATAAATACAAAGGGATAGAAATAGCTTACCCATATGGGATAGGTATTAACATATTGGTTCCCCTTGTCATCTTAAAAATATCAAATTCTGCATATTCAAAACGGAAATTGATGTGGAGGGAATAAAGACCAGTGTATTTATCCTACCAAAATATGATAAGCAAAAGTTCTATTGAGGAATTGGAGAAGTTAGGATTTATACTTGGTATAGTTTGGGAAGAGCAGGAAGAATTCTTTCTACTTTCACACAAGCCATATAGGAAAATAAAGGTTCCAAAGGCTTTAAGTTGGGGCTTAACCTGACATCTAGACCAAAATATCGTAAGGATCGGCATAGAGGAAAGACGCTTTGACCTGTCAGTGTATAAACGAAGAAGGAAAATGATCAGAATTGCCCCACATCCACGTGACCCACTCAGCTCAGTAAAGGATCGATTGGATATGATACATGAACTGAAAGAATAAAGATATACAATTACAGGGAGCTTATAGAGAAATTGCAGGATGCTCCTTATACGACGGAGAAAATAAGGCGCTTTATCAGATGGTCGAAGAAAAGATTAATGAGTTGAAGAAAAAGGCGCCTCTTTAGCTGTTATGCTGGAATGATCCCATAAAATCGATCTAAGAGATCGCAACAAGATTGTTAGGAAATGATGCAATAGAGTCCTTGCTAAAGCTTAGAATGCTAGTGATTCTAGCGTTCTATCCTTCTTTACCATTAACTTAGACAATGATGGGTTTTTAAAAGATCGCCTGGAAATAACAAAAACTTCAATGCCTGAAGCGCCATTTCATCAGGTAAACCTTGGCAGCAAAAGAGGCTCGATTAGTCTAAATCATATAAATTAACTCGTAAATTTAAATTTACCTTCAGTTGAGCAGAAAAGGTCAGTGAGATTATCTAAATAAAAAGTAATGAAATAATGGACATCCATTATTTGATCGATTCTAGGCTATTTGGGTACCATATATTTGTAGGAAGCCGTTGCTGTGACCAAAGTAAACACCAATTGTTCTATCTGTATTGGTATTTGCCAATTCTTTCCAGGATAGACCATGTCCATCTAATGTTACACGAAATGGTTTATCCGTGCCATTCGGATTTTTCGAATCTAACAAGTGTCTAGGTATCTGTATGGTGAAATATCCCATAGTACTAGCATACTGCGTGGGTGCGATGATAGTGTCTATGCTAGTTGTGGGTGGGGAGGGTACTATGGCAACAACTTGACCTTCTCTAATACTATAAGGAATCGTAAAGTTCTGTTGGCCGACACTAACGGGCTGGTGATTAGTAAAGCCTGTTGTTACTAGGCTCTGTAGAGCCTGTTGCTGCGCAGCAGTAAGCTGTGCATTTGCTACCTGATGTGGGACAGTACCTACAACAATGACTAGAACCAAAGGAATAGCTAGAGCAATCGCAAGCATTGCTCTTGTCGTAATCGGCGTTATTCGGATCTTTGAATGATTTGTCGTGATTTTGTCGCGATTGTTGATGTTTATCAAATCTAGATTTTGGTAGCTTGCTGTAGTATTTATGTTTTCTACAAGTTTTTTCTACCGGAGGTCTTTTATAAAAATGATGCATGTAAAAGTATTTATGGTACCAAAAATTTTGATGTGGCATCTCAGATACCAATTAGTGTATTCTCAAAATAGATTAAGCGCATATTTCCATCTAATTCCAGTCTAGAAGATTTTCTCCTCCAGTTCACAGGCAATCCAACTTATGTGCAAGCACGTACTGATACACAAGCATAGGATCATTTAGCTGCTGCTACAATAGCAAAATATAGACATGTTGCAAGAGCCCATTATTGCTCCGCTCCTTTATAGGTTAATGTTTATTTTCGCTTAGCCAGTCTTTTTCTATTTACTGCAGAGCATTTCCTGCTATAATAGAACAATTATTATTATTTTATCATAATATTCTTTCTTCAGTTGCGCTTGAACTAA
The DNA here is from genome assembly GCA_019246625.1 of Nitrososphaeraceae archaeon. Lineage (GTDB taxonomy): Archaea > Thermoproteota > Nitrososphaeria > Nitrososphaerales > Nitrososphaeraceae > Nitrososphaera_A. Next base: position 8,700 of record JAFAQB010000037.1, read on the forward strand.
ATCTTCGCCTGCCTGCTATTCCTAAGCCTATCATCTCTAATCCATTAATTATAAGAGCAACTGATATGATAATAGCCAAAAGAGGAATGCCAATACTGACAGGATGCGCCAACACTATAAGAGATAGAATGATGCTCACTATCCCCACGAAAATAAGGACAACTCTTGACCAGCCTGCATTGTTCTTATCTATAAAGCCATGTATTAACCTCGAAATACCATTAAACAATAAAGCGATGGCTCCCAAGATTATCAAAACTGCTGCAGACTCTAGTGGAAATGCCATAGCTATGGAGGATAATATTATTATTAGTATTCCTAATCCGATATTTACAAGGGTTGAAAATCCGGTAGTGGATGCTGCAGATATTCCACTTGCAATTCTTTCAATTCCAACTATGAAGAGAACTATTGAAAGCAGTACAATAGCTGTTGCAATAGCAGATGCTGGAAATGCGAATACTGCTATTGAAAGCCCAATTGAGATTAGCCCCAAGACAACTTGTAGAATTCTAAGCCAGCTTGGAGATTTATCTTGTAATAGTGACACTAATTACATGTTTAAGAGATAGTATAAAAGGATTCTTTGAGGTTCTTCATCTATCTGCTGCTATAATACAATGACTGACCAATTCTCTACAAAATAGATCTAAATGATAATCGTACATTTATTTAGATTTGAAATATTGTATTCTCATATCAATGAATAACAACCATCAATTTGGTAGAAGTAGAAGAGAAGTTACTAGTATAGACTACAATCAAAACACAAAATACACAAAGCGATCATTTCTGAAGAAAATGATTATTCTTGCAACGATACTTGCAATTACACTAACTGTCAGTACATTGCTACTTAAGCCTCTAGTTCCTGTAGAATATTTGATTTATTCTCAGATCGCACAGATAGCCATAGTAGGTTATGTTGTTATAGAGATAATAGGTAATACAGCTTTCAATCTAGCTGTGGCTGCTCAACAATCGCTGCAGACAGCTAAATCTATAAAGAGCCTCATGAGGATTGTCGGTTCTGTTGTAATAATTGTTATCGCAGCCACCTACCTTAGCCAAAATGCCGTCTTAGCAGCATCAATTGCTACTATATCTGGAATAGTGGTCGGTTTTGCTGCGCAAAATCTGATCGGAAATATGATCGCGGGAATGTACCTAACAACAACAAGGCCATTCAAAATAGGCGATATGATCACAGTCTTTGGTAATACTGGTAGAGTAGTTGACATAGGATTATTGTATTGTGTAATTATAATGGAAAACGGTGATACCGTACGTGCCCCAAGTTCAGCGTTAATAACAACGTCGATAATACTGAGGGAAGGAAAAGAATCTGATGTATATTCTTATTCGTATATTTATTGAATTATCAACTATTCGTAAATTAGAGTAATGAATTATCTATTTCTAAATCATATAACTAATCCTCTTCTTCTATACATGGATGTATCAATACGACATAATAATCTATCAATTTACATATGACTATAATAAAAACAGCAAGACAAAAGCAGAAGCAGAAGCAAAAACTTAAGAGACTTCGGCTAATGATCAGCGGATATCGTTCGCAAGAATCCAGAATCATCGCCAAACGGGGCAATAGATAATCAAAAATATGAAGTTGGAAAACTGAACACTCGATCTTATTATGCGGTTATCTTCTGCTGGAAGAGATAACACGGATATTATACAATAAGTACTATAAAGATAGTTATGATAGTCATATGTGTGATCCGATAGTTCTAGCTAACGTTATTCTAGCAAATGGTAAGATTCTTTATGTAGTACATGCGTGTCAGTTTGATCTTAAAATTTTGTTGATGATGAAGACATTAGCTAAAAATAGAAGGAGAATCTTGAAGTGACAGTTGCCCTAAGGCTCTATCTAGCATCAATCTAAATTGCGCTTCAGTAGCATCGTCATCTTATACTACTACTGCTACTATTACTACTACTATTACTATTACTAAACATTCTTATTCTTGTTTCGTCTTTCTCTCTTTACTACTATTTCTGTAGCCGTCATTTACCTATTCTCCTCCTGCTGGATAGTCTTCTTCCTTCCAATGGTAAAGGTTTCATAATTCGTGGGAAAGTTTAACCTAGCCTGCATTTTAAAATCGAGAGGAGGGAAAAGGAATTAGTAATATATATGGTTAGAATCGTCATAGGATAATATTTTGGTAAAAGCCTATCTTACTCCGTACGGAGTTGGCCTCGGTCACGCCAGCCGGCTCATGTTGGTTGCAGATAGGCTTAAAAGTCGTGATACAATAGTCAAATTCTCCTCCTATGGAGAAGCAGCGAGATACATTTCAATGCATGGGTACAAGTGCCTAACAGTTCCACCTGTTGAATTCAGTTGGAGTGTAGGAGGCGAATTTTCAATCAAGTATAGTATTGCAAATATTCCACGCTGGTTTACAAACTTTTCAATACAAGTTAATAAAGAAATTCAAAATATGATAGAATATAATCCAGATATCATAATATCCGACACAAGACTGTCTTCAATTTTAGCAGCTAAAGTACTAGGAATATCGTCTGTGGTAATTTTAAATCAAGCAAAATTGTTACTTTCTCCTCGTCTTCATGAATTTAGGATTGCTAGACTTTTTGAAAAAATCAATGGCGAATTACTCGGTTTTTTATGGTCAATGTCAGATAAAATCTTAATACCTGATCTGCCACCTCCATACACCATAGCAAGTCACAATATATGGGATGTTAGTTCTATCGTAAAAAAAATACAATATATTGGATTTATGACACCAGAGCTGCATGTTGACCAAGCACAGATTAACAAAGTAGCTCAGTATCTCAGCTTGGATAGATCAAGACCAATCATATTTGTTCATATAAGTGGACCAATGCAGACACGAATGACGATTATCAAAATTATAGTAGAGGCATGCAAATGTCTCAGTCATGAGATACAATACATAGTTTCTGAAGGAAGACCTTCAGGGAGTACACAACCTAAAAAGCTTGCAGGATCAGGATGGTACTATGAATGGTGCCCTGTACGAGACGAAATATTCGCAATGAGTAATTTACTCATAATTCGTGGTGGACATGTAGCTATATCACAAGCTATTCAGTTCGGGAAACCTATGATTTCCATACCTATAGAAAATCATGGTGAACAGTTAGGTAATTCTGAAAAAATTGCTAAAATTGGCGTAGGAATAATGCTAAAAACAAAACAACTAAACACAAACGTAATCATTGACGCAATTTATCAAATACTTAATCATTCCATATACCAAGACAAGGCAAGTGAAATAATGAAATTAACTGATAAATTAAATGGAACCGATAATGTCATGAAGACAATTCTATCTAGTTTGTCAAAAGACATGTAAAGTCTTTTTCCTTTTCCAATCATCTATATCTATGCTGATGGTCTTATTTGGTGTATCATAAACGGTAAACAACAAGGCAATCTATAGCTTTTTGCTTAACTTTATAGAACCGCAGGACCTAATACATAGATACATATATATTATTAAGATAAGAGGAAGAAACCGCCTTTTTTGCCTACGTAGCTGCCGCTCTTCCATTATTAAGCGATCGTATCATACCAATTAATCTCTGCAGGTCTTCTTCATTTAAGTTCTCAACGTCATCGATTCTGTCCTTTATTAGTTGTTTTGTATCATCAAGCAGATCTGACTTCTTAGTTTTCTTTAATCTTGCCTCTGTGAATTTAGAGCTCAGGATAGGAATAACTGCCCATAGCATTCCAATACCTACGAATGCAACTGAGGTTGCTACTATTTTTCCCCAGAATGTAACTGGATAATATTCACCATATGCTACAGTAGTAATTGTTTCAACAGCCCACCAGAGAGCCTGGCCCGGACTTGTTATATTTGCATTTGAATTGCTAGCCTCCGCTAAGTATTCAGCGTATGCCCCAACAATTACAGTGACTGCAGCAAATAATCCTAGCAAAATGATTTCGCTATTCCCTAGCAGTGATACCAGGTTATAGAGCCTAACAGTTCTGAAAAATGCAATCCATTTAATGTCATAAGGAGAAGCAGATAACAAAACCAGTGGTATCATTGCAGCAAATTCATACCAATGAATTAAAAGAAATCTTAGTTTGTGATCGGATTCTTTGATCCTAGAGTAGAAGTCTCTTGCTAACAATATTACAACAAACAAATCGAAAATATATAATAGCAGTTTCTCGGTTCCATTTAGCGGAAACAAATATTCAAGAAGAACCAGTAATAGAGAAGCAAGGGTTGGTATCGCAGTTATTGCCTTCCAATGTTTACTTATATCCATTAATACAACCAAAGTAAGGTCATATAAAGCAGTACTGAGTCGTAACGGGGAAGCAAAAAAAATTAAACTTTGACCACAAAACTAAAGCTGAACAACTAGAAAGATGTACAAGTCATCGAAATGAGAGATAGAAGCTTGAGCCAAATAGTCAAGCATCAATCTTGCAATAGTGTCAGCTAATAATCATTATGCTGGTTTTGGTCCGGGAACTGCCAATATATTCAGAAAGATGGTTGGGTTGTCAGAGGCGGCATGACAAATCACACTTACCTAGTAGTAGTCGCAACATTCAACACGATTCAACAATTAAAACTGTGGCCATTATAGTTCGTCTCCTTTATCTCCCTTATACAAGTTCTGTATTAGTCTCATTAGTAACAGTTGGTAATAGAGGTAACATCAGTGATAACAGTGATAACAGACAGATAGCCTTATCAGTGGGGAGATTACTAGTATTATATTAGCAATAGCAATTTTAATGTCAAATGATTTTCGCGGCGAAAGCGATAGAGAAAAGCTTGTCGTTGATCTGTATAAGAATCAAAACAACAAAAGCATATGCGATATTGCAAAGGAGCTAAGAATGCCGTTTCGTGAATATTGACTTGATATTAAAGGGGAACAGGTTAAGTCGTGGAATTGTGACAATAGATAACAAGAAATCTTCTAATAATGAAAAAACTACAAGCTTACAAATTCTAGTGAAGCTTGAATTTCTATATGGTTAAACAATGCTCCTTAGCAGTTGCTACTCGTACGCAGTGCTTTACAGAGCTAGTAAAGTTAGGCGCTCGAAAGTAATCGTGATTTCATTTGTTGAAACTCTTCTTCTGTTATTATGCCTTGCTGCTTGAGACCAGCTAATTTTTCAAGTTCTTGGTAAATATCCTTTTTACCCTGGCCAGACCCTTGTTGTTGTTGTGCTGCCTGAGCTGCTTGTTGTTGTGCTGCCTGAGCTGCTTGTGTTGCCTGAGCGGCTTGTGCTTGAGCTTGGCTTATCTGTTCCTGCTGGGCCTTTGCTGTGGCCATTTTTTCGTACTGTCTTTTAGCCGAAATACCTGCTACAGCAGCACCAGTAACTCCCCCTACCACTAATCCACCTGCTATCCCGCGACGTCTTGCTACTCTCCAAGCCATGATGCAAATTTATCCAAATATCATATTTAACTTTATCTACTATTGTGATGGCTCTGTTAAGTTAACGATTATCCATTTCGCAACCACTGATTAATCTTACTAAATGTGAA
>JAFAQB010000042.1 GCA_019246625.1 Nitrososphaeraceae archaeon
CGCCTCTTTAAATAAATAGTGACATGAAGAGTATGATGCCTCTAGAGACATAATTATGTCACTAGATAAATCTGTGGAAAAAGGTTTCATATGCAAGGAAGTAGAAGGCGAAGAAGAAGGTCATATGGAGCCTTTTATAAGATTATATGCAGAAGATGTGATGATATGACAACAACAATTTAAGGGTATGATAATATACCCTACACGATATGAGAAAGTAAAAATAAAGAGTTTATGACCTACTCGCTAATCTGATCAAACCAATTGCTACCATTATCATATATATCGCCAGTTGCTGCTGTTGCAGGAAAATGAACTATATAGGATCTTTTATACAAAAGCCAGTTACAGTGGAGCCGTAGTAGCAGAGCTGAATTAGTACTGTTCATCTATTGTGATATTTACAACGTTATGGCATGACTATGATGGTGTATTATTATTATTATTATAATTTAGTCTTTTGTAATTGTTGTGGTGACTTCCAGTGATTTGCCCATTTTCCCAATTCCTTTATGATAGTTTCTAATTCCTTTGCTTGTGGTGTAATACTATATTCTACTTTTGGAGGTATTTCAGGATAAATTTTTTTAGAGATAAGACCTTCGCGTTCGAGTTCTAATAGCCTATCTGATAAAACAGTACTACTTATTCCTGATAGAGACCTTTTCAATTCATTGAAGCGAATAGCTTCTTTATTACAAAGATTCTTTAGGATTAATAATGACCATCGTCTTCCAAGAACTTCCCAAATATTGGCTATCTCACATCCTTCTTGAGTTTGTTGTTCTTCTACTCTTTTAGGTTGCTTCATGATACCTTCACATAGTTCTCACCGATTTCACCCACTTCACAAAGTGCAGGCGCGACGCGCGTACCTATTAACTTGGTAGCTTGCATGAGTTTTTCATGAGGTAATGAGGCAGGGTTCATCATAAATGTAATTCTAGAGATGCCGCCTAGTGCTTTGCTGTGCCTAATTATCTTCTCTGCTACTTCATCTGGATCGCCTACAAGAAGTGCACCTTGTGGACCTCTCTGCGCATCAAAACTTGCACTTGTCATCTTCGTCCATCCACGCTCCTTACCAATCTCCGTCATAGTACGTGCATAACCTGGATAGAAATCATCTACAGCCTCTTGAGTACTCTCTGCAACATAACCTAGCGAATGTACCCCTATTTTTAATTGATCAGCTGAATAGCCAGCTTGTCTTCCAGCCTTCCTGTAAAGATCTACAAGTGGTCTGAATCTGTGCGTTTCACCACCTATGATTGCAACCATCAAAGGCAGTCCAAGCAAACCAGCACGGATAAATGATTCTGGAGTCCCACCTACGCCTATCCATATTGGCAAAGGATTCTGCAAAGGTCTAGGGTAGACTCCCTGACCATTCAGTCTAGGACGATATTTGCCAGACCAATATACATGTTCATTATTATCACGAATCTTTAGCAGCAAATTGAGCTTTTCTGCAAAAAGTGAGTCATAATCTTCCAAATGTAATCCAAAGAGAGGAAATGCTTCGACGAACGAGCCGCGGCCAACAACCATCTCAGCGCGACCTTGCGATAAAAGATCCAAGGTTGCAAATTCTTGAAATACCCTTACAGGGTCGGCTGCACTTAATACCGTCACAGCGCTAGTAAGACGTATGCGTTTTGTTCTCGAAGCTGCAGTAGCCAGAATGATAGTTGGAGCTGAATCGAGGAATTCCCTGCGGTGATGTTCGCCAACACCAAACACATCCAACCAGATTTTATCGGCATATTCAATTTGTTCAACTAATCTTTGCAAGCGCTCAGATGGACTGGTCGAAACGCCAGCATTATCCCAAGCTGCAAAACTATCAATTCCTATTTGCATATAATATTCATTAGGCAAGCATATTATTTAACTACAGTAGTAATTTACAACTTAGTAGGTATCAACTACCGTACTTAGTAAGGAGAAAATTACTACATGTTTAATAAGTTGCTAGTCATGATTAGAAGAATGGATTACTACATAGGATAGTAGGATTAGACTCTGCATCTGCAGTATTTAATACAAATAGCAACGAACAAGAATATTTCTCTTATTTGTGGCCAAAAAGCCGACAAACTTTTCACATATGCATATACGACCTGATTATTCGTAACTGTCATATCAGCAGCTGCTGCTCTTAAAGAAGCTATGACGGGACGCAGAGACTGGAAAACAAAAAGATTGGGCATCAATACATCCTGAGCGTCATATTCTCAGTCTTGGTAAGTATGAATCTGCATTATAGAAGTGTGTAGGAACCTATCTTACAGTCATATGGATTTACGCTAGATGAATTAAGCAATGTTCTGATTCTTGTACAAATCAATGACAAGCTTTTCCCTTTCGCTATAACAATTATTGTCTGGCATTATCGATTGTTGCTAATATGTTACTAGTAATCACTCACTGATAAGCATGTCTACCTGTTACCACTGTTACCAGATTTGTTTCCTTGTTTCCAACTGTTACCATTGCATATTTTGCTGAGATTGTACAAAGAGATAATGAGGTACCATAAAGGCTATGTCATAAAATTTCTGAAAATGGTGTTTTGCTTTGAGTCGTACATTGGCCTGGATCTGGACAAGCAGAAGGTCCGCCTTCCGCAGACGCTGGTTGTTGCCTATAATCATATAGCCATAGAAAAAGTAAGGGAATATATGAACAACGCCCAAGCGAAGGTTATGTTGATTCATTTGGTTGTTTTTACACTATCAAATAGTGATAGAAGGTAAGGAAATAAGTTCACATCTAGTCGGCATTTTTCATCGTATACAGTGACTGATGATGACGACTAGTTAGTTATTATTGGAGTCTCTTGCGACAGTAATGACTTTAGCCTATCATATGTTAGATCAATATGTTTTGATTGAGCTCAATTCCGATAAACATTCGAGTATTCTGTAAAGCAACAAGAGCCGTGGTTCCATATAATGCTATAGCTTCATCTCCAAAAGCTTGTATTCCATATCGCACACTATTTTTACAACTATCTTCTACAAAACAATATATTCTTCTCCTTCCGTAGTATAGTGAATCCTGCGTGGATGCTTTGTTACCCAACAATGAGAATTAGAATGTTGGTGGTGACGGCCCATGTAGCATACCATTGTATGGTTGATATGGCGATAATGATCTATGGTTGTTGCTGATGGCAGTCTGATATGATACATTTGGACTTACAATTAATAGTAATAATATTGATAATGTCATAAATGCCAATATCATCTTGCAATGTAGGAAACCAAAACAACTTTCAATCCTAATAGCTCGATTTAAACTACTTCTTGCTCTGTTGCATTATATGTGCCTGACCACTTTCAATCCTATACTAGTTCGATTTAAACTTGGTGGAGTGCCTGCAACTCCGGGAATACCAGTGTCTTTTCAGCCCTATCATAGTTCGATAAACCCCTCCAGCAATTAGGATCAACTTCCGATCGTGTAGTATCTTTAAATATTGACAAGCACATTGTAATCGCTAGTCAATAATGACTATGTCACAATCTATAATAATTTTGGAGAATACATTGCGAGCTTCTGTTTCTTCCTTACAATAGCTAAGGAATACATTGGTATCAACTACTACTCTCATTTCTCTGGAACGGTTTTAAGGAAGTCACTCATCAATTCACTTTCTACCTTGGTGAACGATGGAATCCGTCCTAGCATCTTTTATGTATTCATCAGTAGTGGAATACAAAACTGTCCTTCCTTTCCAATGCTATTAGGATATTATTAGATTAGTATTGTTGACTTCAATTTATACACATTGGTCGAGTGACTTATATATAATTATCAATTTATTTGAAGATAGTATCATAAAGTTCTATTATTGGATTAAATGTAATCTAGAAGTTAAAATACAAATTCGCTCCATGCATTCTATCTTTCTACGCTAAATGAAAATTTAATACAAGTTCTATAGTGGGTAATTTTGCCCGTGTTAGAATCGACTTTTGCTGTCTGATCTACTATTTACTTTTTCTGTAATAGGATCTCTGGCGGTTTGTAAAATCAAATATACTCATCATTTTTTCTGCAGTATCATAACCTTGGGAAATCATGATTGGATATTGAATAATTCTATCGACTTTATCTGCCTGAGGAATTTTTATCTTTTCTTTTGTAGGCTGGATATTTTGAAATTGCTTGACTGATAATACCTTCGATACCTTAATTTGATATTGTTTACATGGTCGAGACGTAAACAAGAACCAAAAAATTTATAGTATTAAGAGCCTATTTCACCAAATCCGAAAACTTACGATGGATTAACGGTTTAATCTGTATACTAGACGGAGAGGTTGATGTCACTGCAGGGGTATTCAAGAGTACTGGTTATGAATTGATGTTATAATCATGCTATTTTGATTCACTGTTATCTTCATTTCTATCATTACTAGCTGATTCAACTCCTCTTTTGCATTGTTAGTAATATCGTTTCTAATTCAGTGACTTTAGCTATTTTCTTTTCAAATGGTAATGAGAGGACAAACTCTGGAATCTCTTTACACATATCTAGATTTTCTTCGAGAATTCTTCTTTTATCTCTTCATATTTCATCTCAACTAGTGCTATTCGACATATTACGAAACTTAATTTAAGAATAGCTTGTGAACATTCTCTTTCGTTATATGAAGCTTGTATACTTCAGTATCCTTTAATATAAAGATCTGATCGTGCATTTCAAATAATTCAATCATGTTTTTTATATCAGAATTTATTAAATTTTCAGTC
>JAFAQB010000159.1 GCA_019246625.1 Nitrososphaeraceae archaeon
ATATCATTTCCAAAGTACTGCAGGCAGCTATAGCTGGTATATCAATATACATAGTCAGGACCTCAACAATAGTATGGAGAAGTGCTACAACAACAAGAGCAGCTGCAGCATCGCCAGCTGAGATATTAGAACATGAAATGCGAAAAATCCGAGCTAGGAACGAAATCTAAAAAGTGAACAAAGCACAGACGTCTCTCTAACTCCCTTCCATTTATCATCCTTCTACCTTTCTAGACACAACTGCTATTACAGTTTAAGTATTACGATATAGATCTATTATCAAGGGAGCATTGAATGTTGACAGGAATTAGTAATCGGTAAACCAAAAGAAAAGGTGGCTCCTTTACCATCAATATTATTGCCAGCCCATATCCTTCCACCATGGGCTTCGATTATACGCTTTGATATGAATAGTCCTAGCCCACTTCCACGATAAGATTTTGAAGCGAATTTTTCAAATAGCCTAGGCAATACTTCAGAGTTTATACCCGCACCGGTATCCTTTATGTTAACAACAACATGGCCTCCACCGTTCTCTTCTTCTTCTTTATTTTCGATACTTACAGTTATAGCACCTTCTTCTGTGAATTTTACGGCATTATTTAGAAGGTTTGAAACTACTTGATAAAGTCTGCTCCTATCTGCTTCTACAAAAACATCCCTCTCCTTCGCTTTATCTTTAAAGTCTAATTCTAATTTTATATTATCCTTATGATCTTTTGTAAGTTGATTTCTTGAATCTGCAATAGTATTTAGTATCATCTCAGTTAAATTGAATAGCTCTTTCTTTAGGTTTAGTGATTGGCTCTCTATTCTAGTAATATCCAAAATATCCTCTGAAAGTCTTCGTAACCTTTTTGCATTTCTGATGATAATATCTAGTAATTCAAGTTGTTGAGTATCTTTTACTTTATTACGAAGAACTTCTGTTATGCCGAGTATGGGTTGAATAGGACTACGCAGTTCGTGAGCTGCTATGTTGATAAACTCTCTTTGCATTTTATCTGCTCTTTCTAGTTCTTCATTTAATGTTCTCTCATTCCAAAGCAATTCAAATACCGATTTAAATGACTCTACACTGTGCTTGCTGTTCGAATAAATGGTAAATCCAATTGCTTCTGAAAATTCTGTGGCAATAGGTTCTCTAAGCTCGGCTCTCAAAAACTTTTCACCATCAGCTATGAACATACCATAAGGAGATTTATTACCATTCAAAATCTTGATATCAGGTGCATTACTAGATATTCTTTTTACAATATCTGCATTCTCTGAAGATAATGGACATATGATCTTTACTTCTGCACCATTTCTCGATGCATGTATTAAATAATCAATGATTCCTAATCTGTCCATTCTTGACACTGCTCTATCATTAGGAAGGAGGAAGAGAGCTTCTTTCTTTACTGATTTTACTAACTCTACAAGAATATGACTTGCATTTTCGTGATCAGTAATAACTTCAAGAAATTCTGGCTCTAGTCCTTGTTCTATGGCTACTATTCTATCCTTTGCATCAATTCCATTTTTCCATAACTCGTCGAAAATAAAAATAAAGTGACTTATGTACGGCTGTTCACTTGTTACCAAAAGGCTCCCAATCAATTCTTCAGATTCTATTTTCTCTGTCGTAGCAATCATTTCTTTATCTGAAACAGCAAAATCAATTGGCGGCATATTCTTGGTATGCCTTATCTGCACACCAATACCGAGAAATTTTTTAACTAAATCTATATTATCTTTATCTATAGAAGTTAATAATTTGATTCCTTTATGTTCGCCTTTCCTGTATGTTTCCATTACCTTTTGATATACATCAAAGTAGTTGTTATGCAATAATCGTATACCTGCAGACCTTGAGCAGACTATAAACTGATAAGAAGCTTGCAAAATCTCCTTTCCTTTCTTCAGAATTTCTTCAACGTCTCTAACAATTTTAATTTCTTTTATTACGTTGCCTAGATACTGCTTCACATCATGCTCTGTAAGAGATGAGTCAACTCCACTTTGTTCTCTGAGAACCTGTCGTTGTTCGCTTACTACGTTTAGAACTCTCCTTTCTATTTCTTGCTCTATCTTAGGGGCTCCTAGAACCTCTACTAGATGAGAGACTTCTATGGCCGATTTTCTTATCAATTGTTTCAATGAGATATCTTGTGATATCGAGATTGCAGATGAGTATAATCCTATAGTAAATAGATAGGAAGCCAAAAGCACTAATGAATGAGCAGCTACTCCATACGTTTGCTGCAAAGCAGAAATCTCATTTGCAATCCCAATCATTATAATTCCTATTGCAGAGATAATCAGGTAATCCTTTACTTTTGTAGTAGCTATATTTCTTGATATAATATAAAATGCAAGTCCAAATAGAACACTGCTGCCTATAGTACCCGCTCTAAATACGAGTCTAAAATAGAAACGATATGGAATATCTGACGGCAATGAGAATATTAGACCACTTCCAACTAGGTATAATATTAAAGGGACAGCTACAATAATCCAAAACTTCAAGTCAAGATTGCCCGTTCTCTTATAATAGTAACTCAAAAGGAGGGCAGTACCAGCCCATGTTAATATGTATGGAGCGTCAGAAGTCCAATATATAATTTGGTTATAAAGATCTAACTTTGGGGTTGGTACAACATATAGTGTTGTAATATGAGGGTTTACAACTTTATATTCTATTTCTCCATGATACTTTTCAAACGTTTTATAAATGAAAGAGGATTGAGGAATAGCTCCTGATGGTGATTTTTCTTGGACTATTTGAGCTAGTAATAATTTGTCAAAAGCATCTCCTGAAATGGATATAGCAAGTGCTGCTGCTGCTAAACCATAAAACAAGACTAAAAAATTTCTATTATTTAATCTATACCATGAAAAGAATTTGAAACTGAGTATTCCCATGATAATAGTTGCTGTTATTGATGCAATTGAGTAAAGAGATGTAGTTAAAAATGCTGTGCCATCGCATAAGCTAAAGTAGCCGTAACAGTATGTAAGATTATGATACAAAATGTATAACAAAATTCCAAGTAATGAATACTGAATTAGCGTTACTGCTAGATGCATTGCTGTGATTAGTTGAGACTTATTTGTGATATCTTTGGTTGTATTCCTTGTAAATCCTAGAAGGATCCAAGGTCCAATTCCATATCCAATTCCAGCAGTAAGGATAAAAAGCAAAATTTCTGGATTATTATTAAGATACAAAATCTGGCGGGTAGTTAGGAGATCTAGTACTACGAGTATAATTATAACAGCAGCAGTAGCAGTAGATATCTTCCTATTGGTAGTAAGACGGTTAGCTAATTCTATTTTTTGCATCCTGATCATAACTTGTCATATGTAACTACATATAACATGGAAAGTAATTTTGGCCCTCTAACAGTCAGGTCAAAATCGCTCTCCTTATTTAGAGCTATGACGACGGCTTGATTTGGCATTTTAGCAGAAATCCCATAAATCAATCTTTCATAGCTCTAACAACAGGCACTTCAAAACTCTGTGTGCCTCTGTACATCTCTTCATCTTTCATAGTTTTAAAGATGTTAGTGAATGTCAAAGAACAGGTCTCATTGACGTTTGTGTGTATTTTGCGTGGTGCTTCCATAATCCATTATTGGATATGTTATACAAAAATGTTCCTTTTTTCGCTCAGCGTTTCTAAATGTTGAGAGCGATAACAACATTGGCTCGCTCCATTTCTACTTGCATACAAAGGCTTGCTTTATTGCCATTATATTATTTTCTTTGCAAAAATCATTGAATGTTTTGGCATGATGCAACTCAAGTCTTAAATGCTTGTTGTCTTCGATAGTTACCAAAATAATTTTATTTGAAATTATCTCTTAAAATTGCAATATGCCACTTTAAAGGTAGCTCAGAATACTTACGCTCTAAAGTTCCGCAATCGTCTAGACATATCTGACAAGAACCATATTGGCTCAAATTGATAATACATGCAGTCAGGGATCCAAAATTACAGAACCGCTCATGCGATTTACATTATTATCGATATAACTAGAGATTAGCAAGGTGGTCTTTGTACTTATCAAACTATGGTTTTGAGACTTCGCAGCAGAATAATAATTGTATTATAGATGGCATACGGCCAATTCCATATGTAAATAGAATGAATTCTGCTGCCCCTTCACTCAAAAAAGAAGGATGGAGTTCCAGCTGTTGCAATACTTCGCATACCTCCAAGCGGCTCATACATTGCCAGATTTCTTTCACTATGTCCATCTCTGTTTCTTTCTTGCTTCGTTGACTGTCAAGGCACGACCTGGAGTGTGTTCGTTCTTGTCCTTATCAATAATGTTACAAAGCCTTTTTCTTAAATTAACTCTACAAAAAGATTTGCAGGAACACCATTTGCTCTCAGGCCAATCCTGATATTTCCTTGTTTGTACTCTATATCTCCAATATTATCTTTAAAGCCTCTTGATGCCAAATGTATGCGACTGCATTTTAAATTAACTTTGTATGTTCCATCACCATCATTATAAGTCCCAGATGCAAATTGTATATTTCCCTCATTTACTAACTCATACAACTCTCTACAAACAGGTCTTATAATCTCCCATGCTTCCTTTTCTGATATCGATTTATTCAAATGTATTATAGCCTCTTCAGTTATTCTTTCAATAAACTGTCTCCCGATAGATAAACCAAATTGGTACTTTAACTAATTTATTTATACTTACCTATCCTCAGGCCATTATAACAATATGCTTTAAAGTCAAAAATGTCGTGTAAATTCAGTATGCATTAAGATAATGAAACGCTACCTTATATGACTACTATGTAGCCCCATGAAGCAAATTGTTGGTTTCGGACTTTAATCACCTGTTTTTAGAGATTTTATCACCAATTTTGCAACTTCAGCTCCTGAATGCTGCTGCTGACCTGTAATGAGATTACCATCTCGTGTTGCAAAAGGCTGAAATGCATTTGCCTTTTGAAATATCGCGCCTAGCTTTTTGACTTCATCTTCAATCCTAAATGGCATGACTTTCTTTCCAGCTACAGAGTCAGCATAATCTTCTTCGTCATCAGTAAAACCAGTCATCTTTTTATCCCGAATCAATGGTATATTCGCATCTTCATTTTTCAAATAAAGTAGTAAGGATGTTCCATGACACAATGCTGCAGAGACCTTTCCCTTCTTGTAAAACTCCAAGAACTTGTTTTGTAGGCCTGTAGCGTTCTTGAAAGTAAACATGGGTGCTTGACCTCCAGCAACTACAATTGCATCATAATCGTCTGAAGAAAGTTCGCTCACTTTCTTGGTATTGTCAAGGAGTTTAATGAAATCCCTATCTTGAAGGTAACGCAAGCTAATCTTATCGTCCTTTGAGTATCCACTTTGGTCACGAGGATCACTTAGACTATCAATTGCTACTTTTCCCCCCAAAGGACTGGCAATAGTTATATCAAACCCCTCCTCTTGAAACATGTCATATGCATGAGTAAGTTCAGATGCCCAGAAACCAACCGGC
>JAFAQB010000162.1 GCA_019246625.1 Nitrososphaeraceae archaeon
AGATTTAATATTGTATAAGCAGCACATTGAAGAAATCATAAATTCTTTGAAGTTCTATGTTATACTATTGTAAAGATATAATGCAATATCAACAAAATAGAGACGCCACATATCTTACATATTGTGTGTATTTGCGAGCTAATCTTGTATTAGCAAGCAAAGTCAAAAGAACGCTTAAGGAAGAGGGAAGAGGAAGAAGAAAAAGCGTCAACCTTGCAATAATATCTGCTAATAATCACTATGTCTTATGGTTTTTCTGGGTAAAACAGTAATCATAAGTTTTGACTCGATTGTAGTGATTTTTATCAATATATTTTTTGAATAGCTCCACATTGTAATATCTTTTATTATATAACCATGATTTTTTGCATTCCAATACTAACTGCATTATTATCTTATATTCTACTCAATTTGTTATACAGAAACAAAGAGAGGTATTAGAAATTGCAAAATCACAAAACCTTTATTCATATAAGGTATACAATATACGGTTTCTTGCAGAATTAGGGTTCTGTATCGTTAACGTCGGATAGACATATCTTTTAGAAGTGTTCATTTCGTCGGGCGAAACATTAAAGGTATAACTTTATAGCTTACTCTTGGTAATATACTACTAAGTATGTTTAGTGAAATATCTGATACACAGTCACAGTTAGAGTATATGGCGAAAACGTTTCATGTGATATGTGGAGTATGTAAGCAGGAGTTGGGTGATTATAAACCATATTTTGCACAGGAACACTTATCAAAACATCCTGAACATAAAAGATATGAAATATTGAAAAAACCTACTCATTAGATACATTTATCCTTTCAAAGTCGTTTTCGAATTTAGAGTGTTGAGTGTCCCAGTAGAGCATGTTTCTAAGATGACAATTTTCAGTCATATGGGATTTCTATGCTATCGCCTTTTTTACATCAGTCTGAGATTGCTATAACATGTATATCGTCTGGAGGGACAATACTAAAATTTTGTCCACATCCTTTACAAGCATATACTCTTACTTCAGTCATTATGTGAGCTTCCTTTTGTCTTTGAAAGACATTTCATGTTTCTTCCCTTCTATTTTCCTTGGCGTGTTCCAATAAGGACTCTTGCATCTAGGGCATACCTTGGGTACTTCATTTTCGCGTGGTGCCCACTTATGACCACACCTTTCACAGATAAACCCCTTGAGTGTAATTTCGCCCATGATATAGTTGATCTATTTCTGATATATAACAGCTACTAATATACTCATAGGTAAGTTTATAAATACCTTAACGTAATATACTGCAAGGTATAGACATGAGCAAACAGCTAATAGACAGGCAGGAACAAGGGAAAATAATAGCCAAGATGAACGACTCAGTAAAAAGAATAAGTGATACTGCATACACAGTGAGTTCCCAATCTGGTAACGGTTCATATCATGTAAATGCAACCGACATTGGCTGGAGTTGCTCATGTCCCGACCATGTCTATAGAGGAGTCAAATGTATACATGTCTATGCTGTAGAGATATCTTTTGCTCTTCGCAAGGAAGTTGAGATAAGAAAGATAGAACCAGTTCAGATTAACTGCTGTATATTTTGCAAGTCTACATATATTGTAAAAGATGGTCTAAGACACAACAAGTATGGCAAATTGCAAAAATATAACTGCAGAGATTGCAATCACTACTTTACTATTAACCTAGGCTTCGAAAGGATGAGAGCAATCCCACAGATTATTACGTCTGCACTACAGCCGTATTTTACAGGCGAGTCATTTAGGAACGTTCAAAAGTTCTTAAAGCTACAGGGTGTGAGCATTAATCATAATATACCGTCTACAGATGGATAAGAAAGTATGTTAGGTTAATGCAAGGATACTTGGAGCAAATAAAACCAAGTGTAGGAGATGCATGGAGGACAGATGAATTATACGTTAAAGTCGGAGGCAATATGAAATACCTTTATGCTTTGATGTATGATGAAACAAGGTTCTGGATCGCCCAGCAGGTAGCAGATACGAAATACACAGCCAACATAAACCCGCTATTCAAAGAAGGAAAAGAACTAACTGGTAAAAGACCTAATACTTTGATTAGCGATGGTGCCCGTAACTTTAATGAAGGTTTCAAAAAGGAGTTCTTTACTGTAAGCAATCCAAGGACAAGGCACATCAAACACATTCGGTTACAGGGAGACCATAATAACAACAAGATGGAACGCTTCAACGGTGAAGTCAGAGATAGGGAGAAAGTAATGAGAGGATTAAAGACGGTTTACACACCCATATTGAAAGGCTATCAAATATATCATAACTATATGAGGTCACACGAAGCGTTAAACAATAAGACTCCTGCTGAAGCCTGTGGGATTAAGGTCGAAGGAGAGAACAAATGGGTTAGTTTGATTCAAAATGCGAGTGCTAAGAATCTGGGGTTCTAAATCTGGCTAGTGATTTTCTAAATAGTAGTCTATATATCCAGTCATAATAATCAATACATATTTCGCATTTACGACGAAGTGGTTGAAATCCTAACTCTTCCTTGTTTCTAAGACGAACTATCAAATCATTGATCCTATTATGTATTTCTTCTGTGTTGAGACTTTTCCAACGCTATTATCTTCATCAATGAATCATACAAATCCTTGTGTCCTGTATATAGGTGTTGCAATATCTGCTTTTTATGTCTAAGAGTTGAGAAATACGCCAAGGAAAATAGAAGGGAAGCTCCACACTATTCTATTATTATTTTCTTGCATGTTTGTTATTATGTGACTGAACCATTCCTTCCATAACAAAGAACCATGTCTATCAATGCTTTGTTGAACATTCTTCTTTTCCTTTTGGTTCTCTCTAAAAAAATTATTATGTTGTTTACTACCAGTATAGTTACTGTTAGGTAATTGGAGGTATTCTTGTTTCCCATAGCTAAATCGATTTCTTTTCCATAGGTTAAGGTTAGAAATGCCGCAAATAAGGATACCCCGATAGTTAAGAAGAGCATGTATTCTTTTCATAATGTCTTCTAGAGAAAGAAAAAATACCATATTTAAAGCTAGAAGAGTACACTGACAGAGAGGTAGAGTACTCTATTTTAGACTATGTCCGACGACTTGATACAACTACTTTAAATACTCTTATCCGACGTTAATGCGACAGAACCAGAATTAGCAATAAATATGTGCAACTATTCTCATACTATATTAAAAATGGCCACATTCGGAGCTAAGGGGATAGGATATGGCAATTTCAAGCTTTAAGAAGACAGGTCTTGAATGTCCAAATGGACAAGGTGTAGGAATGTGAAAAATTAGTTGTTTTCATGGTGGCAAAAAATAAATTCTAAAATGCTTTCAAAAATAACATTATTGGTTGTAATAGAAATTGTCCTGGTTGTTTGCAGTTTCAGCATACTAGCATATTTTCAATCTCAACAATCATCTTTAGGAAAATTCGATTAATATTGCTGGCAAGAATAGATATCTTACTGCCAATTTGTTATTACAGACTGAAAAATACCTGTATGGCTTAGCTTCATCTCCTCGTCCTGTTACTTCTGACGCCTCGCGACTAAAAGATGCGATGAGCAGCTTAGAATCTAACATCATGACTTTAAAGCAAGGAGGAAAGATTTCTGGTCTAAATCTAAAACCTCTTCCCCCAAACCTTTTGCCTCTTTGGAATAGTGTTGATAATAGATTGAATATTTACAAAACTTATCTGACAAATAAATTTCTTACATTACCATCTGAAGCAAGAACTGTTATTACTGTCACCACCACCACTAAAACTACTACTACAGACCAGTCACTAGTCAGAAAAGAATTCGAACCGATAGCATTTAGCTTAATTGAATCTTCTGATAGATTGGTCACGCTTATATGGAAGAATGGTACCACTGGTAAGAGCAGCCTTAGTAATAATCACAATGATGAAGTTATTGTTAGCATCAAAGATAGAGGCACTGGTATTGACCCTGATATACAGGATAAATTATTCTCTAAATTTGCAACTAAATCAGATACAGGTTCAGGATTAGGTCTTTATATTTCCAAGGGTATTGTAGAAGCTCATGGCGGTAGAATATGGGCTGAGAACAATAGTGATGGTAAGAAAGGAGCTACATTTTCATTTAGTCTTCCAATTTAATGATTTGCAATACATATTTTAGCAATAAAAGTTGACCTGACTTGGCTCTAATAGCATGCTGGCTAATTATGAGCACTTTTATAGTAATCCAACTCTGCCAGTAGTCTTTTTACCAGGTATTCTATTGAAACTGGTTTTCTCATAAATAATAATAACTAGGCAAGCAAAATCTCTTCAATTAGTGATATCTCACTTTACTTCCATGTGTTAGAAGTACTGTCATTCTTATTATCATTCGCATCTCTACTATGCTCATTACATTCTTTTACTATTTCAATGCATTATATTCTTACTATATCGATGTGCTATCAAAACGTTTATTGGTCTTTGTTGGATCAAGCCATATACTAAGAGGTGACACCTTGTACTTCATATCTAAATCAGCAGCAACCTCGATAGTTATGAGAATGAAAAAGCAAGTTCAGAAAAAACAGCAGGAGAACGGTCTTCACTAATATCACAACAATAACAAACAGCTACGAATGATTCTGCAGTAGCAAAAACAATAATCAGGTTAGGACGTTCTGACGTGTTTGCATGCCATAGTTGTAGACAAAAAGGAGACAAGTGGTATATGAATCAGCATCAATTGCTATACCAAACCTAATTATAGCAAACTACATAAATCATCATAGCATAGTGAATGGAAAGTATTCAAAGATTATGCTCTCTCAATCTTGACATAATTGTTTTTCAGACAATATTCGATCTTCTAGTTTAAAAAAAAACATCTACAGATGGATAGCAGCATTCAGTGTTTTTCAGCATCAAGCATTATCTCTATGCATT
>JAFAQB010000307.1 GCA_019246625.1 Nitrososphaeraceae archaeon
TGATGTATCAGCGATTGCAAATACTGCAATTTCCTTGGTATTACATGAATATCTGCAAAGGTACCCTACACCGGAAGAAGCAGCAAAACACACTTCTGACGCACTTGTTTCAATGCGCCATTTTGAAGAGGCAGTCAAAAAGATCAAGACGCAAAGAGAAATGAAGCCTGAAGAGAAAGCCAATTTATCACAATATAGGTAGATGGCGGCAGCAGGGGCAGCAGCAGCAGCGGCTGCAATAGTAGTAGTAGAAGAAGTAATAATAGTAATAGTAATGCTAATGGTAATTACTACGAATTTTAGTAATTTGTGGTATATTATAGGATAATAATAATAAGAATAGTTGCAAGTCAATTATGCAAGTTTTCGTGCCTTTCTGGCAAATTATAAATCTTTAAACAAAGGGACCACAATAGTAAACCAAATTAAAAGAGAAAGATCTAGGAACCCACAACTATAGTTAACACAAAACAATTCATAAATTCAAGAAACAAAGGTAATACCAAGCGTGGCTATAGCAAAAGAAAAAGAGATGCCAAAATACTGGCTAATAAATTAGGCATTGTTGTCATCATCATCAAGTCCTATGTCACTATGACCCTGATCGAAGTCTTGATTTTGTTGCTGTGATAATGCAAGCTTTCTATTGATATTCTCTTTATCCTTTACATATTCACGATACCTTTTGTTCCAGGAACTTATAGAACGATACTGTTTGACTCCTGCTATTAGCCACAGTGAAGAAACAAAAATAATTGCACCTAATAATATGCTAAGTACCAGTCCAAATTCATTTTCCATTTCAATAACAGCAAAAAAAGAAGGATCTTGCACCAAAAATACTGAAAGTGCTATTGCAAGTGGTGCTAATACCAAAGCAGAAATGGAAAGTCCAAAAAGTGTTTTTTTTACTTGAAGTATGTTTTGAATAAAACTCTCGATTAATGCAATGATACCCCGACGGGATGCAGTAAGGTCACTAGAATCAATATTTCCGTTGCCGTTTTGTTTCACTGAAATTACCCAATCCTGTTTTGTTTTTATTATTATTTAGGTAATGATTAACATAGTTAATTTAATCGTTATTGACAACTGCTGCCATGTCAAGATTGCCGGTATTATAATAGTTAACATGTGGACGAAAAACCAGTTATATATAAAAAGAGAGCAGAAATATCAACAACAACAAAGTCAATTTAACGTGTTTGGCTACACCTTAAATTCAATCTGCGCTATTCGTTTATTCAATACAAAAACTAAGATAGCAAAGGTAGCCTCTCTTCAATCATTGTCATTCCACGCTCCTATCTTAATTTCATGGGACTCCATTTGGGATCATCACCCATAAATGTAAGGAGTTGCGACTATTATTATTATTATTATTATTATTTCCTACCTGCAAATATAACAGCAGTCTTCTTATAGATTGAATCCACCTTTCTTATCATCTCTAGTTGAGCGGAATTATCATATAATTATTATATTATTATATAACATGCTGCATTCATCTACCTTTAATTCTTTTCAATTTGATTCGTATAATCTTCTACAATATTTATTATTGTTATTCCTATTTAGATTGAACTCTTTTATTAGTACTAATGAATAAACTATGCAATGACAATGACTTGGTATCATTGGCAGGAAAACGTATAACTGAGTGTATCATTACTTGCATTTAGGATGCGTAATGAATAAAAGCAGAAAACTAGTTTTGACTTCAATAATTGTTGCTTTTGGAGCTATTGTCATGGTTCAATTCATCACCGCCGGCACCAATAATAATGGCTCAAGAAATATTATAGGCTTAATACAGTCACAACAACAACAACAACTGCTACTACAACTAGAACAACAACAAATATATCATAATACAGTTAATGCACAGCAAATAAGCTTCCAAGATATTCCGATAAAAAGTGTAGCATTACCAGCCCAAAGCACAACTTCTTCCCCTTCTTCTTCTCCTCTTCCTAATATTTTCAAACAAGTGGAAAACTCTGTTGTACAAATAACAAGCAAGACACCATCACCAAACAGCAGTATGCAAATTATTAATGGTGATAATCCATTAGACAATCAACAGTCTACGAGGTTAGGTTCTGGCTTTGTCTACGATAAGCTAGGACATATTATTTCAAATAGTCATGTAATAGATGGAGCCAGAACAGTTGATGTGACATTTATAGATGGAAATACGTATACAGCAAATGTAATAGGAAATGATGCATCCAGTGACATTGCAGTTCTACAAGTTAGATACAATAACACCAATTTATCCTCGCCCGAAAGCCTTGTTCCTCTTGTGATTGCAAATTCGTCTGGTTTGGAGGTAGGTCAGCAGATAATAGCTATTGGTAATCCATTTGGACTTAGTGACACTATGACAACAGGAATTGTAAGCCAAATTGGGCGGCTGCTACCAAATCCAGATACTGGATTTTCAATACCAAATGGGATTCAGACTGATGCTGCCATCAACCCTGGAAATTCCGGCGGGCCTTTACTTAATTTGCGGGGCGAGGTGGTCGGAATGAATACTGCCATAATTTCTGGGACCGGCGCATTCTCCGGATTAGGATTTGCAGTTCCTTCTAATGCTATAACTCGTATAGTACCAACATTAATTCAAAAAGGAAGTTATGATCATCCTTGGATTGGGATAGCTGGGGGTAGCATAACCCCTGAAATAGCTCAGAGTGCAGGTTTACCTCCAAATTACAAAGGAGTAGTAATAGGTTCAGTTCAACCTGGAAGCCCTGCAGACAAAGCAGGTCTAAAAGGAACGAGCCAAGATATAATGGGTGCAAGCACACATATTGGCGACATCATAACAGCAATAGATGGACATACTGTAAAACGTATAGATGATATTATCAACTATATCGAGCTGCACAAATCTGTTGATGATAGAATAAAACTTACTATAAATAGGAATGGTCAGACAAGAGATTTGGATGTTATTTTACAAGCAAGACCGTCTTCGGTCGTGGCTCAATAACTTTTTGTTATTATTTTACGATAAAATATTGAGGATATTGTCTTGTGCAATATTTTTTATTTATTTATTTATTAATTTAAAATAATAATAATAATGATGATGTTAACGATAATAATAATAACAATAAGCTTAATTTCGAATGTTTGAATGTTCTAAAAGCTTATTTCCATTATCATGCTCCTCATTATCTTTGAGTTATCGCCTCTGAGAACCATTTTGGCACCATGTTGTTTGCATCTCTTAGCAGATATGAAATACTACTATCTAGAACATATGTATTTGCAAAATCATCTCTATTTCTAACACTTCTACCATACGCTTGAACTAACCTCAAGATAGTATTCCATGTATACCACTTTGGATCTCGTTGTTTCATTGCAGAAACCTTTCTGTCCGTCAGATCAGGATAAGGTACTTTTACTATGATCTGGAATCTGGAAAGGTAATCTTTCAAATCCACTCCTAGATATAAAGATGGAGATATCAATACTGTAGGACTTGTGGACTGAGTGTGTTTTTGGAGTATCTTGTTACGATCAAATTTTGGCCCGGTTTCTATAAGTCTGGTAGAATTTTCTTTACTTATATTATCCCTTATAAATTGCAGCTGAGAATAGGAGGTTGTATGTATTATTCCCTTTTCATTTTTGTGTGTACTCATAATGTTGTTAACAGCATTGGCTATGGCAGGTAAACTTTGACCCATTGTTTTTGCATTAAGCCAGGCAACATTCATCAGGTAAATTGGCCTGTTTTTGATGGGAAACTCCGATTGTTCAACACGGATAAACTTTACTTCATCGGATTTGAGTCCTGCGGTTCTGCACAGATAATCTTTACTTAGGATTGTCGCGCTCATAAAAAGAGTTATTGCTCCCATGTCAAGAATATCCTTAAAATATCGTGAAACATTAAGTGGAGTAAGCACTATTTTTTTTTGTAGCTGAGTGTTGATGCTCTTTTCAACAGTTGTAACTATCCAATTATCTTTATTATATCTCATGTCTTCAATAACCGCAGCCAGGTTCTTCTCCTTTGTCAAAGCATCGATAAGATTCTTTTCAGTAAATGGTTCATACGTTTTGTTATTGTTATTATTGTTTTCTAATTCTACACTGGCTTTTTCAATGAAGTCAAGTAGTTCATCTCTCAAGCGGATAGCAAAATCTCTCCATGTTTCGATCTCATATTCTCTTTTTATTGGAAATTGCAGTTTTGGAAGAAGACGAGTAAGAGCATCTCTGTAAATTGTAAAACTTTTAAAATCTGCTACTTCGGATTCTACTGTATGAGCCTCATCAAATACAAGCAATTTTCTCTGCTGTATGTTGTTCGAATAGAAAAGATCAGAAAGAAAATACTTGTAATTGTAAATAGTATGACTAGATCTAACTGCGATCCACTTTTGATGATAATAGTGACAGGGCTTCCATCCAAATTCTACAATCTTTGATTGCGATTTTAGCTTGTCAATATATCTTTTCTTGGCTACCTCATCTAGATCTATAGTTTCATATTTTGTACTTTGGCCTTCAACTCTGTAATCTGTTAATCTTGTCTTGTAAAGACAATCATAACTACTATCATCCTTCATGCAAGGGCCGTACTCACATGTTTCATCTAGACCCATTTCGTCCTTTACAATACACAGAAAATTACTTTTACCTTTGACTTCACGAGTGAAAGGAAAATCTCTCGAATATTGGCTTTGTAAATCCTTAGTGGCTGTACATATATGTGAACTCCCAAGATATCTGGCCAATGCAATTGCGACTGGACTTTTACCAAAGCCAGTGGGTGCTTCTAGAAATATGTGCTTAAAACCTGATTTCAAAGCTTGTTCAATTTCTAAAAGTGTTTTCTGCTGTTTGTCTCTCATGGCAGAAAGTGGAAAATAACTCTGAAGAGACATAGTTATTAGAAACGCCACCTCTTCATGTTATGCCAACTGATGATGATGACGACGACAACAACATATGAATACAATTAATAATAATAAGTACGGCAATAAAAAGAGTACTGATGCTTTGGATCTCCTGCAAATATCATGATCTGGTGTTATGCCACTTTTATCTAAGTATTCAAAAGTGTAATTATTGGAAAGTTCTAGCAGGATATTATTGTTATTAATAGATGGCGTCATTTTCAACAAGGTTATTTAGTTGTTGATATTTCGCACTTTTTAATGTAACTTGTTTGACGCATTCCGTGGCAAACTGTTCCTTTTTGAAATCAGTTTGTTAATTGTAGTACTTACAGAGAGGGGTAACAGTTTTAGATACTGACATAGGTTACAGTTTTCTGCTTGGCTTTATTTCCGTTATTGTATCTATTGAATGTTTGTAGGAACATCTCAGATGGTGTTAATCCATTTATACCCCCATGTTCCCTCTTCTCATTGTATGCTTTGACAAACATATCATTATACTTCATCTTTCCATCATCTACGCTTGAAATGTTCTCTACTGAAATGAACTCATTCTTGGCTATCTTGTTATATGCTTCTATCTTTCCTTGTAGCTGTGGATAAGACTTTGGAATCGGCTTATCTTTTATCCTGTTATGCTCGAGAAAGCGTTTAAAGATTGAGTGAGGATGTAAACTGTTTACCATTATCATGCATTATTTTCTTGGGCTTACCGTTTACCATAATCCACTCTTCAAGTACATCTAAGACATCAATACTTCTCTTTCTTTTCAGACCATATGCTAGCTATTTTTCTTGAGCAGTCATCTATACAGCTTATAATATAATAATTTCTCGCACTGGATTGACGTGTATAAAATGGTCCAAGGATATCCATTATTTGTACCATATCATTTGTATGCTTCATTGCAAACCGTATGTACTTTCTGTTCTTTATCTTACATTTGAGTATGTTAAGAGAATGTATTTTCAGTATCTTGTAGATGATTGTCCTGCTACTCAAATACATACACACCTAATCTTTTTAACCTAAACCTTATTCTGTTGCAACCAAATCTCTTCAATCGCAGATCCATGATAGTTTCTTCTGTTGCTCTGTCTACCTTGTACTTTATCGCATGTGGCACTCTGGATTGGTCATAGAGACCATCTATGCCGCTGTTATTGTATCTATTCTTCCACTTCTTATAGTATGTCTTCCTAGAAACACTATACTTTTTACAAATATC
>JAFAQB010000429.1 GCA_019246625.1 Nitrososphaeraceae archaeon
GCACGACGAAAGCCTTAAATGTTAAAACAACAAGGAAAATTATTACAATACAGTTGATGTTACTGTTGATAACTAACTTCTTCCTTGAAACTTGGCTGATGCTTCTGTTTCTTAATTAATGGAAGGCTAAAGTAAAAAGTGGCACCTTTTTCTTTGCCATCTTTGTCAGCATTATTATTCTCAGCCCATATTCTACCACCATGAGCTTCTATGATACTTTTTGATATAAATAGGCCAAGTCCGGTTCCTTGATAAGATTTTGAGATAAATTTTTCAAATAGTCTAGGCAATATTTCAGGATCTATGCCAATGCCAGTATCCTTAACGGTTACAAGAGCCTGGCTATTATCCATAGCTTGTGTACTAATACTCACAGTTCTTTGTTCTCTTTGTTTCGTTGCTTCAGTAAATTTAATAGCATTAATTAGCAAATTGGAAATTACTTGGGTTATTCTTTCTTTATCTGCTTCTACATAAATATCTTGGGGATTGTATAGGAGCTTGACGATTTGTTTCTTCTCTTTATTTGCAAATTCTCTATTTGATAATATATCAGTTATAGTATTTGTTATTACATCATTCAAATTGAACCACTCTTTCTTTAGGTTTAGTGATTGACTTTCTATTTTTGTCACATCTAGTATATCATTTGTAAGTCTCTGAGACCTTTTCGCATTTCTAATAACAACATCTAATAACTCTTGTTGCTGTGCATCCTTTATTCTAGACCGAAGAACTTCAGATAATCCAAGTATTGGTTGTATCGGAGTTCGCAGTTCATGAGCTGCTACATTGATAAATTCATTTTTCATCTTATCTGCTTCTTTTAGTCTTTCATATTGGATACGAATTATTTCTTCCCTTTCTTTTAAATTATCATTACTTTGCTTCAACATTTCATTGTACTGAATACTTGATAATGCTAACGCTATAATATTAATAAAATAACCAGCATCTTTGAGAACGTGAGCTACGTTATGTGCTGTGTCAAATGGTTGAGCGGAATAAGACATTATAATTTGAGCAAAAATTTCGACTATTAGATAGCCTAACAGCCCTTTATAGAAGACATCCTTTCTCTTATAAAGCTGATTTTTGTAAAAATAAAATAAAGCAATTACAAATAATACAAGCGGCGGTATCTCGTAAGGCCTATGTATAGAATAATTATCTATTACACTAGCAGGTAAAACCAAGAATAGTGAACTTATTGCAGTACTTGCCGCAAGTATTGCAAGAATTGTCAAATAAACCTTGACAGTTTTCTGTAATCTAATTGGCTGATGTTGCTGTTGTTCTCTTTCTGATCTATGCTGCTGATAATGCTTTCGTTTTCCTCTCTCTTCATTTTCTTTTAATGACCACGATGATAAAGTAGGGTATTTCACAATTGCCATTACTAGCATGGCGCTTAGAAATATTCTTCCAGCAAACCATGTCTGAGGGATAAAGTATTTGAGAAACATAGGATTATCAAAAGCAACATAGGATACTATCACATGTAGCATATCAATTAAAGCACTTGTAAGAAATCCTATTCCAACAAAAAGACTGAATTTATCATTCAATGTACTAGCCCTTAAAAGATAATAGAACGCCAGGACAGCGGCAAGTATTACTGCAATCAACTCTATATAGAAATGATGAATTTCAGATGTCACCCAAGTATGAGGATTAGCAGATAGAATTGCTATAATTGAAAGGGGGATTGATGGTACGAGTGTATATTTAATTAGAATTTCATATTTTGAAGATAATAAGGATTTAGATTTATGTAGTAGTGGATTTATCTTCCCTTCCCCCTACATATGCAATAATTCATCGTCGTTAGTAGTGCCCATGATTGAATTAATTGACTCTTGTTATCAATTGAAGAGCTAGCCAAAATCTTATTTATATAAATTCACCGTATCAATTGTTATAAATCAGGCAGGTTTGCTATAAGAATATCTTTTCTCACACAAATCAAGGTTATCGTTTGAATGTGTAATGGTGGATGATTGTATCTTTCTTAAAGTGTTGCCACCATCATTGTTTGATAAGGTCGATAACAACTTTAAGATTTTCGGGGTCGCCCCTTTTTTCATCAATTGGAGTTTCCATTATAATTGGTAAATTAGTGACTTTTTTATGCTTAAATAACGCACCAAATCCTGTCTTCCCAATATTTCCAAGTCCAATATGCTCATGACGATCAGAATGAGAATTTAGATCTCCCTTGGAGTCATTTAGATGTACTATTTTCATCTCCTTTAACCCTATTGTTTTGTTAAAATGTTCTAGCATTTGGTCAACTCCAGTCTCTGTCCTTAAATCATAACCTGAAGCAAAAGCATGGCATGTATCAAGACATACACCAAATTTTCGAGAAGCCAGTCTATCCAATATTAAACTGATCTCCTCAAATTTACTGCCTATGCTATTTTTCTGACCAGCACTATTTTCAAGGAGTACGGTGACTGGAATTGTTTTTTGATAGTATGATTTGTAATTGTCAAAAGCATAATTACAAGCCTTTATCAATTGACTGATTCCATTTTCTGACCCTTTTCCCAGGTGGCTTCCAAGGTGGATTACAAGATAAGAAATATCTAGTATGGAGCACCTATACACTTCTTCTGAGAGAACACTAATTGATTTTTTATATAGCTCTCCATTGGGAGATGATAGATTGGGAAGGTATGGCATATGGACTATGACTGAATTTCGCTGAATCCGGCTGTCAGCCAGTTTCATCTGAAAAATTTTGCTATCTTCATTACCAATTGGTTTGGCATTCCAGCCTTTAGGATTTCTGCTAAATATCTGAAAAGCACTACAGCCAATTTTTAGAGCATTAGCAACTGAGTTTGATATTGAACCAGCAATTGATACATGAAACCCTATTCGGAGATCCATTGTTCATTAAAATATCAACCATTTAAAAGGTTATATAATTTTACATTGGTCTTTTTATTACAGTATATCTATAAATTGCTGTCGACATTGTCTATA
Organism: Nitrososphaeraceae archaeon; assembly: GCA_019246625.1. Lineage (GTDB taxonomy): Archaea > Thermoproteota > Nitrososphaeria > Nitrososphaerales > Nitrososphaeraceae > Nitrososphaera_A. The sequence continues at coordinate 2,995 of JAFAQB010000429.1, forward strand.
AAGCTCGGAACAGGTGATATTGCTAAATATCCTTTTTTAAATGAAGCCTCAGATTATATTCGAGAAACGCACTTTGACTTTGAAGAATTTAATCGACCTGAGATGAGGCATATCATTAATAGAGCAGCAGAGAGGATGGAGACAGAATTAATCAGCGGAACAATCTATCAGAAATTGGATAAATATGAAGTTGAAATACTCACTTTTCTTGTTACACTTATGGTTGCAAAATATATTGGAATAGGACTGATCCTAAAGAAGTATTCCCTGTTTGAAGCGATGAGGGCAGAGAGATTTTTAAGCGAGGATTTAAAGAAAGAAAGAAATGAACAAAGGAAACATCTTCTTCTGTCTAAAATTTTTGAGGAGTTATTCAAAGTCACTGTTGATGTTGATTCTACAGATAATCGATTGTTTAAAGTCAGAGTTACGGACTACCTTATGCGAGCCTCCCACTTCCATGAACAAGAATGGAAATTAATAAATAGATTGGTACATATGGGATATGTCTATCTTGATGCTGAAGAAACTGTAAGGCTCATTAGAAGTGAACTGAGTACTCTGATTTATAATAGGGTAAAGTCGATGACATTGTCTACATTTCCAGAAACAATTAAGCTAAAAGCTGATGAGTTGAGAGTCAAACTTGTACCCAAGTATGAGCATAGTATATATCGAGTAACAGGTTATTATCCCCCATGCATCAGACATGCATTAAAAGTAATGAACCAAGGAGAAAACCTTCCACATTCGGCAAGATTAATGCTTGCAACATACATGTTGGCGATTGGGAAAAGTATAGATGACATTGTAATCTTATTTCACAATGCGCCTGATTTTAATGAAAAGATTACCAGATATCAGGTGGAGCACCTTGCAGGTACTAAAGGCAGCCATACAAAATATTCTGTTCCTTCATGTGAAAAACTTCGAAATGAAAATCTTTGCTTTGCAACTGAAGAATGCAGTGGTATAATAAACCCAAGTCAATTTGGAAGAAATTCGAAGAATTATAATGGTTAGCAGTATCAATAACAATTCGTATGAGAAAAATATAGTGCTACTCAGAAGTGCATTCAGAGAATATTACTTCAAGCATAGTAAAATTATTGAAATCCCAGAACGCATTGAAGAACGTGAATTTGGATTCATGCTATTTGAAGCAGGCATGATTAGACACCTCTCATTTAGAAATATTGGTGAACTTCTGGCAACACTGATTAAAGAAGTTCCTTCAGATGTTTACTGTTCAAATGCATACTATAGATTTCCAACTTATGATATGCACGAAAAGCAGTGGGTTGGCGCAGATCTTATTTTCGATATTGATGCAAAGGACTTGCATTTGCCTTGCGAAGCAATGCATTCATATATTATATGCGCGAATTGCGGAGAGCCACAAGAAATCAAGGCTGATGTATGCATATATTGTAAAACAGGAAAACTAAATCATGTATCCATTCCATGCAACAAGTGTAACTATGGATTGAAAAAAGAAGTTAAGCATCTAGTTGATTTCTTAATCTCTGATCTGGGTATAAAAGAAAAGACTATTAGTATATATTTTTCAGGCAATAACGGGTACCACATTCATATTTCAGATATAGAGTTTCATCGATTGGATTCACAGGCCAGATCAGATATTATAGGCTATCTAATTGGTAATGATATGATGACGGAAAGTATTGGCATAAGAAAAGCAGAAGCATCTAGCGACGGTTTCTTAGTTAAATTTCCAAAGAGTGGAATGATGTATGGTTGGCGTCGACGGATAGCTCAAAAATTAGGAATTGATCAAACATCAACAACTAAATTGCATAATATGGTTCAACAAAAAGGGGGATATAGCGGATTTAAGGCAGAATTGCTTAAAATGGCTAAAGACATTGGGGTCAGAATTGATCCTCAAGTGACAATGGATGTTCATAGAATATTCAGAATGGCAGGTACTATAAATAGCAAGAGTGGACTAACCAAAATAAGATGTAACAACGAAATAGAATCATTTGATCCGTTAAATGATGCTTGTCTTTTATCAGATAAGGAAGTCAATGTGGAAATGAAAGTACCTATAAAACTAAAATTAAGAGGTCAATCCTTCAAGATAAGGAAAGAAACAGCAAGAATTCCTGTCTACGCGGCAGTTTACCTGATCTGTAAAGGGCTAGCCAGAGTAAATTAACGGGCTCTGTTAACTTAACGGTTTTCTATAGCTCTTTAGTAGATATTTGTATATATAATGAAAAAGTATTAGGTGACTCTAGAATATTGAAGGGAGGAAGGGTTACAATACCCAAGAAAGTTAGAGAAAAACTGAACATAAAAGATGATGATTTCTTGACTTATTTATTGACCAAGAACGGATTCGTAAAGATAAAGAAATTAGAATTTGATTTGGATAGAGCAATTAGGCAAATACAAATAGAGAAATTAAAAAGAGAGAAATTATTGTTAAGAGCCAATTAACGGTTTATTCTATCTAAATAGTTGTGATAATTATCTTTAGCATTATTATGAGCTTGTACATACCATACTATGCCATTCAATGTACTTTTCCTTCAAAATTGACAATCATATTTATTATTATTAAATTCGTTAGTAATAAAAGCTTTAAAAAAAGAAATACAATCTAAAGAAAAAGAGGATTGAGTTTGTCTGTTCTTGATCAGTTGGTGGTGCTCTTCGATTTCGGTCTAGGACACGGTAACCTTTCCAATCATCGCAGGATGAAGCTCACAAAAGTACGGAAAGTCTCCTGCCTTCGTAAACTGATGAGAGTATGTTTTCCCTGTAGTGGTTAGCGCACTAAGGCCAGAATCAAAATTTTTTCCCTTATTTGCGTCGCTTAGTCCTGTACCAGATATTACTGTATGTATTGTGTTGTCATTGTTAGTCCATGTTACCGTATCTCCAACTTTTATATTTGTTGACTTTGGTGAAAATCCATTGGCAGGATTAATGGAAGCTCCTGCTGGGATGGCAACCTTGGCTCCCCCAGATTGTGCCGCAACTGAATGTTGGGATAAGTTTGCAGTTGCAAAGTTGACCAGAGTTGCTGCTAAAGCAACAACAATACCATACAACAACATTTTCTGTTTTGCAGACATTAATTTAACTAACATGATATATTTTATAAGTGCTTCTTTTTATCATATTATACTAGACTATAAAGGTAGAATGAATCAATTGGCTACTACAACTCTTGTTATAGATAATCTTTCGCCATTCACACCAAATATATTGGATTGTCTAAATAAACTTCAAGCAACGTATTTATATAGAAAATATTTCGAAGTGGATCATAGTAATAAAGGTAATAACAAACAGTATGATAAAGCAATAATATCTGGACGTCAAAGGAATAGTAAAGAGATCAATGTCATAAACTCAAAGATCATAAAATATTGTTTTGAAAATGATATTCCCATATTGGGAATCTGTTATGGGGCAGAAATAATGGCATTGACGCTTGGAGGATCAATTTGTAGAATGGACGGTCATATTCGTGGTATGATACCTGTAAATATATCAAAGCCAAACCATTTGATATCTTATAGAAAGTCAGTTAATGTTTACGAAAGCCATAGATATTGTGTATCAAGGCTTCCTAAAGACTTTGATTCTCTGGGAAGCTCCGTGTACTGTAAACATGAAATTTTTTCCCATAAGAGAAAAAAGATTTTTGGTACACAATTTCATCCTGAAAAAAGTGGTAAAGATGGCTTTGATTTGCTATCAAAGTTTATGATGCTTTAATTAGCAGGGTATATGATAAGAATGATTTTTATTCCAATGAAGTCTATCTAAAACTTCTTGCAGTCACAACCAGAACACTCTATTACTTTACCACTAGTTAGTGGGAAGGATGAAAACATTTACCTCCCTTTAGTAATTGATGTAGTTACAAAGTATTGGGGTGAAGAAATCCAACTAGAAGGAGAAATAGAGACGGCTAATAAATATCTTGGATTGAAAGGTTCTGTAATGATGGAAGGAATAGAGCTTGCCGAAAGACACGGATTTGTATCCTTCATTTACAAGGGCTCAATTAAGGACCTTAAAAAAAGAATTGATCAGGGAATTCCTCCGATAGTTATTCTTCCTGGCATTCGTGAAATTGTGCAGCATGCAACTATTGTATCAGGTTATAATTCCCAAGAACGTAGAATTCTTACTTACATTCCAGAGCCTGATAGAATAGGGGCGATTCCTGAATCAAAATTTGAGCAAGACTGGGAACAGGATGATATGATCACACTAATACTTATCCCAAAAGATATGAAAGATCTCTTTAAGAATGAGAATTTGAAATTCAAAGATTCGAACAGGATCTGTTTTGAAGCAGAAAAGTTACATCAGCAAAGTAAAACTTATGAAGCCATAGAAAAACTGCGTAGAGCAGTAGAATTGGACAACGATAATCCTCAGGCTTGGTGCTTATTAGCAGGTGCATATAATGAGCTTAATTTGGAAGAGGCAGTAGTTTGCTATGAAAAAACAATAAAACTTAATCCAAAATATTATCTCGCTTATCGTGGTCTTGGAAACTATTATTTAAAAAAGGAGGATTATTCTCTAGCTGAATCATACTATGCAAAAGCAATTGATATCAATTCTTATAGGTTTGGACCCATATACAAGAATCGTGCACTTGCAAGATTACAACTTAGAAATAACTCTGGAGCCAAAGAAGATTTGATAAAGTATCTCGAACAAACAGCTAATGCAGCAGACAGAAAAAGTATTGAAGAAGCAATAGGCCAACTGTAAAAAGCTTTCTTAATATGGATTGGCTGTGTTAAGAATGGTTACCTGATAAAGCATAATCAGATTAAGAATAATATTATAGAATGTTTAAATGTAAAAGAACTAGATCATTTCTTCTTATCCATATGTCATATTTGTGTTTTCTTGGATTGAGAAACACTTAAGCGTTGGAACCACTTGTAAACAGAAGTTATGTTGCAATATGTTATTTGATATGGAAAGCTAATCCAAAAGATGCTTTATAGATAGAGCTGCTTTGTTGCATGATTCACTATGTTGTAAGTGATACTTATTTGACCACTTTTCATTTAGCTAACTAGCAGTAAAATTATTCTGGTATGACTGACTGGCCTTCTTATAATGAATCACTAGTCAGACGTGGTCAAGTACTCTTAGATTTTGATGTACTTGATGGATGGGATCATGAATTATCCCAAATGAATCTTGGCAAGGTTGGTGAACCTTACAACTACTATCCAGATTCATTTATGCAGCTTCTAGCTTACATGAGAGCATATTTCCACCTACCATATAGACAAACACAAGGTGTAGTCATAGCTCATGCCAATAAAGTACCATGCATACCCGATTATAGTACTATTAGTAGACGTATAAACAGATTGGAGATTAATTAAAATCAATGAACAGTTAGGAAATGATATTGTCATTGCTTTAGAAGACAGCACTGGCATTAAAGTAGCTAATCGTGGAGAATGGATGCAGCACAACAAATGGCATGTTGTTAGAAAAGGATATCTAAAGATACATGTAACAGTTGACATCAAGAAGAAAAGAATCCTATCTTTGGAGATAACAAGTGAAGAGGTTCATGATGGTACGATGCTAAAGAAGTTAGTAGACAGTGCTTCTGAAAATAATAATCATGTCAAGGGTATATTAGCAGATGGTATGTACGATAGCAACAACAACAATTTGAGATATCTATCAAAGAACCACATTAAGCCTGGTATAAAGACAAGAGGTAATTAATTCCAAAATTAAGTCAACTAACTGTCGTGCTAGGAATAATATGTCTGTCTGTATTAGGACAACAAACAAACCTCAAAAGATGGAAACGTAGCGTAAGCTATGGACACAGGTGGATAGCAGAAACTGCTTTCTCTTCTATTAAAAGGATGTTCGGTGAATATGTAACAGCTAGAAAATTTCCTAATATGGTAAAGGAGATATTCCTAAAGGCAGCTCTGTATAACATATTCAATCGAATGACATAATCATCGGCTTTCAACTAAAATCATGATAGATCATGCAACAAAGCAGATAGAGCAATAATTGCTATCTCGTAGACTAAATAATGGTTCAGATCTGCTATACTGATGATGTATGGCTTTGGGTCGCTTGCAGTAAAACCAATTCGATACAGAATTCGAGTTTATTAATATTTCAAGACATAGGAATACGCTAGTTGCAGAATCATTTATTTCTAAGATCAGAAAGTGAAACCTTATGTAAAAAACGTAGTGTATATTATGATGCGGATCATGGTATCCTGAA
>JAFAQB010000363.1 GCA_019246625.1 Nitrososphaeraceae archaeon
ACAATCTATAGACGCAAGTTTAGAGAGGTTAAACACGGATTACATAGATCTATACAGGGTACATGCATGGGACCCAATGACACCAGTCGATGAGATGATGCGATCCATAGATGACATGGTAAGAGCAGGCAAAATCCAGCATGGGTAGTTTCACAAGCTAATACTATTGCAAATCAAAGAGGATGGACTGAATTTGCAGCCATACAAATTGAGTATAGTGTTATCGAAAGGACTTCAGAACGTGAATTATTGTCTATGGCTAATAAGTTGGATTTGGGGGTAACCGCATGGTCTCCTTTAGGCGGAGGAGTACTTACAAGAAAATATGCAAGAAATGGTAAAAAAGATTATGACGGAGGGATCCGCAGTAATACTTCTCATAGTAACGAATCATCCTCAAAAGAGCAACAAGGAAAAACACACAACAGTGAGCAGAGTGTGAGTAGATTTAATGTAATAAAGTCCCATGAAATGTCCAATATTATGTTAAAGGAGAGAAATTTACTAATCGCTGAAGAAGTATCAAAGGTAGCTAAGGAGATAAAGTGTTCTGCCGCACAGGTTGCAATAAATTGGATAAGACAGCAAAAATTACCAAGAGGAAGCAAAATAATACCGATCATAGGTGCGAGGAGTATACCTCAAGTAAAGGATAATCTAGGATGTTTAAAGTTTGAATCGTCAAATGAACAACTGCAAAGGCTAAATTATGTAAGCAAGATAGAATTGGGTTTTCCTCATGATTTCCTTGCTGCTGAATATATTAAAGATATAATTTATGGAGGGACATATTCTTCCATATACAACCATAGAAAATAAATGGAAAGGTCTAGTAAAAACTAAATTCGTTACCGTGTATCATTTTTATTAATAAGAGATTTAGTAGGAGTAGTACTAACAGTGATAGTAGTAGTACAGGCACCTATAACATAACTGGTTGGATGTTAAGAAGGGAACTGGCATACAAGAGCTGGAAATTTTTTGATCTTGACAATTTAAATAAATTTTTGATCCTCATCTAGCAGCATTTTACTGCAGTTTTCCAATTTCACCTCACTGCGAGAGAAAAGCATCCTTTATCATATATAACATATAAATAATATAACGATCCAGCAGATTAGCTACCTTTTGCTATGCCTGGTCATAAACAAAACAGTTACTGCTATCTCAGTAACAGTTAATGCTAGTCCTGATAGTTAGTTATTTGAATTCCACTATCAGTTCCCATGACAAGATAGAGCAGCAGGAAATAATGATAGCTACATTAACCCAGGTTCTATCAAAAATTTTTATGGAATATGTCCCCATTGGAAGTAAACCGTACCGCCTTTACATGATGAAAATATGGGTGACTTTACATCTTTCATAGAACTCCACACCTCTATTTCACCCAAGATTTCTTCTATTTTTTCTTGTGATGCTATGCCAGACGATACCAGATTTATTATCTCTTCTTTTGAATATGATTTAGAAGAATTAGTCCTCAGCAAATTTTCTATTCTTTCTTGGGCATCCTCTCTTTTGCTATCTGTCATGGTTCTAATGTGGTAACTGAATTATTTTTATATAAACAATTCTCTACCTTGTATTCTACTACAATAATTAGCACAATCAACCTAAAATATTAAACATTATATTCTTGGGCAGGTACTTGAAAATGATGCCAAAATGTTCACACTAAGCCATAAACCTGAATGAATCCCAAAAAACTGCTGCCTTTGGGATGCATGATGGTAGAATAATTTAAGAATTTTCCTTTGTATGCAGAACATTAAGGGCCGAACCAGAACGAAACCATTCTATTTGTGATTCGTTGTAAGAATGCTTGAGACCTATTTCATCCATGTTTCCATCCTTGTGGTGCAGATAACATCGTACAGGTTTTCCGGGTTGGAGGTCTCGTAGGCCTAATATACTTATTCTATCTTCTTCCATCACTTTGTTATAATCATATGCGTCTTCAAAAGTCAAGGCCAGTATTCCCTGTTTTTTAAGATTTGTTTCATGAATTCTAGCAAAGCTTTTGGCAATAACCGCGGCACATCCCAGGTACCGAGGACTCATGGCTGCATGTTCCCTGCTACTTCCCTCTCCATAGTTTCGATCGCCTACGATAATCCATTTCAAACCTATTCGTTTATACTCTCTTGCAATCTGAGGGAATGTTTCAATTTCACCTGTGAGAACATTTTTCCCAGTTCCCACTGCTTGTGTATAGGCGTTAACCGCGCCAAGGAGCATGTTGTCACTTATCTTGTCAAGGTGGCCTCTGTACATCAACCAAGCGCCAGCAGGAGAAATATGATCTGTAGTGCACTTTCCTTGTACCTTTGAAAGAACGGGGAGATTTTGAAAATCCTTTCCGTCCCATCTATGAAATGCTTCGAGTTTCTGTAATCTGCTGCTATTTTCATTTATTACTACATCAATACTCTCAGGGTCATCAGATGACGGAATGTAAACGTCTTTGACGCTTTTGAAACCATCTTGAGGAACTTCCGGTGCAGCTTTAGGAGGATCCAACTTAAATTTTGTCCCATCCTTTGCGGTGATCTCGTCAGCAAAAGGATTAAATGACAACCTTCCGCCAAGCGCTAAAGCTATAACTATTTCAGGGCTTGCAATGAAATTCATTGTCTCTCTTCTTCCATCATTTCTCCCAGGAAAGTTCCTGTTGTATGATGTAACGATAGTATTTGGTTCTCCTTTCTTTAGCTCCGGTCTGCTCCATTGGCCTATACACGGGCCGCATGCATTTGCAAGGACGATAGCACCAATTGACCTCATGGATTCGACCTGTCCATCTCGTTCAATAGTGGCTCTCACCATTTCAGAACCAGGAGTCACAAGAAGAGGCACTTTTATTTTTGCTCCTTTTGATCTAGCTTGTTCAGCAACGTTAGCTGCACGTGACATATCTTCGTAAGAAGAATTTGTACAGGATCCAATGAGTGCAACTGAAATTTCATCGACGTAGCCGTTCTTTTTTACATCTTCTGCCATCTGTGAGATGGGCCGTGCAAGATCTGGGGTATGAGGTCCTACTACATGGGGTCCTAGCTCAGAAAGATTGATCTGAATTATATGATCAAAATATTTTTTTGAATCATTTTCTATTTCTGCATCTTCAGTCAGTATCTCAATATATTCATTTGCGAGATCAGATATTCCACTGCGGCCTGTCGCTCTAAGATACGTCTCCATTCTCTCATCGTATGGGAAAATCGAGCATGTAGCACCAAGTTCAGCTCCCATATTAGTGATAGTCGCCTTTCCAGTACAGCTAATTGATCTTGAACCGGGTCCAAAATATTCTATTATTGCGTTTGTACCACCAGACACAGTAAGTCTTGAAGCAACGTTCAGTATGATGTCTTTAGGAGCAGTCCAATTGTTGAGTTCTCCTGTCAGATATACACCAATGCGCTTTGGATACAAAAGTTCCCAATCCATTCCCGCCATTGTTTCTGCAGCATCCAATCCTCCCACCCCTATTGCAACCATACCAAGTCCTCCTGCATTTGGCGTGTGTGAATCAGTGCCTATCATCAAACCTCCGGGGAACGCATAGTTCTCAAGTACCACTTGATGTATGATTCCAGCGCCAGGCTTCCAAAATCCCATGCCGTATTTCCTAGAGGCGGATTCTAGGAACTTGTAAACTTCGTTATTTTCATATATTGCAGCCTTTGTATCAGATTCTCCCTCGACTCGTGCTTGTATTAGGTGATCGCAATGTACCGTAGTAGGAAGAGCCGTTCGTTTTAGGCCTGCTTGCATAAACTGAAGTATAGTCATCTGTCCAGTAACGTCTTGTAATGCCACTCTATCAGGTTTTAAAAAGACATAACTTTTGCCAGGTTGTGGTTCACTTTTTCCCATCCTTGCAAAATGGCCTACTAATATTTTTTCACTTAATGTAAGGGGTCTATTAACAATTTTTCTATATTCGGAAATATTTATTAGTGATTTTTTATAAATTGAACGTACATTCTCTGGAGTTGTTCCTACCTGATCGGTCAATATATGATATCTCCAAAATACGTTGATCAAAATTGTTATAAGAATTATTCGGGATGCAGATAGATGACTTTATATCATCTATCTTTTGAAAAGGCATACCAAAGTTTTGATTTATTTGCAATTTACCAGATTCTTGAAGCGCCCAAGTATACAAAGAATTTAAAATTGTATTTTTAAATATGTTTTCGATTGTGCTTGGCGATTCTGAACACGTAGGGACCTAATTTTACAGCCTTTGCCGTTAAAGAGGTTCCACAGTTTCAGCTTTGTTTACTGCGCCGCCAAGCACCGATTTCAAGCCATAGTTGTCGGTCTCATTATTAGACTTATATTGCAATTTATTATATAAAAACGTTTCATCGTATTAATTAATACTAGATATAGTATAATAGTTGTAATAATTTCGTATATATAATTAATTTAATTAATATATTATATTAATGCAGAGAGCGCGGCCTTCCATAAAAATAAGATATGGTTAAGGATGCGATTCCATTATCGCGATTCTCTCTTCAGTATTACTCGAAGTTAGTTGTTTATGATAGACATCAAACATGCTCGATTTTCTCTTGCCTTTAGAAGTAGTTGTTGTTGTTATAAATTTCCAAGAGGAAAGGAGCCTCGTGATAGTAGTCTAATACATCGTTATGTAAATAGCCAAAGCATTACTACGATTTATGGGTTATTATAGAGCAGGCTTTTAACAACACTTACTCGATAACCAAGTATATAGAACATATAAGTAACATGAATAAATCAACGAGGCATTGAAGAAAAGACGATTGAATCCTCATAATATAGAATGGCTTCTAGACCTTATAGAATGTGTATCGTAAAACTTCCGGAACTCCAAGATCAATATCAAAAACTTCAAATCCATGGTCTTCAATATAATCTCCAGGATATACGACACAGAAAACAGGGATTAGAAAGATATTTGCAAGTATTCAACAGGATAATGGACGTTGATATATCACAACAGCATAAATAGAAAAGATAAAAAATTTTGTGTAATTCAATCGACAGTCTTTGGAAGGTTCATGTAAGGTCGAATTGCATTTAATTCAGCTGCTGTGAGAGGAACCATGTATGGCGGGTTAGGCTTCTCATTAAAGTTGAAGGCATTTAGAATATTGTTAGCACGCATATCTCTGCCTGTTAGTGCTGAAATGCCAAAACGCCATTCTATGAATTTTAGTATAGATTCAAATTGGTATTGAGTATGGTCAATATAGCCCGGTTTGACATATGGTGATATTATGACAGTAGGCATTCTGAATCCCAGACCGTACTTATCTATTTGTGGAGGCGGAACATGGTCATAGAAGCCACCATAATCATCCCATGTCAATATTATTGCGGTACTATTCCAATACTGACTTTTCATTATGGCATTTATGACATACTTTACCCAATTCATTCCTAGGATAATATTTGCTGGAGGATGTTCACTAATGGGTGCACTTGGAATTACCCAGGAAACCTGTGGAAAAGTGCCAGTTTTCAAATCAGAAAATATTTGCGTTCTGTTTACAAAGTGAGGAGCATATGATCTAGTATATGTGCTACCTTTTGCAGAAAATGGATTCCAATATTCAAATGCCATACCACTATTTACAGCTTTTTCATAGCCACCTATATGAATTGGATGATCATAATATTTCCATGTGATGTTGTTTGTATTACTATTATTATTGTTCATGAAAAAATCTACTATAGTATTTGTCATGTTAGACTCTCTAAGATACTCTTCATCAACCAAGCTTTTCTGAATAGATTTTGGCCTTTGTAATAATCGTCCTTTTTCAAGCTGAGTAATGTTATTATTATGATTAATATAATTACCAGCAGCTTTAACTCGCGGCCCTGTATTCATACCATAAAATATCGAAGTAGCAGGAGCTTGACCAGCTACTGCATACCAATGATTTGGTAAACTATAGCTAAGTACTGAAGAATAAAAGTTATCTGCAAGAACATAATGTTTTGCTAAATTCCAATAATATGGTATTGTTTTATTATCATAGTATGACATAGTTTTAGGATCTTCGTTTTCTGCTAACATAAATCCATTCATCTTTGCATTATTATAAGCAACTACAGATGATTGGTAACCGTGTGGAATATCTTCAGATGTCGGATTGGTAGAAAGAAAAGGCTTCACACAATGGCCATTATTAGATGGATGATCCGGATCTACTGGCATGCATACATTCTTAGGAATTCCATTTGCACCGGGATAAACTCCAAAGTAGTTATCAAAGCTATGGTTCTCCTGCATAATAACTACAATATGTTTGATAGGATTATTATTCTTGTCAGAACCAGTATTAGCATTGATAATCTGTTGAGCATATGTTGTTAATCCTGTAATTGTATTTGAAATAAGCAGAAAAACAGCCAAAAGAACAGATAGAATCATGCTTACATTACTAAATATCTCGTTGATATTTTTCTTATTCTTGCCCTGTTTAACAAAATATAAAAAACCCTTATTTAAAATTCGAATCATACCCATATACCCTCTTACCTTGAGCAAGACTTTTATTAAATACTTCATTAACTTTGTTAAGTCACAATATCCAAAGATCAATCAGCGCAATTGGTGTGATCTTTAATTTTGTTAGGTTTTTCAGAATGAGAATAAGGACAATAGAGTATACAAGTACTACGTCGAACGTGTCAAAAAAGCTGCAGATGCAGCTCGCAAAGAACGTAGGTTTGATGCGTAAAAATGTTACTGTAACATTGTTCGGGTTGAAAACTTTATGGTATGAAATCCAGTAAATACCTATGATGAAATAACTAATCACAGACCTCGAATTGAGGTATAGGTCTAATGACCTACTCATAAGTTGCATCTGAGTAAGGTTTACTGCTAATTTTGGTATCTGGGTTGAAACAGCCATAAATGTTATCGAAAATGCAAAATGGTGAGTATAGCTGCAAAAGATGTTACATGCTCTATTTTTAACACATGATTCATCAGCAGTAGTATATACTTTATATAGTATAATATGATGGTGTGTGCGCCCTTATTGAATCAAAAAAGATGCATTCATACTAATGGATGGCAAGTTGGATGACTAACTGATTGGTACAGATCAATACGCTTTGATTCATTATTATCTGCATGATTTAACATGCACTAAACCGAGAATACTTCTTTACCTTATTCCCGTTCGAATTACTAGGTCTAGGTTAGTAACTGTACCTTCCTTTATTATAAAATGGATGGGCTTTGGTTGTTCTACTCCAAATGGATGAGGAAGAGTAGCATTATCTGATTTGGGACAAATTACGTAATTACCAGGAGCCAACCTCATTCTATAATTGCCATTTTGATCTGATTTAGTCTTGGATAATATAGATTTGCAGTCTTTTGAAGAAGACACGATTACTTCATAATTTGGATAACGGCCGCTGCACGGGGAAACGGTAATATTCGTTTTTTTAGGGTTGCAATTCAAACCTTCAAAATATATATTACCTTGTAAATTCCATGAGTCAGATTTTGATTCGGTAAAAGAGGAATAACTGATTTGATCATTTGTCGCTGAAGAATTATTCGGGCTTATAGTCATCATCCTTTCTAACATCTGAGAATACAATAAAGGGTGATAATAATAAGTTGATCTTTTATCAACGATGTCTTTGCTTTTTTTATTATCTATAGATGGTAGGCTACTACTACCACCACCACTAGACTTGTTACTAACAGCTAAAACGTACATAATAATATCTCCTCCTTGTTGTCGTTTGATACTAGTCGGAGTTACTGTCGAGGTTGATTCTCTCAGAGTGGAACCTATCGTTGTAGTATTTGCTTGTGGACCAAATACAAGATACACTGGTTCTATAAAATCCTCTGTGCTTCCACCTTGAAGAGTATATCCTGTAGCTATCCAGTTTACAAGTGATCCACTATAAGGCCTTATCCTCAGAAAATCACCCCAATCGTTTTCGGAGGGACCATTTGTTCCACGCATCACAGGTTCCATTTTCCAAGCTGATTGAAGTTGGGCGGCATCGTTATTATTATTATTACTGTTTTGACTTATTCCGATAGCCAAGCTTGGATTTACTTTCCCACCACCATAGAAAGCGACTATACCGAGGTCTCCCTTACTATTAGGTGATACAGAACCATACATCCATGCATGATCTGGACTCCAGAGATAAGGACTTTCAAGATACGTCATGTCGCTTAATCTGAATTTGGCAGCATTAAGATATGGCCAAGGGAACCCATTTCCTGCAGATGCCATCCACATAAAACCTATGGTACCTTGCGATAACCAACCTCCTAATATCCTGCTATCTGCCCTACCGCACCAATCATTCGAGTCTGGACCCTTGCAAGACATGGTTACGTCAGAGCTGCTTGTCCAAGCGGGAATGTCACGATCGTAAGAAGTTATTGCTGACTCTGTATCTGACCAGCGGAATATTCTCATACGGCTGTTTGAAACATGGCTAGCCCAATACATTGTGTCTGTTGCCCCTTGAACAGGAGTGAAGTTGAATAGTGATTTGTCTGAGTAATAACTAAATGAGACATTAGATTGTCCGAGACTCAGGTCCTGAAGTGACCACCGTGAGATAATTGTGCGTAGTAGCTTACCGCTTTGATCAAACATATTCGAAGTTATGTAGAGGTATTTATTGCTGAGAGCAAGCTGTGGATAATCCCAAAATTGGTGGCTCCAGGTGCCGTTTAAATTTCTAGGGGATACATTGTAAAACAACCAGTTTGAGGTATCACTAGAAATACCTAACCTAAAGCGATTTTCGCCGTTAGAATCAAATGCTCCTAACCTATACCATATAAAGATTTGGTGAGTCGAATCATAAATGATGTCCTGATCACAGCAAAAGTCATGCATATCTTTGAATGGATCAATATATGTCCAAGTTGAACCGCCATCTAATGATCTGACGTCATACCAATTTCCTGTATAGAATATCAATTTATCTCTATTAGCCACACTTGGTTCGTCAGCCAGGGATAGTGAAGTTCGTGGCACGGTGACTGACTTGTTAGTGTAAATCTGAAGACCAGTAGGTGGGAGGCTTTTCTGTAATTGTAGTGGTCCTTTCTGTGACTGCAGAGAAGATGAAGATGATGAAGATCTTGTTGATCCGCCTACACTATATCCATTTAAGTTGATTTCACTTATGCTTGCCCAAGAATTCTCTGAGTTTCCGTTTACTGTAATTTTTACATATCTAGCTACAGCAATTTGTGGTAGCACATATCTTTCAAAATATCTTGTCGTTCCACTACTTTCATCAGCTAATACAGTTCTAAATGTAGAGCTATCATTAGATACTGATACCTCAAAATTGTTATGTCTCAGATTCCCCCTATACCACGCAATATCTAGACTACAAAGAACCTTTTCTTCTCCCAAGTCAGCCTGAATCCATGAACCCCTACCTAAATTTGACCAATATGTAGCATAATTACGATCTAGTGTATTTATAGCAATATTGATACCATAGTGGCCATTGTTTGTTATAGCATATATTGGCAGGCTTTGACATCTACTAGTATTGTTACTGCTAGTATCATTATTTGCGAGGATGCTGGTTCTTTGGTTATTTGTAATTTGACCAGGATAGGATCCAATATCACTATTGCCAGTCTGGTTTGCAAAAGCCAGCCGAACCTGAGTTTGATACAAGGGACCAAATACGGGTTGGTTTGATCTTGGAAGAGGCGGGCCATAAAGATGAGTCCTCTCTTCAGCTTTCTGTATTATTTGCCTCTTTGCATCTGAAAGTATTGGTGGTTCATTTAATATTGGAAGCCGAGTTTTTTGAACAGGGCTTGTGACGCCAGTTAGTACTGAATTGATAATTTTTTCGATTTGAATTTTCCCCCTTTCAAGTCCAGATAAATCTTCAGTTCCCCCGGGCAAATTGAAATTAAGAGATTGGGCTTTAGCCTCTTGGTAAATATTTTCTACAACGCTTACTAATAATATCCCAATCAACAGGGAAGTCGCGATTATTGCATTATAACTTGGATGGTTTAATGCCTTTTTCTTCATATCCTGATAATGCAAGAGAAATAAACTTTAGTAATGCAAATCTATGGTATAGCCACTATCTCTGGAGGCGTAGTTAAAAAACCACTATATGGTATATATGTATTGTCAGGCTGCACTTGGGCTAGTGCTACTTGTGTCAGAGTCGGACTTTCAAAAGGACTAGCAATTATTAGTAATAACATTATAACAAGTGAGATGGCGGCTGCTGCTATAATAAGCATCTTGTTATATATTATTGCTATTATTCTATCTTCCATGCGCATCTTATGAAAGATTGTTTGTATATATGGCTTTTAGTAATTCTTTCTACATTTTGATTCTATTAATTTATCTAATCCAACTATTGCTATTAGCTAGGCTAACTATTAGCATAGCCTGCGAATGACAACAAGCTTGATTTGTAGCTGTCTCCATCGTTTTTTTGGGGTTTTTATTAGTTGCATATAAAATTAGAAATAAACAAAGACGAAAAAGTATCATCAACTTGTCTGTCAACCCTCTATGTATCATTTTACTGCATCAATCTGGGCTTGTGAAAGCAGGATAATGTGTGGAGATCTAGGTTTCTGGCTAAAGTCAAATGCATTCAACAAGTTATTTGCATAATCATCCCTGTAAGTCAAAGGAGGTAACTTAAAACGCCAATCTATGAATTTTAGCATGGACTCAAATGACTATTGCGTATGATCAATGTATCCTGCCTTTGCATATGGCGATATTATAATTGCAGGTACTCCAAAGCCTAAACCATATTTGTCTATTTGTGGTGGTGCAACGTGATCGTAGAATCCACCATAATCATCCCACGTAACTATTATTGCAGTACTATTCCAGTACTGGTTGTTCATTATGCTATAAACTCAAACAATAGGAATTTAATGTCGTTATGCGTGTCTAGAATTAGTTGCTAAACAACATGATCGCTATAGTTGCAATTTCCTTTGTAATAGTAGGTAGTATATGGGCTATAGGAAATTTCATGATTCCTCATAAGAAATCCAATTTGGAGAACTTCAAGGGTACTTTGCTTATTGCACAAAATAACGCCTTCAACATAACAAATCCCGACATAAACGCAGTTGCAAAAGTTCCAAAAAAGCTGGTAATACTCAACAAAGATTTTGTAAGGCATGATTTTATTGTAGACAAGCTTAACATTAATACAGCATATCTGTCACCTGACCAGGACTTTATTACTGCAATTGCATCAAATGTACCTGGGACCTTTGAATATTACTGTTCTTTACATCCAGCAACCATGCACGGCCATATAATTGTCAAGTAGTAGGGATTTTCAAATATACGGTCGGGAAAGAAATATTCTCTTTCTATTAGTTCCTAGATAAATCGATGTACCCTGCTGCATGAGCCAGTGGATGGATCAGTGGATAATCCCAGCCATATTGCTCTTCTCTTATCCAATACGAGTTAAATTGGTATCTATGAACTTTCATACTGGGTTTGTAGTTCTAGAAAAAATATAGCATTGTTCAATGACGGCCTAGTAACTATTTAATATGCATAAGACTTCAAGTCATCCAGTATTATGAATTCTAGTAATGGCCTTAGTATTGCTTTTGGTTATGGTGTTGGTCCTAGCAAGGCAAGACCTGGCGAGTACGTGTAGCTTTTTATCGATAACATATAGTTTCATTATTAAGCATTAAAGTAACACACATGTATCCTAGATGTTCACCAATAGCAATGGTATTATACTGATACATAAAAGCTATTGCAACTATTAAGATTAATGCCATTAATGCCAAGATTATCTCAGTAATATTTCCGAACATAATCTATATGGTATATATTTTTGATTACATATTATTATTGTTATTATTATTATAGCTACTCTTATTCTATTTATGTTATTAGAGCGGCAATGCGGTAACAGACAAATGTCTGTTTCCTAGATTTGATATTATTTCCTATTCCCCATGGTAGCAGCAAAGACTGAGAAGAGAATTGGCTAAACTTGCATCAGCCATAATGGGACTCTTGTAAGAGAAGCGAATCTAATATCTTTATGAAGCGCTTGGACAGTAGAATTGCCGATTAGAATATATATTAGGCTAGTCTAATTAGGTCAACCTAAGATGCCATTAAGAAATGAAATGTGCAGAGGAGAAAGATAGAAATTAATGGATTACTGGCAGCTTATACTTTTAGGATCGATTGCAGGATTTACAATTTTTCTAGGGCTCCCTCTAGCTGTACTTCAGAATTTAAGCACAAAGAGGAAAGGATTCCTTAATGCTTTTGCAATTGGGATATTAGTATTTCTCATAATCGATGTCTTTAGCCATGCTTGGGAATCTGCACAGACCGTCGCAAGAGATGCTTTCGCGGGTAAATCGCCTGTAGGAAATGCGATATTTGATCTTCTTGCCATGTTTGGAGGGATTGCAATAGGACTGTTGGGATTATTATGGTATGAAAGCAAATACATGAACAAGCCTATAAAACAGCAACAGCAATTCTCACGTAAATTACCAACAGCAGAAGGCGAAAATATATTCTCAGATAGTGGTGGTGGTGTTAGTGGAATAGCAACAGGAGGAACAGAACTAGCAGAACAGCAACGGCAACAGCAACAGCAGAAACAACTATGGCAGCAACAACAAGAAGTGACTGCATACAAAGTTGCCATGATGATTGCATTAGGTATCGGTACTCATAATTTTAGCGAAGGACTTGCAATAGGTCAATCATATGTTTCAGGCGCTACGGGATTGGCAATACTATTGATAATTGGATTTGGGGCTCACAATACTACCGAAGGGTTTGGAATAGCTGGTCCCTTGACTGGACTTGTAAAAAAACCCAGAATCCGTTTTCTGATACTGGCAGGATTAATAGGTGGAGGTCCCACATTTATTGGTACGATATTAGGTAGTTTATGGAATTCACCTATAGCTTACATACTATTCTTATCTACCGCTGGCGGAGCATTGGTATATGTTTCACTTTTGATGTATAATTCAGGAAGAAAGCAAATTACAAACAATATTCTGATGCTGGGCATTTTTGTTGGATTGTGCGCAGGGTTTATTACAGATCTAATAGTTTCATTAGGTGGAGCCTAAAGGCAACTAAAATGGATTACGGTAGGTCATCGTTGTCAGCCATCCACATTGTTGTTATCATACTATCTGTCTTGATTGTCACAGCACAAGGAATAGCAGCAGTACCATTATCATTTGGAATTTTATTAAACAATAATAATAGCATCAAATTAGCAAATAAAAACGTCCCTGGCCTTGAACAAAAGGTTTCTCATAAGCTAGGCAGAAGAGATGAAGTAGGTGCTACTGGCAGCAGCAGCAGCGGCAGCAACAACAACAACAACAACAACAACAACAAGAAGAATAATATCAAATCATTTAAAAAAATTCTAAATAACAAACTGAAAGTTTCTCATGAATTTAGTGGAGGTCGGAGCGGCGTCGTTGTTAGCAAAATGAGGTTTAATATTGCAATTATCAAGCCTACTTTTACAGCCGCTGCATACAGTAATTCATTTTACAAATTCTACATATTATTTATGCACACACCACCAGGAAAGAATGTCACAACCGACCTGAATTTACTCTCAAGCAAAATACCAAAGCAATTAACGCCGACATCATCTGCATTTACAATGCTTTTCTTATCCCACTATTTGAAAACACTGCTCCCGCAATCAAATATTGATACCCTAACAGATGCTGATGTCGACGGCAGTAGTGGCCCTTCTGACATATTTGTGAAAAACGGATTAGATAATAAATATAATGTTCTGGTACTTGGCCACCAAGAGTACGTCACTCAGAAAGAATACGATAATCTAAAACGATTTGTTGCAAATGGAGGTACATTGATTGCCTTAGACGGCGATTTATTCCACGCAGAAGTAAAATACGATAAAAGAACCCAAACAGTAACTTTAGTCGAAGGTCATGGTTGGACATTCAATGGCAAGTCTGCATGGAAGAGCGTTAATGAGAGATGGAAAAAGGATACATCATTCTGGGTGGGCAGCAACTACCTTTGTTATTCATGCAAGGTCATATTCTTAAATAACCCTTTTGGATACAAGCACCATGAAGAGCAGTACCTGACAAATAAAAAAGATGTGATCTTAATGAATTACGATGCAGATCTCTTGTTACAAAGCTATCACCCGCCAATAGCAAAACCCGTGGTAGCAGCCTACGAACTTAATTATCAAAAAGGAAAAGTAATAGTGCTTGGATTATATTCTGACGATATAATATTCAATGGAAAATTTGATAAATTCTTTGATAGATTGTTGCTACAAGATGCTCTCACCCAGAGATAAGGAATTAAAGTTTTAGATATGAAAGAGCTTTCTTACGCTAACGGTAAGGTTAATAATAATTGTCAACAATTAACAGGAGTTTGGAGACGATAAAGCAAAAAAAATCAGAGCATGAATGGCAAGAGGAGCTTTACATTGGAACAGCCGAATCAGAGCACATAGAGATGTACCTAAAAGCGATATGGTATATTCGCGAAAGAGGTGAAGAAGTGAAAGTTAGCTCAATCGCCAAACTGCTCAATGTAAGGCAACCATCTGTTGTTCAGATGCTCCACAAGCTAAATGATGCTAATTTAGTAGATTACAACAAAGGTAACATAGTTGGAATGACTGCAGCAGGAAATAGGATTGGAAAACAGATGATTAGGAATACTCGATTACTTGAAGTCATGATGAAAGATGCACTGAAAATAGAAATTGATGAAGAAATGGTCTGCGGTATTGAACACCATATGAAAACCATTTTTACAGATGCTTTATGTACGTTGTTAAAACATCCAAGGAAGTGTCCGCATGATCACAGCATCCCTCTGGGAAAATGTTGTAAGTAATAATAAATAGACTTAAAATTATTCAACTAAAATTAGTCTACAATTGTTCCTCTCATGGATGAAAATTGTATTCGAGGGAACGCAAATCCAATATGGATTATACCGAGAAATAGTGGTAGAATATATATTATCGTATTTGTCAAGCATTCTCTCCTTTTACAGAAAAATTGCGCTAGAGCAGAATAGAGTTATACTGAAAGATAATAAAAAAATAGAATAACAGTATTAGATTATGGCGGCGGCGGCAGCACCATCCATGCTTGGCTAGCTTTGCTGTATTGGCAGGCGGACTAGCGGCTTTATATGGATTAGATGGCAGAACAGAAGATCAGCTGGAAAGGCAAAGGAAGAAGATCATATTGCTAAAGAACCAGTTGCTGCAACCATTGCAACTGCCTTTAATCATATACCGGTCCTATAGAGGCCAATCCGCCACCAGCATAAGTCCCTCTTATTCTTTCTACAGTTTCAATATCGTTTATCATCTTGAGCACATCAAGATCAACCTTGTGTGCCACTACTATATGAGTTCCCTGATCATAGAATGCAGGTACCATGCCTGTTTCGTTTATTATTCTGTTTCTTATCTCATCAGTATTTTGCTTTGCCTTTATGAAAACCTCCAGTGTATATATTGGGCTCTTGTTTTTCTCTTTTTTTTGACGTAGTATCAGATCGACAATCAATATCGGATCGACTTTTCCAAGATGTGTTTTGATAGAGTTTTCTAATTCATCAAATTTCTTTACAACCTCGTATACTTGACTCAATTCTTATTTTTACATGCTAGTGTCATATGAACGCTATTACTCTCTATCTAACGCAATGCTAGAGGGAAGTAGCGGCAGGCCAGTTCGCTATATGTATTATTTCAAATAATGATCTGCTGCTATTGATCTTATTTTATCTTATAGGTAACAAACGTCACCGGATATTCTTCAGAGATGTCTCTAGGCTGGCGACGATAATACTTGCTAATTCTCCTCTGTTCCTTTTCTATTTTCTCAATTTTAAAATGGCATGAATAACAATAATGGCATTTAAGGCAGATATGAATAGTTCTTTTATTACAATCTATACACTCGCCATATGATGGATTAACATAGGACGTGATATACTCGTGCATACTTTCAGTTACCCAATTCAATAGATAAATCTTGGAATGTATTACAGGGAGGGAGACTAGGCAAAAGGAGTTATTTGGCAACTCATTCTGCCAACATCATATTCTCTATAATCCTCTCGAAGTAGGATGATATATATATCTTCGAAGCATCCATCCAGTACATTTTCTCGTTCCATAACTAATCATATCTTACAGACTTCATTGTATTATACCATGGCCGGCTCCGGCCAAACATGACGCTTAAATTAAATTAATGGTTCAACAAGAAAACCGACATATCCAAAAAATAAAAACCAATCAAGGCTCGTCCTGCTTCCGACGAAATGTCATTGTTATCCAAGGACCTGGATAAGACTAGTGTGTCGATAGGACACCAATTATTAGTTTATAGGAGAATCTCCATTAAGCAATTAACATTATGCTGGACAAGCCTGAAACCAAAGTTGCTACAGCTGCTGCTCCTGCAACTGACGCTTTCTTGGAAAGATCTTGCACTTTTTGCATGTTAGTATGTGTATGCACTGACTTTTCGTTTTCCCTCTCACAATTAGAGCATTTCCAATGGATAGCTTCATTGCATTCGGGACAATATTCAAACGCCATTAACTCATTTCCGCATCCTCTACAAAGCATCGTAATTTTGTCTATTACTTAGGTATTAAAGATTTATTGTTGGAAGGATTATAATAACTGTACATCATAATTGTGATAGACCCGGAATTGCTGGCTGTTACAATGTGAGACTAATTTGTTTTGTTTCGACAAAAAAGACAAATTTGATTCAAATTTAAAAGCTTTACTGAAGGTTCAGCTATATTTTTAAGTCAAGGTCTGAGACAATATCATATCATAACATATATTTTTTCAGACGGAGAGTAGGTAGATGAGATAAAGAAAGGAGAAGATAAGAAGAGTTTCAGACTTATCAGTAAGGATTGTGATGAATGATCTCACCAAGAATTTACTTGGTGAATTTCGTCCTTTCTCAATTTCTGTGCTGGAGCAAAACAAAGACGAAGAGGAGGCCAATAGAGAACTGAACTATTAGAGAAGATATTTTTAAACATATGTAAAATTCTATATCCTTACAAATCATCATCCTGAAGTAAAACACGGGAATGAGTACCTTAGAGGTCGAGGATATATGTGTAGGCTAGATAATATTCCACACCCTGATCTGCAAGAGCTAGAGCATCATATAAGACACAGACAGCAGATATAGAGCAGTACAAGTAGGTCAGTTATTAGGCCTTGGAATGCACGGTCATATACTACTAATTACAGCGTAGGCTACTACTAATTGCTGCCAGTTCCTATCTATTATATTTCACAGCGTGATTTATCTGGTCTTTTTGTTTTGGGAGATATAATGTGTTTTGCATAGCCTGTACAAGCTATATCGTTTGATGTTGTTATGATAGCGATGATAAAAGAATATAATAAGTATGCAATAGGTGATCATTGAATCTAATGAAGGTGGAACCAAACCGTGTTGGCCAGTTTCCTTTCGGCAAGACAAATCCTGAAGAAAGAAAGAACAATTTCTCAGAGGTGCAGCAACCATACACAGAAGACGAAGTCATGAGAGAGGCCGATCGCTGTCTCCTATGCGGAACTCCTGTATGCATAGATGCTTGTCCTGTTCTTCTGGATGTCAGGGGCATGAATGAGGCTGTTGCAAGAGGCGATTTCAAGAAAGCACATGAACGCATAAGGGAAACAAATCCACTTCTTGGAGTAACCGCCAGATGTTGCCCTCAGCTGCAGGGCCTGTGTGAAGACGCTTGTGTGCTGCGTTGGAGCGGTCAGCCTATTGGAATCGGACTGATTCAAAGATACGTTGCAGACTGGGAACGTAGGCAACAACAACAACAACAACAAAAGCAATCAGATCCTTCAATTTCACCTGATACAGGAAAAAAAGTAGCTGTGATTGGTGCTGGTCCTGGAGGTCTAGCAGCAGCAGAGCTTCTCAGAAGGTACGGCCATCATGTGACTGTATATGAAGAATTATCTACGCCGGGTGGAACCGCTTGGTATGGTATTCCAGATTATCATCTTCCAAAGGATGTATTGCTTTATGAGGTTGAAAGAATTAAGGGAATGGGTGTTGAAATAAAAACGGGTCTTAAGGTTGGCAAAGATATTATGCTTTCTCAACTCACACAGGGAAATGATGCGGTCCTTATTGCCACAGGCTCAAAAGATACTGTTAAACTAGATACTCCGGGAATTGACCTCAATGGGATTTACGATGGATATCAATTCCTAGAAACGGTATTCGTTAACGGTGTGGAAAACTATATTAAAAATAATCCAAATAAACACCATCTAGGAAAAAAAGTCATCGTGATCGGTGGAGGAGACACAGCACTTGATTGCGCCAGAACTGCATTGAGGTTGACTAAAGGAAACGTCACCATAGTATATAGGAGAACTGAAAATGACATGCCAGCCGATCCTATAATGTTGGAAGAAGCAAAGGAAGAAGGGGTAAAATTCAACTTCCTAGCAGAGCCGCAATCTTATGAAGGCGCCAATGGTCAGGTTGTAAGAGTAGTTATGAACTCAATGCAGCTTGGTGTACCCGATCACACGGGAAGAAGGAGTCCTGAACCTATTCCAAACAAACAGTTTACCATGGAATGCTCAAGTGTTTTGCTAGCTATTGGAAGAGAACCAAATTCGTTTCTTCAGAAGAAGGCAGGCATAAAGACAGGCAAGAAAAATTCAATAGAAATCAATGATCAGTACAAAACATCAATGACAGGAGTATTTGCTGCAGGAGATGTGACAACAGGAGAGACTCTTGTCGTGAAGGCAATGAGTTCTGGAAGGGAAGCAGCCCAGAGGGTACATGAATATCTGATGAATCTAGAGGAAAATCATATGTCATTTTATGAGAGGTATTACACAGAAAACTTGTATGACAGAATGCTAGAAGGTGGAGAGACAGGACCACTTCCAGAGTAAACTCCACCATAGCATTAAAAAGGAACAGGCATATCTTGGCAGTAATTGACACCTCAAGGCTCAAACATTCATCTACCGTATAAGTTAGCCAAGACGATATAGTATCAATTCAGTTCTTAGTTTGATAATTGAGAGATACAAATCAAAGGTTTGAAGCTTAAAACAATCACTACAACAGAGATGAGAAAAACAGACAACTTTTTTACTGGTTAACGAACAAACCACCACGAGTGCGGAATCTTACTAAAAAAGCATATTTTAATTATAATTATTATAAAATTATAACGTTCGGCTTATATCCAACATAAACAATATTATATCTGCATACATATATGATGGGATTCTTACATCGCTCAAAAAACCAATGCAAGCTATGTCATGAGAGATTTGATAAAAATCAAGAACTCATAGAACATGCAAGAAAAGTACATCACCAGTCTATTTTAAGATGCCGCAGCTGTGGAATGGAATTCTTGCACGAAGAGGATAGATTACATCATGTACAAGAGGAAAAAGAGAAGAAGCTGGATCGCCGTAGACATAGATAGAAGAAGAAGAACAACAATCATACATACTGACAATTATCTCGCAAGCCATTGTTATTCTTGAAGCCATAGTTATGTATTACAGCTTAGGATCAAATTATTATGCATTACACAAATACAAACAGCCGCGTCATAAACCAAATTGAAATTACCAAGCGAGTCTATAGCTGCGTTCGACTGCAACATATTCTCGCAAGAAGGTCAAGCCGAAGAATAAGGAACATTCAGGACAAAGAAATTGAAAAACATTTAAACCTGATGGCGTATGTAATAGCTAGTACTATCTCAAAAATGACTGGTTTTAATGATTACTATTATTACTTGAAGACTATTAGATGGATTCTAAATAATTCCTTAGCCGAAATCAGTTTTCTATCATCATCTTCAACAATGGCACACGACATACAAAAAGAAAGAAAAAATCTTGATGAAGAAAAAATAAAATATGCAATAGACCAAGACCTAGAAAAGTGGTCAGAATATAAAGTCAAAAGGTTGGCCGAAGAAGTAAGGATGAATTAGTAATGGCATGATTACCTTGCTGATTAGCTGCTGGCGGCTAGCGGTGGGTAGCAAACTGGGTTGGTATCGTCATCGCAAATTTCTGATGATATTAATAATATCAAACTAAGCGGATTCGTGCAAGCTCGGTATATTCGAGTAAGCTTTTCTCTCCTTTGTTTGGTTGTGAAAGATCCTTTAATTTATATATACATCAACAATCGAAGCACCATCTTCTCTGGAATTTATCGTTATTTTTTACTTAACGTCATAAAATGTTCAGGATACTATCACAGAATGCAAAATATTATCTATCAGATTTTCAGAAACTATCAAAACCACCGCCATCATCGAGTCCGTCATAACCAACGTTATCGTAATCATATCCACTAATGTTACCATCTCTTTCTCCAGATGCTCCGCTCTGGTCGTCTACAGCATAGGTCCCGTCAGCATTGGTGCCAATATCTTGATAATAACTAGCGTCGCCTCCTATTAATGCACTTTCCATTGGATTCATGCTTATTCCCATAAAAGACATCACAGATGTGAAAAACATCATATCCATAATCCCCGAGAATAACATCATTGGTACCCATATTCTATTAGATTCCATATAGCTTTTCAGCCGAGTGGCATCGCCATTGTTATAAGATCGCTGCATTTGTTGATTCTGTTGTTCTAATTCTTGTTTCTTTGCATTGAGAAGGTTGATACCTGTCTGAGTAATACCTGTTTCCATCTTTTTCTTTCCAAAGATGAATCCTTTCTTTTCAATTTTAACTATCAATCTCTGCATCAGCAAGTCATTTATAACTAATTCAACCTCGTCCTTTTGCAATTTAGTAGCTTTGGATATCTTATCTAGGTTGTTGATACCTCTTGATACTGCATCAAGAATCATAAAATAATTAGGGCTTTCATTGAATTTGACATCGATGTGAATCGACATAGTATATATTATCAATATATTACGGCAATTCATCAATAAATCTTTTCTTGGAACTTTTTAATTTTCTTATTCTTATATTGACAAAAGAACATATCAGACAATAACATTATGGGACTTTTCTGCGATTTGGTTTCTTAATGCGATTATTTCTTATAAAATAATCCTTAGATTCATACTTCATTAAATATCTACTCCTCGTAGTTGAAATTTGAACGTGCTGTTGTAGATTCCGTTTGTGTGGAAGATGTTCAAAGCTTCCCGTTAGGAAGTACAGGTTGAGATATTATCTTGAGGTATATTGTAATATAGCTGACATGCTCTGATGCTGAGCAGCAGTATTTCCTGCGAAACCAACAGCAGCCAGAAATAGGCTGCTAACCTTATAAACATGATTTTCTCATTCAATGAGAGAACATGTTAACAGTATCATGTAGAGATGTAGGAATGGATTGTGACTATGTATGCAAAGGTGAGACAGAACAGGAAATTATGAAAAACGCAGAACAACATGCTGTGCAAGATCATCATTATAAGTTGGAAGAGATTATGACTCCAGAACTACAGGAGAAAATAAAATCACATATTAAGAGATCTTAGATAATGATTGGATGAAGTATCACGAGAAGAACTCATACTAGAGCTCCTTTTTGTTTAGATAACCAATCCTCCTCTATTCTTTTCCTACGCTGCAAATCAAAGGCCACATTTGACGAATTGATTAATATCGGTACGGTAAAAAATAACTTTAGTTGCCAGAGTTTTGTAATAGATGTGGAGAAGAAGCGGACAAGATGTATTCATGCGAGCATACAAGCGAAATGAAAATGTGTACAGAATGTTATCAAGAGGTTCACTGGCGTTTAAACAATATCAAAAGAGACGACTAGATAGATAACCAGGATGGCGTAGCGCCCTGAGTTTGTTTGTTAAATCTAGTTATCTATTCATTTGGTTTAGCTTTTTACTTATAATAATATGCGAAGCTCTGACGCTTTCTAGAGGAACACTGTCCAGAGTGTAGCCATTTGGTCTACATAATCAATTGTTTTAGGCCAATTCTTCCGTCACACATTTTCAACAGCTTCTTTAAATTTCAATCAGAAATAGGAATGGGTTTAGTCATATTTTCATATTTGTCGAATAATGCATAAGCAAATCGATGGTTTACAAATAAAATGAACAGTCCTTCTCGCATCATATTTTCAATTGCTACACCAACATCTTCCTTTTTTATAATGTTAAAATAAGATAAAGAATCAGTTACAAGCATTGCGCTTGTAAGATCGTAATTATCCTTAACATCAAATACGATTGATTCAATAAATCCAAAAAAACTCAGTTCATATTGCTTGATCTTTGATTTGAAAATGCTTAAAATTGTTTGATGGATTTCTTCATCTTCGCTATTTACCGTCCTAGATGCTACAATTGGCGATATAAAAGATCGGCTTCCTTGATCGAATGTTTTATTGTACTCTGTATTTGAGTAACCATTTAAATTGAAGAACTCTTCTGTTCCTCTTAATAACTGATAGTCAGTTAACCAATTATCATTCCTATTTTCATTCATCCTAGCAAAATAGGATCTCGGGTTCATCATTCGTATCTTGGACAAACTGATAATTCCAGGTTATTTTCTCATTTTCCTTGCTAATAAACTCTGACTCTTCAATTAATTAAGAGGAATATCAATTCTGATTCCTCTATTGATACTAGCTTTCGTTCATAACTAACAAACAATTAATGCCTAATTTTGGCCAATATGCTGCCAGTGTTAGACTTATTCCCAAGTCTCTCATCAAGCTCCCTTGTTAACCACGATTGAGAGTGTTTTATTCTAATAGCATGGAATACTTCCACCATCTTCACACCTTCTAGTGATTCTACTTTTTTGAGTATTTTTTCTATATCAAAGAAATTATCTGTATACATATTAAGAATTATCACTTCCTGTTGAGTAACTGGAGGCGGACGAAGGAAAAACTGTTCTAATTCTAAATATATGTATTCGATTATATGTTGATACCAATCTTTATCAAGACTTATTACCATTCCAAAGTAGATGTAGCCTCTAATTGCACATGGATTAGGTACTAATGTGAATTCAAAGAGATGATGTGCCTTCATCCTGTCAAGTCTTCTTTGAATAGTTTTTTCTGAGTAAGAAATAGCTTTAGCAATATTTGTAATATTCATTCTAGGTTCTTGTACCAAGCATTTCATTATCCTTATGTCAGTCTCATTGAGCGTGATACGTGAAGGAACGAGATTGTTAATAAAGACATTACGAACCTGTGCATCTCTTAAATCTCTAACAAATGAGTCTATTTTCTTTTCCATTTCCTGCTCCATCCTCTTTCCATTCCTCTTTTCCTTTTTTGTTTTGTTGTCATCTGAAATTATAATATGGAACGCAGAAACCCCACCCAGACAATCGACTTGCACAGACAAATCGCCAAAAAGGCTAAGCTGCTGAGCTATATCGTTTGGATCTCTACATCTCACAATTAGTATACACACAACATTTCCACGGAATAAAGCCGGATTCACATTTGTTACAAACTTTTCGATGATATTATTGGCAATCAGCTTTTGTACACGTAACTTAATCGTAGTTGTAGTAACTTCTAATGCTAAAGCTATACCCCTATAAGAACTCCTACAGTCCTTTGCGAGCATCCTAATTATTTCTATATCCTTCTTATCTAGTCCGAACTGCTGTATCTTCACCTTTACTAAGGGATAGTTGAACAGTATTATATAAGCTATATGTCTATAGTGTATAATTGTATTATCACCAGCTATAAAAGTATGCATTACGAATAATTGTCATAATAATGGCAATAGAATCCTTCGATGTCGATAACTACGAAAATAATACCAGTGCTACCATCACTAACCAGGCAGCCATAGAGATTCAGAGATTAACAAAACACTTTCAAAAATTCACAGCAGTCGATAACCTAACATTATCAGTAAAATATGGTGAAATCTTTGGTTTGCTTGGTCCTAATGGCTCCGGAAAGACTACGATAATCAATATTGTTAGCGGTTTATCGAAGCCCACTTATGGACAAGTTAAAGTACTTGGCCATGATGTTATGAAGGATACTCGTGCAGTATATGCTGCTCTTGGAGTCGTGCCACAGGAGACCGCCTTATATGAGGAGCTTGGTGCTTGGACGAACATGTCACTTCATGCTGATTTGTATGGTGTGCGAGGCCCAAACCGTGATAGTCGTATTACTGAAATGCTCAATTTAGTACAACTTTATGACCGTCGT
>JAFAQB010000399.1 GCA_019246625.1 Nitrososphaeraceae archaeon
AATCGTATTCAAAAGTTTAGCAATAATGGTACGTTCATCGCAAAGTGGGGATCGTATGGACCTGGCAATTATCAATTCACTGCTCCAACTGGTATTGCTGTAGAACCCTCTTCAGGTTATGTATATGTGGCCGATGCTTTCAATAATCGCATTCAAGTCTTTGACCGCATTCAAGTATTTGCTTTGCCTATTTCTAAATGAATGTCATAGCATAGCATCTTTAAGGATTGAAGTATCCTTTTGAAATATGCATAGTAATAAGTAGAAATATTATAACTATAATTCTTTGTAAGCAATATCATGTGGATGTCGATTCTAGGTTCACGATTCTTTGGCATTCATATGACGAAAAAGTGTCTGGTTATCTACACCAATTTCTATACAAAGCACCTTTCTGACATTTATCATGTGATGTTAGTATTGTTATTTTCAATGCATATAGAACGGGTAAAACCAAATTATCAAAAACTAGTAGGTACAAAAACCAAAGCTCTATGGCAACTCATATTTCACCATAAATAGTAAGACTCATGTGATAATTAAGGCTGTATCTGTTATATTATAGCAGATAGTATCTATTTTATGGAGTCACGGTCATTTAAATTTGGCACTTATAATATACTTTATCCCGAACCTTATTTTCATTTTCTAAAGGAGGTCTTTATTCTGGATGTTTACCGCACAAATCTTTTACAAGAAAATGATCTAGTTCTGGACTTGGGTGCAAGTACTGGAGATTTTTGCATCCTTGCCTCAAAGAAGGTCGGGAAAAATGGAAAAGTGATTGCTATTGAACCTCATATTGATAGTTATGAGTTATTAAAATTGAATATTCAAAGGAACAATTGCAAGAATATTATCGCTCTAAATTTAGGAGTAGGATGTAAAGAGGTAGAAAAAGAAATTACTTTTTGGAATAGATCATGCATGTGTAAGATAAATACTTTGGAAAATATACTTGACGGATTAAAGATAAACAGGAAAATAAATTTCATAAAAATGGATATAGAAGGCATTGAAGTCGATATTGTACGCAGAAGCATTGAAACAATTAAGCAAGCAAATGTAATCTCATTAGAGTTTCATGGTACAAAGGAAAAAGTGGACGAGGTGTTGCTGCAGCATGGTTTCTTATTTGAACCTATAACTATGAAATATATATATAAAAAAATTATTAGAAACTTTCTTTTGCATCCAATTGCATTCTATGAAGTCTATGCTGATACAATAACTAAAAATCCAAGTTCAATGCGCAAAGCAATTACTGGATTTGATATGACTAAAGATCATTTGCTAGTTGGAAGTTATATCAAAGATAGACTGGGCATTTTAACATAGAATGTAGCCAAGAGAAATTGGAAAACATGATAAGTAATAACTAGTGTAAACTTGTTGTGCCTCATTTAAAAACGTTAGCAGGCTTACGCATGACCATAAAATATGTGAGCAACTGGTATTCACTTTTGGCCTTATACATTAACGTTCTGTCCAAAACGCAGGTGAAATTCAAGAATGGAAGAGAAATCATTGTTTCGAAAGCTAACTTTAACGTCTTTTATGAAGAGCTCTATAAACTGCATTTGCAAAATCATGGTTTTAGTTACAAAACACAACGAATAACCACAATACAAACGCCAGATGGATTGCAATTGATGCTGTTAAAAATCCCGTATTCCTTTGTGATTGATGAAATTTTTTTAATGAAAGTATATGGTGAACCTAACTTAGAAGGGCGTACTGTGATAGACATAGGGGCATCTATTGGAGATTCGGCTCTCTACTTTGTAAAACGTGGGGCGTCAAAAGTATATGGTTTTGAGCTTGACACAGAGTACTCTAGTATGGCTCGGGAAAACATCGTGCTAAACAAAATGATAGACAAAATCAAAATTTATAACGAAAAGGCTACTAGCAAATCACTAAAATCACTTATTTTACAATACAAACTGAGAAATGTATTTTTAAAGATTGATTGCGAAGGTTGTGAATATGAAGTTGTAGAGAATACAGACAACCATACGTTTGAAAGTATAAATGATGTCGTCATAGAATACCATAGAGAATTTGAACCATTGGTTCGAAGGTTGGCGATGTTAGGATTCAAAGTAAAGCGCAAAAGGGAGATTTTGTTTGGTACAAAGAATCAAATAGTACCTTGATTTTAGTGAAGAAAATCATAGATCGTGCTAAAAAGATTATCGAGTATTGGCAGTCCAGAATTTCTGATATTTCTTGCCCTCTTTATTTTAATTTGTACGCCATTTTTGCTGGCTCTACGAAGTGAAGTCATTGCGAATCAATTTGCAACATTTGCTTATTGTCTTGTAGTAATTGCAATAGTTTGGAAATTCATAATTCTTAAGCGATAATGAATGGATCAAGCGAGACCTTTTGTATCAAAGATATATATTATTTTTAATAAATGGTATCTTTGGAAGTTTTATGTTTGCAATGATATGTCTTGTGGTCATGTTATCTATTATAATTAGTATTCTTCCATCCGCCATTATGGTTATGGCTAACGATACTACGCATAGTTTCACCTATGGCCAAAATAAAATCAAGAGCATAAATCAGTTAAA
>JAFAQB010000049.1 GCA_019246625.1 Nitrososphaeraceae archaeon
ATCGACTATACCGTTATCATACTTTCATTTTGAAATAGCTAATACATATTTACATTTTAGACAGTTTCCTTATTATAGTTGTATAGACTAAAGAATCGGGACTTTACATTCCATATAAGAATTGACTGCCGCAAAGATTAAGTAATCATTTGTAATTCGCTGTAAATTTTAGTAAGTTTAGAAACTATTTCTAGTCAACAATAGTTTGGCTTTGTTCCCTCATAAATTGTATCAAATAATATGGTCCTCCTGTTCCTTTGCCTGTTGTACCGGAATCCCTCCATCCACCAAACGACTGACACCCTACCATAGCTCCGGTGGTAGCACCAATAGATCTATTAACATATACTACTCCGCACTGAATATTGTTAAGAAACCAGCTAATCTCTTCTTCTTTGTTGCTATAAATTCCTGCTGTAAGCCCATATACTGAATCATTACATTGTCTAATGGCCTCATCAAGTCCTTCATAATCTGTTACACAAAGGATTGGTAGAAATAATTCTTCTCTAAATAATACATGGTCTTTAGGCAAACCCCATATGATCGTCGGTTCAATATAGTAGCCATACTTGAGATCGCCATCTTTTTTAACACAGCCACCAAGCAACACCTTACCGCCATCCCTATGTGCAAGTTTTACATATTTTTGATAATTCTTGTAAGCAGTTAAGTTAATCAAAGGACCTATAAATGTATTAGAGTCAAGTGGGTTTCCAACAGGTAAATTTTTGGTCTTCTCTACAAGTCCTTCAATAAATTTATTCTTAACATTTTTTTGTACATACACTCTTGAGCATGCACTACATTTCTGTCCTGCATAGCCAAATGCTGCTTTAGTTATTCCCTCAATGGCTTTGTCAAGATCAGCATTTTCCGTAACTATTGCAGGATTTTTGCCTCCAAGTTCTGCAATTACAGGCCTGGGCCTTACTTTACTAAATTCTTTTGTCATTCTGTAGCCTATTTCTCTAGAACCAGTAAATACAATTCCTGCGGTATCTTCGCTATTGACTATTGCCTGACCAACTTTACTTCCAGAACCTGTTATAAAATTTAACACGCCATCAGGCAATCCTGCTTCTTTCACGATTTCGGCGAATTTATATGCAATTATAGGTGTATCGCTAGCAGGCTTTAACACGATAGTATTCCCTGTAATCAAAGCCCCAATGCTCATTCCAATCAAAATTGCTGCGGGAAAATTAAATGGAGCAATTACTCCCCAGACACCATATGGCTTCATTAGACTCTTACTTTTTTCATTTGGATATGCACTTTTAGTTTGAACCGCAAAGCCATTATTATTTTCCATTTCTTTAGAATAGTATCTAATGAAATCAATGGCCTCATCAACATCAGCTATGGCTTCATATCTGTTCTTACCATTTTCATAAGAAATCCATGCTGCTAGCTCAAATTTGCGTCTGCTCATAATCTCTGCAATTGTTCTGCAAATATCTATACGCTTTTTGTAATGGGTTTTACCCCAGCTTTCAAATGCTTTTTTTGCAGCATTGACCGCCTGCTGCACATGTTTAGAAGAACCACTCGGAAAATATCCGAGTATTAGACGGGAATCTATTGGTGAAGTGTGAACGAAAGTTTCTATTGTGTTAAGGTATTTACCATTAATAATCATTGTATATCTTCTACCAAATTGTACCTTGATATTTTCTAGCGCCTCTTCGTAATTGTTATGAAAAGCCTCCTCTCCCTTTAACATCATTGATTTGTTGAAAGTGTTCTCATTTTCATAATACGTCATCAAATGATATTTGTTGAAAGGTCCTTAAAAAGTTGAGTTTTTGGTTTAACTTGAATGGTATAGATAATAAATATGATATGATCAGGATACAGAAATATAATAATATTGTTATCTTCAATTTTAGCAATCTTAACTATATTTCCTTTACCAATCTATATTTTTTCATACAGCAAGATCAGTCTTCTTATGCTTTAAGACTTATATTCATAATTCAATGGGTAGTTGGATTACAATAATAGAAAATGCATAAATACATACACTATATTACTCATTACATGTAAGCATCTTTTATCAGATTGTCAAGTTCATGTGTAGATATGGTTCTACTACATGCCAATATACATTCATTTTCAAGTTATAGAGACTATGGTTTTCTAGGTATACTAAAAGTAAATGTGGCGCCTTTACCATCAGCATTGTTTTCAGCCCATATTCTACCACCATGAGCTTCGATAATACTTTTTGATATAAATAATCCTAATCCGGTGCCTGTTTCTGATTTTGTTGTAAATTTTGAGAAGAGTCGGGGCGAAATCTCAGAATCTATACCTTGACCACTATCTTTTATGCTAACAACGACTTGACTATTTTTTCTCTGTGCAATGACAGAAATAACTCCTTCTTCTGTAAATTTAATAGCATTATTTAGAAGGTTGGAAATAACTTGAATTATCCTTCCTTTATCTGCTTCCACAATAATATCTTCAGGTTTGTAAAGTATCGTAACAACGCTATTATTATGTCCTTTATCGGTTGCAAGACGATTTTGGATGTCTACTATGATATCCGATAATACATGATTTAGATTAAATTGTTCTTTATTTAGCCTCAATGATTGACTTTCAATTTTTGAAACGTCTAAGATGTCTGAAGCAAGGCGCTCTAACCTTTTCGCATTACGAATAATCAATGCAATCTGCTCATTTTCCACTTCAACCTTATTCCTGTGATCAAATTGATGTTCAATATATTCTGCCTCTCCTAATATTGGCATAATAGGAGTGCGTAATTCATGGGCTGCTATATTAATAAACTCCTTTTGCATCTTGTCGTGAACTTTCAGTTGTTCATTGGCAGTTGCAAGTAATTTATTCGATTTAGTCAAAGAATCATTTGCTTCTTTTAGTTCTGCAGTCCTAGTATTTACAGCAGCCTCTAATCTCTTATTCCACGAGAGAATAAGAAATGCAATACCAAGTGCTATGCATCCAATTATTATGACCATGAGAGTGCTAAAATTCTTTTGTTGATCTATCAAAAAGCCAACATCGCTAGCAAGTATATGTGGAGTACCTATGAACAAAGTCCATAGCTGTTTTCCATCAATTAATATTGGTTGATATGAAATGGTAGTCGTGTTACCACGGAGTGTAATGTCCTCTGCCCCAGACTTGCCTTCCAATGAACGTTTAAGAATGCTATTATATGAATCTTTTATTTCAGGAGAGATCAATGACTGAAATCCATCCCCTAAGTAGTTCTTGCCAATTAACAGTTGATTCCTAGCATATAATACTATTCCATTCTTGTCCATCAGACCTACATTGCTTACAATTTCATGAAATAATTCATTTTGCAAAAATTTACCTATGGTACTAACACTAATTCCAGCAACTATAACACCTTTGAATATACCTGTCTTACTAACAGCAGCAGTATTGTTCTTAATTTTAGGTTGGTTGCCAATTATTGGAAATGATATATATAGTCTCGGAACATTATCTGTTGATTCTATTACACTACTATAATATGGGGAATGTGTATTTTTCGGTATAATAAAATATTCTTTGGAGATCAGGTTTACTCCTTTATAATGTTGAGATGTAGTTTGGTTCATGTTACTCCACATTATTACTTTGCCTTCCTGATTGATCCAATAGTACGCATCGGTAAGTTCATGTGTAGATTCTTGTGCGGTATTAAAAAGAATCTGCGCCTTTTCAGTTTCATTACTTTGAATTGTAGGTGCATTAGCAAGTGCTCGTAAATTGGTGGTAATTGAGTCTATACTATGTACGAGGATTCTTGAGAGATCATATGCTTCAATTCTAGCGTTTAATCTTACATCTTGCGAAGCAGCTTTTGATATTTCATTTGCAGTAAAGGTAGAATATTGATAAGAAAGAATGGATAATGATATTCCAGCAGCTGCAATAATAAAAAGTAAAGCAATATTATTCTTGGATAAGACTGTCAACATTAACAAATTACAACCATTACTTCATTGTTCGTATAAATAAAGTGAAGTGTTAAAATATTCTAGCAAATTTTTATCTTGAACAAATGACGGATAATAGAAAAGTGTGCTTCTTAAAAAAGAAGTCGAGCAGATTCATTATATCTAGGCAAACAATACGATTTAAAATATATAAGACGATAAAATGACGAAAACTACCATTTGAACATTGCTTATCAAAACATATAGGCAAGTAGTTTATCATAACTTCAGAGGAACTAATAATATAGGAGGATTGTGACTAATTTGTCGCTTGATTTTAAAAAGATGGTGGAATTACTCCTAAAACAGAAGCCAGAAATCAAGGCTGAGCAGATCAGAGAATTGATCGACGAAAAGAAAAGCAAGGTCGGTGCTGGTTATTTAACGGATCAGGGAGCATTATTTTTAGTTGCTGCTGATCTTGGCATTTCATTTGAAAGTGTTCCTAAATTAAGATCGGAGATCAAAGATCTATATATTGGTGCAAAAGAGGTAAATATCATCGCTCGTGTTATGAATATCTATCCCATTCGTAAGTTTATCAAAAAGGATACTAATGAAGAGATCATAAACCGAACTTTAACAATCTATGATAAAGAAACTGGTATAAAAGTTAAACTCTGGGATAATAATCAGGTCAATATCCCAGATGAATTGGGCTTGCAGCCTGGAGATTTAATCAAGATTTCTCGATGTAATGTCAAGTCTGGATTCGATAATAGGCCAGTTATCAATTTAGGTTCAAACGGAAATATTGAACTAGTAGACAGTGATGACCATTCTATTCCAAATATCGACTCCATGACAATTACAGTTGATGATGTCAAGGAGTCTCAGGACAATATGATAATCATAGGCAATATCAATTCTAATCCAAGAATTTCTGAATTTAACAATATTAGAGGAGAACTAAGTAAGTCACTACAAATGCAAATCTCAAATCAGACCGGTACTCGTTCTTTGCGTGTTATTATATGGAATGTTGATGATAAGAAGATCCCGAAGGTTTTCAACATAGGTGCCACTGTTAGGCTCATAGGAGTCAGGATTAAACCCGGTAATCTGCAATATGGTAATGGAGATCTTGAAATTCATGGCGACGAAGGAACTGTATTGCAGTTTCCTGGATTGCAAACAGAAGTCGAAGTTATGCCTTTAAGAGTAATTTCAATTGGAAACGAAACTGGCAAGGGCAATATAAGCTGCCTAGCGGTGAATAAATCCAGTAAATTCTTATCTGTTGTTATAGATAGCATGCTTATGAATAATGAAATAACTTCGGATACAATGATCGAATGCGTTCCAAGTAGAATCTTTGGTAATTCTATTACTCTGTCTAAAGAGGATTCCTACATTAGAATAATAGATAATGATCCCTCTTTTCCAACCTTATCAAACTTTGAATCAAAAATTAGAGATATCCAGGCTTTAGAGAATCCTTATGTTATAGAGGCAATTGTACTGCATGCACCTAATATGACAGAAGTAAATACAAGAGGCGGACTGATCCCTATGACTGATACTCTACTTGGAGACGATACTGGAGAGATTCGCTTGGTAGGCTGGCGCGATCAAAGCTCTTCCATAAACAAATTGAATGTTGGTGATAGGATAAAAGTGATAGGTGCTACAGGAAATAACGGGAGGGACGGTAAGATAGAACTTACATTAAAGCCATACTCTTCAATTATAAAAATCAGCTAGATCGATTAGTATCATTATTTCTTAAGAAGTATTTTTGAATTCACTGAATATTTATGCCACAACTGCTGAATAGCTAAGAGTGGGTCATAATTTCCTGTTCATAGTCTTGCCAATTTACATTAATGATTTTGTATAAAGCTAGCCTCAGGGTGTCAATGTTTTGGTGAAAAACGATCAAATCCGCCCAAAGAAAACTAGCTGTATCTACTTCAGAATCCATCTTAATTAGCATTCTATATTTGATATTTGATAGGACTGATACCTTGGCCGGAGTCTAGGAACAAGAAAAGAGGTAGGCCTTATGTCTATACCATCCAACCGTGATAATGAAATGTTTTGTAGTCAGGATATGGTTGAGATTGGATTCTAACAGAGCGTTGCATGGTTTCCTTGCTATGGATTATTATTATCCATATAACAGAAAGATAATGAAAGCATGTGGATTAATAACTAGCCTTCCTGACAGAAGAACATTTTACAGGCGGCTGAAGACGATATCCATTGACACCAAAGAAAGGATAGCTGCTATGGCGGTGTTGTTTGTCAAGGAAAGATTAGTTGATCCTTACATTGTTACAATAGATAGTACATTACTGAAAGCCAAGGGACATGTATGGCACAAATCATCCATGATCAAAGGAGTATTACCTCGTTCAGGTATAGATACTGATGATGCAAGGTGGGTATTCAATTCAGTTACACCAAGGGATGGATATTTGGCTACAAGCTGCATATAACATCAAGTACTGGTTCTCTTATAGTACCTCTATCAGCAGATTTTACTCAGGCTGACTGATATACAGGATAATCAAATGTATTCTGCAATAATAACATCCTCACTTCTTCCACAAGGAGTATGTTACGTGGCAGCAGCTGATTCTG
Organism: Nitrososphaeraceae archaeon; assembly: GCA_019246625.1. GTDB lineage: Archaea > Thermoproteota > Nitrososphaeria > Nitrososphaerales > Nitrososphaeraceae > Nitrososphaera_A. The sequence continues at coordinate 6,573 of JAFAQB010000049.1, forward strand.
GATATGATGATCATAAACTATATGATTTGAGCATACACAGAAGAGGATTTGAGCTGG
>JAFAQB010000022.1 GCA_019246625.1 Nitrososphaeraceae archaeon
ATTAACAATAACACCTTCAAAAATGAACAGGAAATTGGAAAAATGGTGAGTGACTGGACAAAACATTACAATCAAACACATGTCAAAACAATCACAGATAATTTACAGAATGAACTTAACTATGCATTTACATAACTGTTAACTTAAGCTATTCGTAATTACAAAATTGATGAATCTGGCTCTCTTCTTTCATATGTAGATACAAGACATACATCCTTAACCAGTTGCAGATATGTTTTCTATCGCATCCATAACTTTTACATGGAAAGTTATCATCATCAAAACATTCAGTCAGTCCTATGCTGAATGAACCTTTCCATGATGTTCTTGAGATCTGTTTCATAGATAATAATATGCTTGAGCCTTAACCATCATCTGCAAGCATCATTATTATACCAATAAGCTCCATCAGTAGTGTAGATTGGTTTATTTCCAAATCTTATTCTAATCTGTTTAAAGAACTGGTAGCATACAAAGATGGTTCTTTCCCTTGTTGATAAATGGAATAGCAAACAGAAGACATGTAAGTAGGTTCATAGGCTAATAACCATAACCAACAATAATCTTGTTATCTTAAGCAGGGTTTCATCATCGACAAATATTTTCTCGACTTAACGCTTTCATATTATTATTATTATTACAAATTTATCTGCCAATAATATTGAATATTTCTGTACTCATTTCCAAATAAATTGATACATATGTGTTCTTTTAATAATTGGCTCTAAGGATTCAGCTGCAAGCCTTGAGTTAAAATACAACTAAAGACCATATGATATTATAGAGGGGTTTGTCCTAATGCGCTTCTTAATATTCATCACAATGAATCCATTGGGTATTCTCAGTTTTAGGTCATACTATGAAATTTGCTTAAGTTAACGGAGCCTACTAATTATACAAAACTGCATGTAGCTACAAGTCTGTAGCTAATATTAAAAACATTCATGTTAGTGGAAACATCGTTAGATGGTAGTCTATCGATCCTATTTGTTACTTGAGTTTTCGTAAGTAAGACAGATAATTGAATATCAGTTTAGTATCTGTATGTTTAATATAATAGTTCTTGACACACAAAACTGAATGTAGTGTTAGAATAGAAATTAGAAAAATTAATAAATTTCATATGATTTCTTTTTTATGATGGGTAAAAAACAACAGACAAATTACGTATTGCTATCTGGAATTGCCATTTCAGCCATACTAGTAGCCTCGTTACTTATCAACAATATCCAATTCGTACACAAAGCGCTAGCTCAGGGGACTGCTGCACCAAATGCAACAAATAAAGCTAATAGTATGACGACCGGTAATAAAACAGCAAATCAAACTGGTACTATAACATCTGGCCGAACTGATTTGAATGCAGTACTCAATGCAGTTCGGAATACCAACGCAACAAGTACCGCAACCAAAAATATTATCAATGCAACAGCAGGTAATATGACCAATAAATCTGGTTAGATTGTTACCACTATTAACATTGATAAATACATAATGTCGATTAATGACACTAACAACTGACTGACTATTCGAGCATTATTGTTTATATGGTATCTAAAATACCTTCTGATATTTTTTGAGGCTCTTTAGTAAATATAAGTCTGTTGTGCTGCATATAGCGATCGTATAAACACAAATTGCTTAATCATATATAAGCACAATCTGCATTCTATAGGGCAACCTTAAAGTATGACATTTGTACGGTTTACCATTACGAATGGTTATTTCCGAGATAAAAAAACTTCCTGAAGAAGGCGACATAGTTATTGCGACTATCAAGGAAGTAACAGGTCATGGAGCGTACGTTAGATTAGATGAATATAATGAAATGACTGGGTTTCTTCATATTTCTGAAATAGCAACAGGTTGGATACGTAATATTGAACGTTACGTAAGAGCTAAACAGAAGGTAGTTTTAAAAGTAATCAGAGTAGACAAGACAAGAGCTGAAGTCGATCTTTCACTGAAGCAAGTATCAGGAGAAGAAAGAAAATCCAAACTTATAGAGATTAAAAAACATGAAAAGGCATCTGCCTTCTTGGAAATTATAAAGTCAAAAGCCAAAATTACTGATGCTCAGTTAAATGAGATAGAAGACAAAATTCTTCAAAAATATGACTATGTTTATGATGTTTTTGAAACTGTTGCAAAAAAGGGAATTGATGCTATTCAAAATCTTGGATTATCGCCTGAAGTAGTAAAGGCTATTGAAGAAGAAAGCAACAAGATACAGATTCCACATGTTGAGATCAGAGGCATAATAGAGATTTCTTTGAAAGGATCTGATGGTATAGATGTAATTAAGAATATGCTAACTGCAGTAGAAGCGAGCAAAAGTAGTGCAACTGTTAATATCACCTATATTGGAGCGCCAAAATATAGAATCGTTGTAATAGCAGAAAATTTCAAGGTAGCAGAGAAAGTGATGAATAATGTAGTAGAAAAGGTTCATTCTTCTATTGACAAATACCATGGAACTTTTAATTTTATTCGTGAGGAATCCAAGAAGACGCATCAAGGGTAGATAAATGAAACGCTTTATTCGAAAATGCCCCTTATGTGGAACGTATACGTTAAAAAACCACTGTCCAAAATGTAATTCATCTACAGTTGATCCGCATCCTGCAAAATACTCACCTGATGATAAGTATGTCAGATACAGAATTGCAGATCGTTATGCCGAATCGGGCGAATGATCATCTAGGTTTTATCCTTTGATCCTTTGACTTGTATTGTGTATATACATGGCAAAATGATTCTTTTAGAGAACCAGTAATTCATTAGGCTTAAACGTTGTAATGTAAACTACAATTTGACGGTCATGGTAATGAAGATTTACTATCATTCTACATACACGTCTAGTAAATCCTGCCGAAATATTTTCAGTTTACTGATGTTAGGAAAATAAAGATGCTAAATATCGTATCTCTATCTGTCTAATAATCTATTCCTTTCTTCGCCTTGAAGCCTAATTGATAAGGATGTTTAACCTCTCTCATCTCTGTTACTATATCAGCTATTGCAATGACTTCATCTGGAGCATGATTACCTGTTAGAACCAGACTAGTTTTCTTAGGCTTTTTTTTTATAACATCAAGTACATCCTGAACAGTTATTAAATTTAGTTTCATAGCATAGTTGATTTCATCTAATACCATGATGTCATACATCCCTGATGAAAGCCTTTGCCTCACCAGTGCAACAGCTTCTTGAGCGGCCTTTTGATGAATTTCAATAGGATGATCATCATCAATAATTCCCACAAATCCTTTACCTGCAGCAATCATTTCAAATTCTGGTTCTAATCTCTTTGAGCTGCTGAGTTCTCCAGAGAACCATTCCCCCTTAATAAATTGGATCATTCCCACTTTATAACCGTGGCCCACTGACCGTAAAACAATCCCTAATGCAGCAGTAGTTTTGCCTTTGCCCTTTCCGGTATAAACGATAACTAGACCTCTATCTGAAGACATATGCTTATCCCATTGTTACGCATGAGTAAAAAGCTCATCTATAAAAGGCGATACGCATTTTCTATTCGTCCTTTTAAATCAATAGGTAGTTTAGCAATATGAAACGTGAGTTATTAAAATGTTTTATACCTGCAGGACATATTAAAGGATTTTGCTTTGTTGCATAACGGGTCATTTCTAAATTCTTTTCTTACTCTAGTTTAGGTTATCCTTCTAAACAGGTTATACAACGATACCTTTAGAACCATTTCTTTTACCATATTTTGAAACCTGGTTGCATAAGTATATTATTTTCCAAATATCATTTTTAAAGAAGAAAATGCAGTTTCAGCCATCCGTCCTGTGTCCATATTTTCTTTTCTTCTTCCATCTATCAAAATGTTGTTGCTGTGATATATCAAAAACAATCGTATCTTTTTAGATCATCAAAGATTTTACCTTTATTAAACCTTGGACTGTCAAATTTTCTTTTATTTTTTCATCTTCTTGCGTTCTTACAAATAGTGTTGCAGACTGCATATTTATTTAAGTAGCTTTTCTTTTCAACATCTCTAAGACATCGCTGCCACTTTGCCAGTCTATTTTCGTCGACAACTGCAGGTATATGGTTCTTAATTTATTATTCTCTATAAAATTGTCTGCATGGTACAATGAATGCCATATACTGCTGTTCCATAACGGAATTGGGTTCCTTAAGAACATAGTCTTAGTCCAAGGAACAAAAACATGTTAGTTTGGATTATACAAGAAAATATCGATTAACTATACAAGCAGCAAGCTGTTTGAAGAATGGAAGAGGAAAGGTAGACACATTAACAACCTCTGATTAAATTGACTTGTGCCTGTCAGAATTGTAGTCGACGAAAGGGAGAAAGGTAGCAGAATTCCAGATTTACTACGTCAAGCAGGTGCAATAATTGATTTTGCACAGCTAAAAATCGGTGATTATATTGTCTCTCCAGAAACTGCAATAGAAAGAAAAACTATACGTGATCTAGTAAGCTCGATCTATGACGGGAGATTATTTGTACAATGTTCAGAACTTGCTCAGCACTATTCTAAGCCCATAGTAATTATTGAAGGGAATATTACAGATCTCCTTAACCTTCCTAAAGAAATAAGTGACGGTAATCAATTAAAAACATTAGAAGAAAGAATTCCTCTAGCATATGACGGGCTTGCAATCGTAGCATTGGACTTCAGAATTCCAATTATTCATACTCCATGTGCAGAGTATACATCACAGTTGCTTGTTATTTTAGTAAATAAATCACTGCGGGAGGGGCGAAGTAGCAGTCCTTTGTTAAAGAGGATAAAGAAGGGTAACCCTATGTACATACAACAATTGTCAATTCTCTCTTCGTTGCCAGGAATAGGTGATAAACTTGCAGTGAGAATGCTTGAGAAGTTTCGGACACCTAGTCGTGCACTAAGTGCATCTATTGCAGAACTTGCAAGAATTCCTGGTTTTGGAACAGATCGTGCAGAAAAAATGAGAAAAATTCTGGATTATCCATATAATGGCAAGAGCGAACTAATCCAAAAGACACTCTTAGAGGATGTAGATCAGGATAAATCAAATGGGAAAAGTTCACATATATAATTGGATGGTTCTCCTCTTCATTTTAATTGATGAAATAAGTGAAATGGCATGTAACTGGGATTAGCCATTGGCACAAGAAATTGTCTAGTTCATAGCATATACTTTAACAAACAGTTAAAATTGATTATCTGAAATTGTCAGATTTGATGTTCACAAAGTAAGGATTATCCTTTCATGTTTCCATTTTTGGATTGATGCTGAAGACAAAAAAACACAATATAATAATAAGTGCAAAGGGTCATCGATCATTAAGTTCTTAGGGCACCAAAATTAATCCTTTTCATTTTTCGATATCCATAAGCTTTTTAAATATTGGACTGCTCTTATTCCTCTTATTTCTTATATGCGCCTTTCATTATAAACAGGATTTATTGGACATTAGACTCGCAATAGAGTATGAAAATCGGATTCTTGGAATCTTATATTATCCTTGCAAGGATGAACATGTTAAAGCAGATATTATTATATGTATGAGCATCTGAAAAGATAATGAAGTCAATTTTTCTTATGCATTAGCTGATTAAGATGGCGGAAATACATTCTTGGATATAAAATCAAATAAAGAACCTCAAAGGATGCGTCCCATTACCGTCAATGCCTATAGTCAAACGTACACTAAAGCTAGCGATTTATCAATACCAGAAGTAATAGGCGATAAAGTGGCAATCAGTAAAGTTCAAATTTTCAGTAAAGCCTATTTTGTGATTGACGACGTGGTTCGCAAGATAACCCTTCTAATACCGTTGATTATTGTAGCAATTATCGTAGGAGCTATTGGTCTTACCTTTGTTCCATCTGAAATTAAAAATAGACGTTTAGAATTTGCACAAGGAGAAGTACGGATAAATAACAATTTAATTAAAGTTGAAATTGCAAAATCTGACGCAGAAAAACAAAGATGGCTTATGTTCAGAGAACAAAGATTACCATTGAATACTGCAATGATCCTGATTTATAGTAAACCTGACTTGTATTCTTTGTGGCTTTTAAACATTGAATATAACCTTGATTTGATTTGGTTTGATGAGAGTGGAAATGTAGTGTATATGGTAAAAAATGTATCTCCATGTAAAAACGTCTTCGATGCATTTAGCTGTACTTATAAGAATACAAACCCCGCCAAATATGTGATTGCTGCAACATCAGGATTTATAGAAGGACATAAAATTACGAATGAATCAAAGATGACTATAATTTCGATCTAACAATATAATTCGTATTCATGGATCCTTGTTTGCAAACAGGAGAAACAGAATATCTTACGAAATAGTAAATACTAATCAGTATCAACTATTGTGCAAATCGGCATAGGCTTGTCTTACTTCTTCTATTGACGTACCATCTTCAAGTGTAGTTACATCACCAATTGCCTCTCCGCTAGCTATCGATTTTAGCAATCTTCGCATTATTTTACCACTTCTAGTTTTAGGTAATTTGTTTACAAAGTAAATTTCATCAGGTGATGCGATTGGTCCTATCTTTGCTCTAATATGATCAACAAGTTCCTTACGTAGATTATCAGATTTAGTGAAGCCTGCACGTGGTACCAAAAATACAATTATTGATTCTCCCTTATTCTGATTAACTCTGCCGGTTACTGCAGCCTCTGCAATAGCTTTATGTGATACAAATGCACTTTCTAGTTCTACTGTACCAAGTCTGTGTCCTGATACTTTGAGTACGTCGTCTGACCTGCCGAGAAACCACAAATAGCCATCATTATCATATAATGCGTAATCACCTGCATAATACACATCTTTGAATTTTTTCCAGTAAGTATTTTGATATTTTTCATCATCTTCCCAAAGCGTCATCAACATTCCAGGCCATGGTCTTTTAATCACTAGATACCCTTTTGTGCATGGAGATACAGGTTTTCCATCTTCATCAACAATAACGGCATCTATTCCAGGTACCGGAAAGGATCCAGAACCGGGTTTCATAGAAATTGTTTCAACTCCAGTACATGCACCCACCATGATCCCGCCAGTTTCAGTTTGCCACCATGTATCTACTATAGGACAATTTTCCTTTCCAATAGTTTTGAAATACCACAGCCATACTTCCGGATTAATTGGCTCACCTACAGTCCCCAATAAACGTAGTGAAGATAGATCAAATGAATTTGGGATGGCATTTCCATGTTT
>JAFAQB010000184.1 GCA_019246625.1 Nitrososphaeraceae archaeon
TGGTACATTCTTGGGCAAGCGCAGGGCGGGAGGCAAAAGGGCCCTATTTTTCAGAATTATTATATCAAATACAGGTAGTTAAAAGACCTAAGCCACATGGTATGATAACAAGTATGATTCCCATGCGAAACGAGGGTCTATTCAATCGAACACTTCAGAAAAAGAGAGAACTTGGAGAAATTACAGGAGAGCGAGACAAAGCTTTTGAATCTTTCAAATTGTACCGACAACGGTTAACTGAGAAATTAAGCAGAGTTCATGAAGCAATATCTGAAGAAGGTGGTCGTGATAATGGATACTAAGATGCATCGAGACGCTGAAGAGAAACTACTCTTAAGATAATCAGCCGTGCTTATAACATCGAGAGCGTTTTAGTATACAGTACTTATAATATACCTGATAATAATATTGCATTGTGTGTAGTCGTTATTACTTTAACAGCTACTACTTCTTCTAGTAAAGAACCTTTCCATTAATTGCATCTACCAATACTATGTAACCATTTTTAGTCTTCGAACTAACAAACTGTTTTACATCAAGTAAACTGCACCAAAACCATAGGTGCTTTGGCATAGTCAGGATCTAATTTTAACGTCTCCTCAAAACATTCTAAAGCATTTTTATGGTCATTTGCCTCACCATAATTTTTTGGCATCCTTAACCAATTTTTCATTCTTTGTTCTTCTCGGCAAATATAATATTGTAGCATCATATACGATTTATTAAAATGAGTTCATAATAATTATATTCGAACAGGAATTTTCACAATGCTTCAAGTCTGAAGCCAAAGTAACGTGGATTCTATCTATTGTGCAATTATGGTATATGTGATATCCTGAGCAAAATTAGGCTCTGAACAACCTGGCTCTGTGCAAAGTAAACTTGATTTAAAATGTATTGGATAAGTACCTTTGGCAAGAGGTTCGGTTATTATATAAAATCCATCAGCTACAGCTTTAGAAGGGCCACCTTGCATAACTCCAAAAATTCCGTTATTAGGAAAGACAACATCAAAAGCATCTGTATGAGTTCTATATTTTAGGAGGTCTTGATAGTTATACTCTTTATCGCCTACTTTGAGATACAAACTGTTAACGCTATCTTGATCCTGTTTTGCACTTTTGTCCAAGTCCTGAATTGATGAACCAGGAGCCTCCTTGTCAGACTTTTCTACTTGCATTACTGGTATAAAGAGACCTTTTCCAGCTTGGACTTTACATGTTCTATTAGATATACCTCCGTTATTAAAACCCAAGTAGAAGACTGGTGATTTTGTATTTGTCTGACCATTAGCGCAATTTGCACCCGTAGGATCGTTAATAGGATTATCTTTGGCTGGTATTGCTAGCGACCATTTCCAGAAGTTTTTAATATGGTCTGCATATGTTAAACCATATGGTTTGCCTCCTGGTGGAAAAATATTAACTGAATTTAAAGCTGCCACTGGAGATAACGTAAACGACAATACTAACAATACAGAGAAAACAGAGATTGAAACAATGCAGGTTATACGATTCAATCTATCCCACCCATATTATTTAGAAGCCAATACAAAAAGATTATGTTTGACTTATTTGCTCATGTATATACTCTACATATGCAGTATAATCAAAGGAGGCATGAAAAGCAATTTAGCAATAAGATATTTCTTATAGTTATGATTGCTTTAATAGTTACTTCATTAATTGATATTTCAGTTGTAAAGATCAATGATCTTATTAATAAAGACTTCATTCCAATCCAAAGTAGGTTAGTGTTATTTTCTGTTAACAGTTCATTAATTTTATTTTTACAATTCTTTATAATAAGATATGTAAGGAATTCATTTAACATACATCGATTAAATAAGATCTTAAAGGTTAGGGCTTTCTATATTATTTCATTAACTTCACTATCTATATTAGCAGCTCTGATAGGATTTTTGATATTCCAACAATTCTATAATAACTACTACGATACAGCACTTTCTATTTCCATAATTACGATAAGTTATGGAATAGCTGCAACTTTAGTGATATGGCTATCATTATTGTTTTTCTCATGGTATAAATCAAACCATAGCTTGATGACCTTTTTATATTTTATATCGATGCTAATAATAGCATTTAACTTAGTGATGACAGCTGCTTTCGCAGATGCCAAGATAATTGATAGACCCTCTCGTGCTGGAGAATACGTTGGAAGCTCTGGAGATATATCTGGCGGCAAACATCTATTATTAGATGATATTTACAGGATCTCTACATTTATCTCATTTTTCAGCATATGGATCACAACAGCCTTATTGATGAATCATTACAGAGAGAAACCAGCTAATGCTATAATATACTGGATTATATTGTCTATACCACTTGTTTATTTTATAGTAACTTATTTTTACCAGATTATATTAAGTAGTCTGCTAATCTCCTATCTGGAAATTGATCCGATAACTGTTTCTATGGTATTAGGAGCATTCCTGTCGTTAAGTAAACCAATAGGAGGATTAGTCTTTGGGGTTGCATTCTGGAATATATCTAGAATTATAAGTTATGAAAAAAATATAAAAACATCCATGGTTATTTCTGGCTGGGGTATACTTTTGATATTTGGTGCAAATCAGGCAGTCACACTAATTGTTGATCCCTATCCACCCTTTGGACTTTCAACAACAACGATTTTAGTTACAGGTGCATTTTTGGTGTTAATAGGAATTTACAATTCAGCATCACTTGTTTCAGTCAATAATATCTTGCGTCGATCTATAATGAAACATACGTTGGAGTCAAGACTGTTGGGCATAATAGGGCAAGCAGAAATGGAAAATGAAATGCAAAAAACTGTCAAAAAACTTACTCATGAGAAAAGTACCTTGATGACAGAACAGCCAGTAGAATTGGATGAAAAGGAATTAAAAAAATATATAGATCATGTAATACGAGAAGTAAAAAAGGAACATAAACAATAAAGAATACTATAACACGTTAGTTCCGATTAGCATTGCAGACGATATACTCTTTTATATTGTTATTGTGTAACATAAATACGTAGAATAGTTTAATTATTTTGTTCACTATACTTTTAGCTTGGTAATCCAATCTTTGATTTCTGATTATTTCATCTTAAAAGAATTGTTGGCCAATATCACTTATTCTTCGTTTAGGAATAGGCGGGACAAAATAATATCCACCACCAATTGGTACAATAGCTAAAAACTCGCCTGTAGGTACTGTTCCATGCTCTGATGGTCCTGCAAGCCCTTCTCTACCTGTGTTCTGTGTGTCTGGAACTAAACTAAAATCATTTTTATCAATATCTCTTGAGTTAAATCTGTTGTTTATAGCTGGGTCTACAATACCAGCATCATACAGTGCTTGAGTAAAGTCTTCAGGGTTATCTAATCCATAATCTTTTCGCTGCTGTGGTAAAAGATCTAATAGTTCATCTGCACTTAACCTTCCAACTTTATGTCGTTGCCTTTTCTCATCGTCAGTAAATCCTCTTTTCTGAGGAACAGGAAAATTCTTGTTATTAAGCCAGTTTCTCTTGATAAATTCAAATCCATTTTGTATATCTTTTTGAAAGCAAACAAACAAAAGACCAGAAAGAATTTTATTGTTTAATCCTGTTTCTACAAATGGGTAACCCCTTCTAAAGATGACTATCTCTGGCTCACCATCTTCTCTTCGTGGGTTTGCTTTTCTTACATGCGACCAGGCTTGTACTCTTTTTCGTATTTCTGCAGGATTTATTTTATATGTCCTGCGCCTTCCCCGTACGTCAATAATACTACCCCTTTCATCATAGAAGCGTTTTGTTGGGTCAGTCTGAATCGCAAGCAATTTTTCGATATCTATAGCTGCATCCTTACGAACCTTCTCATTATTTGATCTCAAGTCACGAGCAAGTGATGCATCATCGTCTTCACTCAATGTTCCAAGAAGCAGTCCAGTCCCTTTGCTTCTTCCTACCCATTCTTGTTGCTCATCTACTGACAATTCGCGCCATTGGTCTAAATCGTGCTGAATTTTTTGAAAAACCATATATGTACCGTATTCTAGATCTTTATTATTTTCATCATCTCTAGTCGTAAATACTTTCTCATCAAAAAGTTTACCCTTATCATCCTTGCCCGGTCTTGGATTTGATATACCATCGTTAAATCCCATCAAGTTTCGGCCGTCGATGCGCTGAAAACCTGCATGTATGTCTGTAATCGTAGCCCATCCATCTATTGCGCTGACAATGTCGGGTATACATTCTTCCTCGCCTGAAGACAAAACCTGACCATCGATACAAACTCTCTGACCTTCTTTTAACGGCGGTGTTAATCCTTTCGGAGTTGTATCTTCTAACAATTTTTTTAATATTCGTCTTTCTGTTTCATTATTTAATCTTCGCTCTTTCTGTTTTTTTAGTAATTTTTCTATAACCTCATCTTCATCTGGTTGCAGAGTGTTCTCTAATACCCAACGATTAACAAAATCTTTGGTGGAGCATAGTTGGATAATCAAATCAGTCTGAGCAAGACTATATGGTGTTACATCACCTAGCTGTTCATGATCAGGCATCTCGCGTAGTTTCTTTGGCCGTCTATATTCTGGAATACCTAACTTTTCAAAAAATCCATATCCAAAACCTATAGTGGAAGAAAACTTGAACGCCTTTCTTAAATCTTGGCTTTTTAGCCTTGCTTCATCATCAGGTGCTGAATTTTTGTTTGTAGTAGATAGCTCGTCAATTCTTTTCTTTCCCTCATAGATATTGTCAAAAAGTGTGCAAAGCCTTTTTAATCCCTCTTTGACCCTTCTCTTAGCTTCATTAAAGTCATTTTTAAAAAGATCTCCAGTAATATCTAAGCGTATTATCAAAAGATGCTCTTGCTCGCTTGCTGAAGGAAATGCTACCCCCGGTTGGACCAATCTTTCCTGCTCATATTCTTCTCTTGTTTTTCCACGATGTATTATTCTGATAGGAGGAGAAGTATTATACGGTGCAGAAAAATTATATGGCATTATACGAACAAAATAAACTAATTATATTAACTTATTGCATAAGAATCTTGTTTTTTAGAATCAAAATCTAATGAAACAGAAATAATGGTATAGAATTAGAGCTAATCCCAAAGATAGATAAGCATTTAGCTTGAGAAATTCTTTCTATAAATGTGCGTCATAGAAGACTAAAACATCTTCCAGCAATTAGAAAGATTTCCCGATGATTTATGGGATGAGATCAAGCTATTACTTCCACTAAAGCAAATAATACTATAGGTTGAGAAAACTATTAGCTGGTATAGCTGATTAAGAAAAACCGATCATATTAGGAAAACTATCCCATAATATGCGATACCTTGTTACACTTTTCCATTAGAATAGCCAATTAACTTGAACAGACAGGAAACTACGTTGACATAGTAAAAACCATATTTCATTACGTACTCTTGAAAATTAAATTTTGAATAAATATAGTCAGCATACAAATTCTTTGTTCTGGTAATCATATAAATATAAAAGCTGCTGGTTCAAGGAATAATCTTTTTATTTGGAATTCATTGGTGATAATTGTAAGCCAGAAAATCTTGCTTAAAGACTTTTTGTAAATGCATACAACTGTATCGAAAAAGGTACTCTTAATGGTTTAAAATACCTAACAACTGAATTAAAATTGTTCTATACGGGGCAATTATAGCTAACTAACCATTCCTATAAATATATATCCTATAGCATGTGTGCTCAATTATCTATATGCCTACAGTGAAATTTGCAGTTCCAAAGGGTAGCATTGAAGAGGCCACATTCAGGATTCTTGAAGAGGCCTGGCAAAGCATTAGTGGCAAGAGGCGTACATATAGGATAAGACTCAGCGATCCTGAAATAGAGGTCAAAATCTTAAGACCTCAGGAAATTCCAACCTATGTACAGGAAGGATTCTATGATGTTGGAATCACCGGCAAAGACTGGATCAGAGAGGCTAATGCCGATGTCCGA
>JAFAQB010000449.1 GCA_019246625.1 Nitrososphaeraceae archaeon
AACCCATCTACGATAAGGTCGAATATTTCGTTCATCTCCTTTTCTACGAAAGTTTTAGAACGTTTTGGCACCGGCACTAAACGGCACTATAAACCACAAGTAACTAAAAAGGATTTTTCGATGGATGAGTGAGTGAATGAAAAGGATCATTGGCCTTTGATTATCGTCGACTGCTAGCAAATATGAAGATGATACTTTCGGATGGTCTATTCGTCATTGATAAACCGTATAAGCACTCAGAACTTAGCTGATCATGGCTGTTAATAAGGCAACATTACGGAAATGGATCGACATACCATTGATTAAAACATCGATCAGCATAGGTATCAGAACAATCTGAATGAACTTCTTCTGTTGTTGTGACAATGAAGGTAATATTTCAATATCAAGAATAAAACTTTAGAGCTGGCAGTCCTATATTACGGAATGAACTAACTCTTAGCCCAAGTTCATTTTGTAGCTTTTGGATAACAGAAGCATAATACTCCATTCTATCATACTCATATTTATTTTTAGCAATAACATATCCTTTCCAAGCTTTATGCAGTGCACCCCATGTCTGGCTATCATAGAAAAAGTACTATTCCAGCGAGTTCTTCTCCTAGTTGTCGTACTTCCAGCGAGTTCTATTGGACGCATGCAGCATGAATGTACCAGCCAAAAATATTTTTTATTTCTTATTCCAAATGTTATGATGAAACTCGACTGGTTTACCTGCAGTAAGGAGAAGAAAAAAAGCTATTCATGCTTCGTACATGGGAAATATTCGTCCCTTTAAAAAAAGATTGTAGTGTGAGTCTATATAGAGTTCACTCACTTGCCTGCCGTGCTGAGGCTAGATCATGGCGCGTTAGCTGATCTGGCAATAACCTGAGCACAATCAAGTGTGTTAAACATATCAGCACTCCATTTGCTTTCTGGATCCGTTGTGTCGGCCATCTTGGCCTGAAGGTGTTTACAATCAGCCACCATCGCCGGGGTTATCTGTACTTCTTCTACCATTCCACATATAGCAGCTTGGCCATTGGTAATGCAAGGCTTTTGCTCGCTGCGTATGACTTGCTGGGCATTGACTTGAATCATATTGTATCTGTAACCCGAAGAGATAACCACTACAAGGATTGCAAGAATGCAGGCGACCGTCACCTTAGATACTGTGTTCATTCTCATTTTATATTCTTCTAGTTGTATTAAAGTTTTCATGGCAATTCTTCATTTTTTCATAATGGTACTGCCTACTTCCAGTCTCTATAACCATAAATTTGCGAGACTGGATCTGCATCTTTTATTGCCTCGTATATCTCTTTTCCACCCAATTTCTGTACAAAATCTAGAAATCCTTCTTCAATAGTTGGTGGAGAGGCTGGGTAGGTATTATCATAACTTTCCAATTTGGATGATTATTTTTAGGCCTTGGTCTGAATTGTCGAGTGGCATATCCAATGTAAGAGTTATAACCTTCGTTTAAGGCGATCTTCCAAAACCGAACTTTTCAAGCCAATTTGGTGTATCGTTGTTTATTCGGCTTGCATCAACTATTAATTGTCCATTTCTTTCTATATCCTGTGAATGTGTGCTTATGCTTATGCAATGCAACAGAGGAGGCAGGTTGGCTTGAATGAATGAGAAATTGTTTACAGAGGGGAGTCATTAATGAGGTATGGAGACAAATAGAATCTGATAAGTGGTTCAATCCGGCTTTTCAGAAATTCATAAACACAGAAATAAATAATGTTAAGAGCTAAATCTTAAAGCAATTCTAGATTATAAATCATAAAAGACAAAATACAGATACAAGGGGGAATTTTTTGTAGGTCAATATTTTAATCTAGTGGCTGATCAGATGCTTGCACTAGAAATAAGGCCTTCTTGAAATCTAAAAATCCAGCCCAGCTTACATTCAACAAAATAAGATCTAATTCTGATCTTACAGTTGCATATAGAATTGAAACACAACAGCTTTTATACTTCAACTTTCTATCGAGCCTGCCAAGATGTTAGAGGTTGAATACAAGAACCTTTCTAGACATGCACAATATTTGGGGGAAGATTTGCAGTTATATTTTGTGGTCGAATATGGAGTTCTGGAAAGTTTATTCCTGATCTATATTTAGCCTCAGATAAATCACCCTAATATTCTATGCCCGCATAATTCATCACGATTTTTGGTGGAAGTACTTTAACCCTTAATTCACTGCTATTGGCATTTACGGGGATAGAAACGTTGTATGAATACAATAGTTTTGTATAGCCATGAGAATGAGAATGTCCACTACTTCCAAGAATACGCATTCCGGCAAAGTGCATGCCGGATTTGAATATCTTTCGTATTGTTTATCTAGCGTTAGAGTAAAATGAAGATCGCCATCATCCTCCTCTTCTGTTCCTCTTCCTACTTTGCTGTGAATGCTGTTGTAGAATATCAGGATAATTTAAGGTATAATGAGCCTCTTTGTAACAAATTTGGGTTTTTCAATAGTAGAGATCAAAGAATACAGCTTTCAATCCTATAATAGTTCGATTCAAACTAAATCTAGGACTATGTGGGTATGTTAGCAATCCGTTAACATCGACTTTTTTAATACATTTCTGATACAATCACAGCAATTACCTTACAACCCGAGCAAAAAATCCAAGAATTAAATTATACAAAATAATATATGCACAATGCAATACAAAAGATAAGAATAAAACGTCCAAGGCTACAAGAGAAGATCCAGTCCTGACAGTGCTTTAGAACCAAAAGTTTAACGTGTATAGGTACGTAACAAGTATTAGATGAAGCTGGAATCTATGCTTTATCTTGAATGATATCTAACTCAATATCTGATCCTCTGGCTCCAACTTGTTTGCTTTGGATTTACTTCGTCAATCCTTCTTGCTTGTTCAATTAGTTTTTGATCGTAGTAGAATACTGTTAAACTGATTAAGTAGACCATATGACTATATATCTCTTCTTGGTAGCTCCACCAGTAGCATCAACAGTAAAATCACATCAATATCAATTACATCAATAATCAAATGCTTCAATTACATGCAATGGATAAAATCTTTATATAATGCTACTAAACGCTACAAAAAGATAGCTTTAATGCAATGTAAAAAGAAGCCAACTTGATGCAGTTGTAGACGCAAAATCTGATCTCGGCTCTTAGAAACATGACTGGTGATAACATGATTAGCCTTGCACAGGAACTATTTCACTCAGGAACATTCGAAGTACAAGACGATAATCCAAAACTAATTTATTCGTTCTGACTTATCATCAGTTTTAAACTTAGCAGCACCTTCTTGTTTCTTCCAAGCCTCATGTCGTTTCAGGGTTGGACCTATCAATAACCTATACAGACTCTCTTTGCAAACCTCCTATATACAGAACTATGGTAAGATTAAAAGATGCAGATCCAGTCTCGCAAATTTATGGTTATAGAGACTGGAAGTAGGCAGTACCATTATGAAGAATTAGCCTGAAAACTTCCTCTGTTATATAAACTAATAGAAAAGTAAATAAGCAATTATTATGAATTATTACTTAAAATATGTATAAAAAAGTATCTAAAGGAATAATTTTGATTTTGCTCATGGCTGCATTTTTGGTAGTACCATCGTCGATGGTGCAGCTTTCTCACGCACAGCCGAATCAGGATATGACGGCTGTCCTGGATCTCCACAACCGAGAGCGCGCTGCCATTCTGCCAAATGGATATCCGCCGCTCACGTGGAGCGACAGTCTCGCAGCCGAGGCCCAGAGTTGGGCTAATCATTTGTCAACGCTCGGGATCGTATGCGGTCCGCAGGGATGCAATCCTTTACCTACCCATGGTGCTAATAATGAGAACATAGCTGTTGGTCCCGTGTTTCCGGCGGATCTTCCGCGTAAAACACCAGCCGAATATGCCCAGTCGTGGGCCAACGAAAAGGCGAAATATAACGCCGGACAAGTTTCCGGGGCAGGAATCGGTCATTACACAGCGATGGTCTGGAAGAGCACGCGTGAGATCGGTTGCGGCTTCTTCGCCGGTGCGGTGCCAGATGAGCAAGGGCGCGGCGGTGGAACGGACATTCTGGTGTGCCGCTACCTCCCTGGGGGCAACGTTGCGTCGCAGGCACCAGAGAACCTTCCAAGTACCTGCATAAATGCTGAACGGAAACTGGTCTTTTGTCCAAAGTGAATTGGGTATCAAACGAGATAGTGAGGTAAATGGGAGTAATCTTGGAAAAACACTTCGACGACGAGTGGGAGCCAACGGAAACTGATAGCTTGTTGAACCTTCCAAGCTACTAGAGAAGCTGAGCCGTCTATTTGTGTGTGTGAACGGTTCTCTTCAATCCGATAACACCTGAAACTACACAATTCCCGATTAGTGTAAATTAGCTGGCGTTATTATACCGATCTTGGCTACATGCTTGTAGTATATCTCTTACTAGTATGCGGTTTTCGACATATCCTTTGTCAACAATAAGAGCAGTTATCTGCCCTGACTATGCATTTACATTGATTTATGGCTAGCTTGTCAATTATCATCGTTATCCAAGGATGCCTCTCAGATCTATTTCGCGATAGTATCCGTTAATGTTTCCGAAACTGTGAATTCGCCAGAGCGTTCCTTCTTCTGCTTCTATCTCAATAGTGCTTGATGTTGCATGTACTCATACTTTGTCTTTGTAAACTATTTTCAATGTCGCTGGCTGTTTTTAGTGGGGTAACTAATTTCTCAAACCTTTTGTCAATGGCAAGTAGAGTCATTGGAATTGTCAAAATTCTCAATTGCGTGCACGGGTGTTTGTGCATATGAGCGCTGCAGAGAAGACGACACCGGAATTGCCGTTATGACCAAAGTCGTAGTTATTGTTACTGATACCTTCTTATACATAATTACTCAGTCTCATTTCTCTTTTGGAGATAAATCGATGTTGTGACGAATTTTGACCTACCCAATCGAGCATTCCTGTTTTAGGAGATCCCACATAGATCGTTATGTTGATTACATCTGGATCGTACATCTGCAGCCTCTGGCTCCGTTAACTTAAGCAAATATTCAATAGTATGAACTAAAGCTGAGGACGCCTAATGGATTCATTGTGAATATTATGAAACGCATTAGGACAAATCCATCCATAATAGCATATGGTCTTTACTTGTATTTTAACTCAAGAAGTTATAGATTTGCGGGCAAATCCTTAGAGCCAATTATAAAGAGAACACATGTATCGATTTGGAAATGGGTACAGAAATATTCAATATTATTATTGGCAGATAGATTTGTGATAGGAAAGCGAAAAGTCCAGAAGATATTTGTCGATGAAACCTTGCTTAAGATAAATGGTCAACATTATTGGTTGTGGTTAGCCTATGAACCAAATTTGCATGTGTCTTTGCTATTCTATTTATCAACAGAAAGAACCATCTTTGTATGCTATCAGTTCTTTAAACAACTGAGAATGAAATTTGGTAATAAACCAATCTATACTGATGGAGCTTATTGGTATAATAACGATGCTTGCAGATGATGGTTAAGACTAAAGCATATTGTGTATGGGACTGAGCTAAAGAATATTATGGAGAGGTTCATTTAACATATCAAAGATAGAACTGAATGTTTTGATGATAACTTTCCATGCAAAAGCCATGGATGTGATAGAAAACATATCTGCAATTGGTTGAGGATGTTATCTTGTACCTGCATATGAAAATGGATAGGAACAGATTCATGGATTTTATAACTACGAATAGCTTAAGTTAACAGTTATGTACACTACTCTGTGGTTGTTTTTGTAAACTCTATATGATTGCTAAGAGTAATTATTTTTACAACAATCACTTTAGCTTACTTTATCTCAGTTTGGTTTATGAGAGATACTCCTCTTAGATCTCTTAGTGACACGGAGAAG
>JAFAQB010000368.1 GCA_019246625.1 Nitrososphaeraceae archaeon
GAAACAGGGAAATCAAGATAGTCCTTATGTAATATTCCAAGACAGCCAACCATCGCAAAACGTTCAAGAAATAAAGAGCAATGCACAAGCAAGAACATTATCTATTGCCTTTGATAAAGGTACTGACATAATAGAAATAGCTGGATCAAAGATGGTGCCAGAATTTGGGACGGCTAGCGTAGTTGTCCTTGCAATTGCAATAATGGGGATCATTATTGCAAGCATGAGATACAGAAAACACACCAGGTTACGTCTGCTCTAAAACCACCTATTTTTAAGTGGTAGGACTTGCCTATTTTTCAGGCTGATTTTGTAGATTCAATGAGCGAACATTTAGGAGTAGTAGTTCCTCTAGTCTGAACAGCAGAGCTAAAAGGAAGGTACAAGAATTCTAGATTGTTTTTTTTTGTTCGTTGATTGACATTAGCAAAAAGTGTCAGACATCCCTCTTATCATGTCTACAAAAAATCAAAAAATAGAGGTAATTGATCAGATAACCAAATGTTTATTGATTTTAAAGGCCATGATTAGATTTTCAAGTTAAATTGAAATCTCATCTAACAATTACCTCTTGTATAAGCATCTTGACAGTACTAATGTCCAGATCGAGATGCTCAGCAATAATCTCTTCTGAAATTCCAGATTCATAAAGATTTCTTAATATCTCTTTTTTTTCACTGCTTATGATATTTGATGGCGGGTATAATATGAGTTCAGATTCAACTGATTTAATATAATTTATTGCCTTATTAACTAACTCTTCTATATTAATTGGGTCGTCTGCTGAAAATACTAGTATATAGTCCTTGACTGGAACACTAAACAACTTAACTTTGTCATAGCCATAGATAACACATTTTAGGTTACCCAGCTCTTGTGTAAAGATTTGCCTTAAATCAACGATGTAGGCCGACTGGGCTAGGCTCAATTCAGTCTTTTTCCCCGTAAGATATTCCTCTTTTCCTTCTCTTATACCTCCAGCAAATAGTCGCCCGGACCTTTCTATTAAACCCGCAAATCTGATATTTTTATCTAACGATAGTATGTTCTTGGAAAATTCCTCTGCCTTCAACTATACTACTATCTTTATGACTACGCGGAAGATATATACGTATTATGCTTCTGTACAACCAAATCTAGAGCGAGTTTTAATACCTCAGCGTATCCATGACACTATTATTATTTGAAAAATCCGAAACTATAGGCGCCAAAACAAATTGATGATGCTCAGCTCGAAGTCAATCATCTTGCAAAATCAAACAATGAGTTATGTTTTCCGATCTACTGACTGCGCGCTTTTATCGACCTGAATCACTATCTCTGTGTACCTGATCTATATGTACACTTAGTTGGTGAGTATCACTAAATTCTTTTCCACAAACTTCGCATCTAGGATGGTGAAGATGTTCGTCGCCCTTGGATCCCATAGCGTAATCTTAACTAGATATAATAAAAGAGTTATCATGATTCGAAATTAAAATTATCTAAAGCATATTGTTATTTTTATAATTATACGAACATATCAATTCGAAAGATTACTTTATAGTCTTTGAATTGTTGTTGTGTTTGTTATCACCCTAAATCCCTCATTATCATTATTATTAACAAGACCTTTTAGTTACAGCAATAATAAACGTAAATTACAAAAAGTAGGAAGTTAATGACCTTTTCGCATACCATATGGCATCTATTCTAACTATCTGGGGGCCCTAAATCCCATACAACTGTGCCTGATAAAGGAGCTGGCAGAGTTCCACAAGATACTTTTGCTGGAACGAAAGGAGTTGTACAAGCGCCGCCAACATCTGGTGCCGCTACTATTATTCTTCAAATGTAAACGGAGGGTTATCAGCAGGAATTTCAATTACGTTCTCATTAACAAACGTTACCGACTGATTGCAGGCACGATACTGTTCCTTCTGGCAATGTTTTGAAGATCTTGTTGAGGTGTTGCATCAAAGACTGTCTCAGTTCCGCAGGCAACAGGTATTGGTGCTGCTGGTGTTGGAATATAAAAGCTGTTAACATAGATTGGTAACAATCTAAACTCCTTGCCAGTAGAATTGCTCATATGCAAAACACCAAGAACAAGGCTGAACAGAATTAAATTTATTAATCTCTTGTTTTAATATAGCTTTTTTTTATTATGACAAACTGACCAGACATTATAGAATTATTCGATAATATTATTTCATTTTTAGTCCCGCTGCTAGTTATTGTGGTAAAGTTAGCGGTAATTTTTGTCACAATACCAGCGTACCTTTTGGATGAATCTGTTACTTCAATATTTTCTCCTTGTGTAAAAGGAAGTTGCAAATCATCACTAGGCGCGCCCTTCGTAATCCTAACGTTCCCTTGAACTATTGCGTTATTTGGAACGATATATTCGGTCCCTTCTTCAGTAATTATTTTAGTATAGATAAAACTTATTTCTATCACTCTCCCCCGGATTTTGTCGTTAACTATGTAAATATTGTCACCTATTTTGGCAGGAAAGGTTGTTAGCATTAACCCAGCAGAAAGCATGTTTCCAACTAGATTTGATATTCCTATACCCACAATTATGGCTGCCACTCCGCCCCCAACGAGGATAGATTCAGGATCAATGTTCCACTGATACATCAATGTAATGATGGCAAATAATGACACAATTATAGCCATGAAGAATGAGATACTTGCTGATAGATGAATTCCTATCCTTGGTGTCATTCTTTGCAGCAAACGCCTAATTCCTGTGATAAGTATAAACGATATGGCTAATGTAGCAATTGTTCCCGTGACTTGAACGTGAAGCTGCTTGATTCCAAAATATGGTTCCAAAATGCTGAAAATATATAGTCCCACCCAAGTTCCTGCAACAAGTAGGAAGGTCTTTACTGCAAAATTTATAAATTTATTTTGTAATGTAGAGCGTGGACTAGCACTAGTTTCATGTTGATTCTCTGATGAAGGAGATGATGGCAATGAATATTTCGCATAATAGTGTTGTATAAATACTTAAATCCAATTTCCTTCTAGTAAGTGAAAAGCTGGTAATAGCACCTTCCTTTCAACAAATATCATATACTATCAGAACCATTTTTTAAATTCTTATATACTCGCTTTATTGTATACGCTAGGTAACATAATCCTAGTATAGTAAATTTATTGCTCTTAGGAACGAAAATTATTCAACTTTGATACTAATAAAGAGAATATAGAATAGGAATGTCAATCATGAACCTGGCTCAGGCGATATTGATTACAAGCTGTATTATTATGATTGCAGGAGTAGTATTTATAGTCATGTGGGGAATAAATGCTTCACAGCCCTTCCTAGCGCAGAATATTTTGGTGGCTAACGAGATAATCAAACCAGGAGAATCAAAAACTTCAACAGATATCGTGACCATCACAGGACCATTGATGTATGTTGTCATAAAGTCTGATCCCTCAAATGTCCCTCTTAGCGCCGTAGTTAAGGATCCACACGGATCGGTTATGTCTCTATCTACCTTTAGTCAAGATCTTGTTGCCAATTTTAAACCCCTGATGTCAGGAAAATATGGCCTTGTATTAACAAATCATGGAACATCAGATGTGAAAACAAATATTATACTTGGATATCTTCCACTTTTTGGAGATAACGAAAAACCAAACTATAATGCTTTAGGAGGAATATTCACAGGCGCATTACTACTTGTTGTTGGAATTTTTGGCTTTGTAGCAGGTATTGTGATAGTAATTAAAGGACTGTCGCCACAACTAGAAGAGAAAATATTAAATTCCTCAAAGAAACAAGTCAGAAGAATAGTAGAATCATTTAAATTGCACAGCAAATTTGAAGTCTAATTCAGCTTATCTTTTTCTCAGTTAACCAAGAGTTCACCTGGAAAAAAAATAAACTTGGACCCGATTTTAGGATCCGACTTTGTATTTAGAGAAACAAAACAATAATACTTTGGGTTGCTATCATATTATTATATTTCTCTCATTAGATAGGGTTTGAAATTACAGTATTAATATAACAGTCTTTATCCTTTTGGAAGAATCACTTATCCTATTTTAGCTTAAGAGTAATTTCCTCACCATTGCCTATTGGGACTGTTACCGACTCGAGACTTATCTTGCTTCGTAGATAATTGATGTATTTTGTCATAGCCTGCCTATACTCCTCTGGATACAGCGCGTTGTCAGCGGCAATAATTCCGCCTACTCTTACTATCGGCAATACCAGATCCAAATAGTCCATTAAATTTTCTTTGTCTGCATCGATGAAAACAAAGTCAAATAAGGCTGTTTGATCGTTGCTCTTACTATAATTTTGATATTTGCTTTGCATTTCATTCAAAAGCCGCTTTGCTGGGGCTTCGACTACGTCTATTATTCCATTAACTCCTGCGTCATCAAAATTCCTATGTGCTCTTGTGATTTTAAGGTGGTTCCAGTCTATGGTGGTTATCAGTTTTTCTCTAGCTCCATTACTGTTTGCAGAGGCGTTTTGTATAACCGCATCAGCGAACCAAAGGGTAGAATATCCAACAGAAGTACCTATCTCCAAAACTCTGGTTGCGCGCATGGTTCTAAGGAGTATGTTGAAAAACTTGCCAGTATCCCATGAAATAGCAAGCATCCTATCCTCAAACGGAGTCTCCACATGTGAGGATCTCTCCCTGTTTGCTTCCTCTTCTAACCTTGTCAAAACTGAATAGATATTTTTGTTCACCTTCATTATTAGGATTTATTGTTATTTATACAAAAAATAATAAGCCGAGTTTGTTTGTTTGTTAAATACCCAGGGGTTTCATGAGCTATCATATAAATAACAAAATTATGAATCTTGAATCACAACCTTTTCATAGTAAAGGCGACCCAAGCTCAAGTATTTTTTCATACCAGGAATTTGATTTTATTATTCCGCTTGCGACCAAAATCCCTTCGACTCCCAGCTGAAGGGCAGCTGTCACGTCACTTTGATCTACTATTCCAGCCCCACAAATTAACCTGGTATATTTGGAATTCTGTGCAGCTGATTTTATTGAATCTAGAATAATTTTTGGAGACTCTTTTGATACTGCTTTTCCTGAGCCTATTAATTCTGGAGGTTCAATTGCAATAAAATCAGGATTTAGTTTTGCCAATTCAGCAACCTCATTTGGTGTTTGCGCGCAAACTACGGAAGTCATACTTAGCTCCTTTAGCCGCTGTACCAGGTTGCTAATAACGACATAATTTAATCTGTGTTCACTGTGGTTAATGATTGAGCCGGCTGCCCCATAGGATCTAGCCATTTCTGGGATAAAGAAACCTGTGGATTGACCTGTTTTAGCGTCATCTATATGTTGACAGAAGACAGGAATATCGACGTTTTGCTTTACGATCGCTATAGACGGTTGAGGTGGAGCTACTACTATTTCCACATTTAAAGTCTTTGCAGCTTTTTGTGCAGCTAATGCCAGAGTGACTGTTTTGTCTGCAGAAATCTCAGTGTAGTTCTTAAAATTAATTAGGAATAACCGTGTCAATCCTTTTTTACTCTTGCAGCTCTGGTGCTGTCATCAGGCAAAGTCTGATCAATATCTTTGAACTTCTGGTTTAGCTTACTGATTCTAGCTTCGTATCCTTTGTTGTATTCCAATTCCTCGGGGACAAGTGTTGCCGGATGGATAAATCCTTGGTTTCGCATTATCATTGCTCTTTCAGCAGCCCACATTCTTTGTAGATCCCAGTCTGCGGTACCAAAGCCATCATGCGGTCCGGTCAGTCTACCATTATGCATACTAAATACCAAACAAGACACAATTGGTATAGAGTAATTCAGACTTGCCGCTGAATTCAATTTGACTGGCATAAGGGGCATATGGTGACTGCCCCGAGTATTGCCTGCAACATAGTGCGGATCGTTAAATGCACTCCCAGCTTCCTCGGTAGCTGGGAAATTTTTCTGTGTTCTTACGATCGCTACCGGATCATCTTTACCAACATATGTCCCAGCAATATTATGTAATCTATCGGTCGAAGCAGATACAATTTGTTCACCCTCAGAAGAGAGTACAGAATGTACTACGTATCGTCCAGGATACATAAGCGCTGCTTCGAGCTCTGTTTTTTCTGACCAAAGTTTCAAATCTGCAATTTTACCACTCATTACATCTAGTATTCTGAACGTTACGCCGGAAGCGAGCTGCTCATTAATCAGTATGCCGGTATTACTTCTAGCATCGACAAATATTCGCCATAAGGGAAAATTAAAAGCGCCAGGTTCAGTCTTGTCTGCGGCAAATACACAAAAGACCTCACTTGGACGCTCCTCCATATCTATCTCTGCTACGCCGGGGCCCAGGCCTTTTATATTACCCGAAAACGCATCTTTTAGCAAATCTTGCCCGGCGCCATATAGTCCCTGCTCTTTAGCAGTTTTAGTTCCTTCCGTGAAGGCATCCCAGGCAAGTTGGTGAACTTTATCATTCTCAATACCCTTATTATGAGTCATGATAATATGAATGTCATCACCTGTATAACCAACGTAATAGTCAGTTAACAGGTTTTTTGCTCTTTTACCAACATAATTCTTTACCACTTCAAAAAGATCATCACTTGGGCGAGTATGCCCGCCAATTCCTCCAATGTCTGCCTTAATTGCCGATACCGTAATATGCATAACCACATTTTATAAAATCAAGTTTAAAAATTTTCTGATATTTACGTGAGTTTTCAGATTTTCTTTGAATATTTGCATTATCAGCCAGCCATCATGTTGATGGCCATCGTACTGAAAATCGGCAGCAATAACAAAACGGCAAATCAAAAGATCAGATAATTTTTTGCTACTGCTAGCATAGTCGTAATTTATATCACTTTTTCAGATTTTCTATAAAAATTTTACTCTTTAACCTAACAATGACATCTTATTCTGCTAGTTATTTAAGAATATACTTGATGACCACGCTTGTTTTCTGAATAAAGAATTACTATCCATAATCTACGTAATATTTGTAGCGTTTTTCAACCTCTCTGTTGTTTCCTGAAAGGACGCTCTTTATTTCTGCATCAAGGATTTTTTTAGCATGGTTTCGTAGCTGTTCTGCCTCGGGAACTTGAGGGTAAACTGATAAAGTATAGTCAAAATGGTTCATAAATTCTACTACCTTAGCACGAAACTCCTCTTTTGTGGGCTTCCTATTCTTTGCTATCTTAAACCATGTTGTTGCACAGGCGGTGGAATATATTTTGGCAAGATCTTCTACCAGCCGATCGATCTCAAAGTAATCGGTCATAAATCTATGACTTCTTTTCAACATTTAAAACCATTTGCTGTTAGGGTAACTATAGATAATACAGTCGACGAGAAGAGAAGATGTTGTCCTATAAGGATATGAATACGGATTGCATCTCTAATTCAGATTTCATTATTGATTGTATAATTCACGCTGAATAGCAAAAAATTGCTAGCCATCCTAGTCGATTTTATATTTCAAGATCTGTGAATATTCTAAATCTAAAATCGTCCTCTTGGTAATTGATGAGGACGACGAATTCATCATTATCTTGCATTTTGGGATCTCAAATCGATTATGGGCTTTACGCTCTTCTGATATGACAACTATTTTATCATTAGTCTCTCCTATCACAAATCCTACATATTTATCATCGAGCGATACAGCAATGTCTGTACTACAATAATAATTGCTATTGCAGGTATTTATTGGAGCTATTGCTTTCGTATTCTTATTTTTTCTCCTTGTTTCTTGAGAGTAGAAAATATCTTATGATGATAGTTTCTTTTTTAATACCGTGATTTTCTGATTCCTTGATCTCTTGTTTGTTATTTCTATTATTATTATTACAAGAAATCTGCATAATGTGTGATTTTGGTATAAAACCCGATCCAACCAAGAACAGCGATTCGAATATTTCGAAGACCATGCAGTAAATATTATTTGGCGTTGATTCTTTAAACCTGCTAAGCGATAGACTTAATTTGTAATAGGACTTTTTGATTAATTAGTACCCAAATTTACTACTATACTACTGAGAGTAAACCTCTACCTCTTCATTAATATTGGCATTGATATGATACTCCTGTAGCACTTGAGAATATGGCCGCATTTACATATGTAGGTGCTATAACGAGGCAATGAAAGTTTGCGGTGGCATCTGCCCTATCAAATTTAGATCTTTTTGAGTGGAGTGAAGTGAGAACCACAGTATATGTATTAAAGTTTCATTCTAAAGGAAAGACTAAAGGTTGGTTCTTTGGATTCTTGTGTTAGAAATAATGAATGTAAATCAAATCAAAGTAGAACATGTTATTTCATTTAGTGATGCGCTTTTTGCATTTTCCATAACGCTTATGTCTTTATCAGTTCAGGTGCCAAATTTTCCTAGCAACACTCTGTAACACTAGGACAATTGGTAATCCTAATATCATTCATTATATAATCAGTTTCCTAGTAGTAGGAATGTATTGGATTGCATACCATAGAATATTCGAACACATAATACATGCTAATATTATTTTGGTATGGCTTGTTATTCTTTACTGGTCTTCTTTCTAGTTACGGTACGCACAGAGTCGTTGTAATAGCTTTCTCGAGTATTCTGGCCACAGCTGGCTTTACCTTGTTTATTATATGGCTACACACAACAGAAGAAAAGTAGACAAAGACATGCATTCGGAATTGGTTAAGTATTTTCTTATAAGGGGTTTTGTTTATCCAATCATCTTCATTAGTTCAATTGGAATCTCCTTCATTGATATTCAAGGCGCACAACTTATAACAAAACTAACTTGAAAATTGCA
>JAFAQB010000393.1 GCA_019246625.1 Nitrososphaeraceae archaeon
TACATATATATGTACATATCTCACTATGACATGTCCTATTAATCGGTTCAGTTAAGGAATCCAACCTTTAAGCAATTTCCTGCCTTCTGACCAATGAGTGTTTATGTTGGCATGGTGATGATTTACTGGACCACCATTGTTGGTGTGGAATACGATCCAGTTTTTCGAACATCTAACACCATGATAATCACTATACTCAATATCGGCCTTGTCCTAGGCATCTTCTATAAACAAAGATGCTCAGATCTCGAAAAACTTGATAAAGCTAGCCGACTCTACGGAAGAATCCTCAATTTGTGCTCATAATGATATTTGACGAATTTGATGACGAATTTGACGATAAATTTGACCTATTTGACGAATATTTAAATATTGTAAATAACTATACATGAGGAATTTTAACATTGCCGTACAATGTAAATAATCCAATCCACAGTCCACAACATATTCGAAATAGGTACAAATTTTGTTACATGATCTTTATCATATTTTTCTATGATATTACATGCTTGCACCAGATTCCCAACAAGATTATAGAATGTACGTCCACTACCTCCACCAACACCAAAATCGTACTTTGAAGCAGAACCGTATGTATGATGTCAAGTAGAACATCGTTTGTACAATCTATTAACTGTATAATATAAAGAAATAAGAATCCATTGAAATTAAATAGTTAGGATAACGAGGATAAGCTAGAATGGAAAAGGAAACAATTCTTATCCTTACACTTCTGATATTCTCAACTCTAGCATCTATATCTGTTGTCGCCTATGGTCAACAGGATCAGATATCTAAAATCAATACTGTTAGAAACTTTGGACAAGCTCAAAAAGTTACCTCTAATGCCACTTTAAGTGTTCCTTATAATCACCATGCTGGTTTAGCTTTCTTTATTTCTTTCGTAACTGTTGTTTTGTTATTGTTTGTTTTAGTGAATTTTATAGTAATTCCATCAGAAAGATATCGAAGCATTCAAATTTGGAATATAATCCGTGATGTAGATGGCTTCCCAAGCCTTGGAAAGTTGCAGTTTCTTATATGGACCCTTATACTGCAATTTGTCATCTTTAGCATATTCATTATAGGAGTATTTGGTGAGCTAGTTGGAAATCCAAGCATACCATACAATCTTATTATTTTATATGTAGTTAGCGTCACAACTCTAATTCTCAGTGTCATTCTATCTAAGATCAAGTATGCATTCACTGCAGCTAAAACAACTCGACCTCGTTTGCCATCATATTTGACGATGCTTCAAGAAGGCAATAAGCTGGCGCTTACTAGAGTACAACTGTTTGGCATTATGTGTATTTGCATTGGAGTGTATCTTTACGTATTCTTATCAACAATCACCTTAACAATAATGCAATTACAAAAACCTACAATTCCTGATATACATCCAATGTTACTCACTTTGACAGTAGCTAGTTATGGATTGTATTTAGCAGGCAAGGTCTCAGCACAAAAAAAGTCAATTACTATTAATACTTATAAAAAACTTATAGTAATTGGAGCAATAATTTTTTTTTCATCAATCATATTTGCTTATATTCAATATGGACTTTATCTACCAAAGCTATCGTCATTACCGTTCCCTGCTGGCTTATCATCAATACTGTCTCTCTCTAGTATTACGGGACTAATTACAACTGGAACAGGGGTATATTCCTTTGTCACTCGACAAATAGGAGATAGACATAAAGAAAAGGAAAGACGATTAAAAAATCATTACCATAGGTTAAGATGTGCATTCGAACAATGGAAGGATGTGCAAATTTACCCTGTTAAGGATTATGATTCTCTTTCTTTCGCTCCTGCTCCTTTGTTTGTAGATATAATCACCAGGTTGGAGGAGACTAATTATTTCCAACAAGCAATATCACATGTAGAAACTGGCTATCAGAATGTATATGCCATATTTGCTCACATTGAAACTGTTCAGAAGAATCACAACTCTAATATCTCTAGTTTTATAAAAGAGGCAAAAGATAAAATACAAAAATATGTCGATGCAATTGGTTTGTCACACTATCAAATATCTATGATTTTTGATCATTATTGGAAAGAGAGTCAAGATGATCATAGAGAACTTATAATTAGGATTTCGCAAGTAAATAATCAAGCAACATTTGAATTGTGTAGATATGGAAATGAAAGTGAAATCGCGATAGGAGATAGGAGATCATTAGATCTCATGAAAGCAACCATTGAGAGCCAGATCTATGATGTCAACCAGAAGCTAAAAAAATTCCATGAGGAGTTCGAAGCAATAAGAGTTTCAGTTCGAGACTTCAAATTAAATATTGATTTCATAATTAATGATATAGATGCTGGTATTTATAAGGGTGTAAATTTGAACGTCTTTTATTCAGCCAGAAACATATTGAATTGAATAAAGTTACACGTAAGAGAGATTATTCCATTACTATTTACGGTTCTAATTTTGGAGAGAAACCTGGAATTGTAAAGATTGATGATATTCTAGTCCATAGATGGAATATTCTATCTTGGGACAACAACACAATACAAATACAAAACTATGAAGAGTCAAAAGGAATTCATAAATTTCAGATAATAGCAAATGGCGGAAGAAGTACAATACAAAAGGAATTCAACATAAGAGAATATGCGGACATAGACGACTATAATACTATGAACCAAATCATAGAGAAAATCAAAAATTATTTCGTAGTTATCAAGCGAGGAGTGATCCAATAGTTTGTTTTTGACTGGCCAGTTGTTAAAGAACTACAACATAATCGGATTTCTGTCTGTCCTAGTACAGATGACATAAGCAAAAAATCAATAATAGGTAAAAATAGAATGGAACAAATTCCACATTTTTCAGTTATGATCCTTTCTAATCTAATCTCAAGCCTACTTGTTTTTCTAATTTTTCTTACAGTTAATTTACTCATAAGAGGCTACAACATGAGATTCGGAGATATCATAAGAGATATAGGTGGCTTTCCAAGTCTTGCAAGATTTCAGTTCTTACTTTGGACATCAATAGTTATGTTTACACTTTTGGGAGTGTATTTTATCAGATTATTAATGGGGTCTATGATGTTTCCCACTGCTATCCCCGTAAATCTGCTTATCATACTTGGCATAAGCGTGGCAGTCCCCATAATTAGTAATCCAATATCCAGTATAAAGTATGGAGATAGAAGGCCTGTAGGACAAATGCTGAATGACTCCAATAGGCGGCGATTATCAACTATGCTTATGGAAAATGAAAAACCATCATTATTCAGATTTCAGATGTTTGCTTGGACAATAATCAGCATTATTGTATTTCTAGGGTATTTCTTTTCTACAACCACTTTTATAAACGATATAAATAAACTTGGTGTTCCTGATGTGCCTGATATATTTGTCTATATTATTGGAATTAGCCAAGTAGCCTATATAGCCGGTAAAGCTACAACAGCCAAATCATTAGCTGTACTGACAATTGTACCGCCCAGAGCACCTATAGGAGGAGATGTTATGATTCTTGGAGCAAACTTTGGTTCTACAAGGGGTAGAGTATTTTTGAAGATGGAGACAAATACTCAGTTGGAAACCAAGTAATTGTTGATCCTCAGAATATTGTAAATTGGGAGGAAAACACAATACGTATAAAGGTACCATATCAGGGCCTTGTACGTAATACTCAGTATTATATTAGAGTAGAAAATATAGAACGGGGAATATCATATAAGGCTGGAGGAATTGATGATGAAGCGCTTTTTGTTCCATATTAAATGTCCAGTAGCACCATAAAGTAGGCTGGTTTCTACAAAGCCGGTGCTCAATATGATCCAATATATTATCACATAGAAGGAAAGAACCTTTCTGAATCATCAACATTCTCCTGTTCCTTGGGTATTTCTGCCCATAGATTTATAGTGTTGGGATCCTATTTGTTTTTCTTCCTTTGTCATATATTTTCTAATTAGATTCATCCAAACCTTCTCTGCATACTTCCTCCCGTGAAATGTGTCAGAGAACCAATTACGATTTAGTTTGCGAACCAAGCCTTGAATTATCAAAGTTTCTCATAAAACCTCTTATAGAGACAGAGGTCGCTCACATGTCTACCATTTATGATAATATCATTATTTCCATTCCCAGGCTGTTACGTTATCAGTTCCATCTCTTTGGCCAATGTGTGGAGATGGTAGATCATCCCTGTTCAAAGCCGGTACTAGATGGGAGCTGGGAAGAGAGACCTGTCCTGAGGCTGACAGATAACAGTTGTCGTCGACCCTGGTTGGAAGTGAATTGCGGTAAGCTTTACCCCGATGTGAATAGACTTTTCTCGACCGCTATGACTACATTCGCTATAATCCCTGACAGGTACATTTGACAATGTAGTGGAAAATAACTCTGAACAAAAGGATCTACATTAAGCTGCGAATGTTTAGTTATCAATCCTTGTATAGCTTCATACCATAAAACAATATCATTATCTGTTAAACTCATTGAACTAGAAGAGAAGTTGATACTTAATTGCCTTAGCCAAGGTAGCTGCTCTCATAAAATAGATTATCCAAGAGTAGTAGTTCAACTTTCATCATTCATTCCTTTTGTTGTTATCTATTCTGTCTCGCATTGTAGCTGTTATCGTTTCGCCTTTGCTATTATTTACTTTGGAGTCCGGTTCTTTTTTTGCTCTAAATGTTTCCAAGAACACATTGTCATACCATTCTGACAAATATGGTCTAATGCCGTCAGATGCCATTTCAATATAACTCTCTTTATTAATTTCAATTGCTTTTTTTAAATGTGCCAATCCGTCATCTACGTCACCTTGTTTGACCTTGAAACATGCTCTATTATACCATGCTTTAGCATCCTTAGTAGTAAGAAAAGATCTATCAAAATTTTTAGTACTGTGGTGGTAGTGATGATGTCATTGTTGTTTGGTTGTTTAAATCAGCAAGTGCCTGTTTTTTATCATATAATGCCAAAGCATCATTTGGATCTATAGCTAAAGCTTTATCATAGTAGGTAATAGCCTGAGTGTAACTACCCAAGCCACCAAGAGCATTACCTTTGTTAGTTAATGCCAAAGCATTCTTTGGATCTATAGCTAAAGCTTTATCAAAGTAAGTAATAGCTTGTGTGAAATTTCCTAAGATGTTAAGATCTGCACCTTTACCAATTAATGCATTAACATGATTTGGATCTATAGCTAAAGCTTTATCATAGTAGGTAATAGCCTGAGTGTAACTACCCAAGCCACCAAGAGCATTACCTTTATTATTCAATGCATTAACATTCTTTGGATCTATAGCTAAAGCTTTATCATAGTAGGTAATAGCCTGAGTGTAACTACCCAAGCTGTCAAGAGCTAAGCCTTTGTTATATAATGCTGTAACAGAATTTGGATCTATAGCTAAAGCTTTATCATAGTAGGTAATAGCCTGAGTGTAATTACCCAAGCCACCAAGAGCAAAGCCTTTGTTATTTAGTGCATTAACATGATTTGGATCTATAGCTAAAGCTTTATCAAAGTAAGTAATAGCTTGAGTATGATTTCCTAGAGTATCAAGAGCTAAACCTTTGTTATTTAGTGCATTAACATTCTTTGGATCTATAGCTAAAGCTTTGTCATAGTAAGTAATAGCTTGTGTGAAATTTCCTAAGATGTTAAGATCTGCACCTTTATTAGTTAATGCCAAAGCATTATTTGGTTCTATAGCCAAAGCTTTATCATAGTAAGTAATAGCTTGAGTATAATTACCTAAATTGTCAAGGGCATTACCTTTTCCTGTTAATGCTACAACATCATTAGAATCTATAGATAAAGCCTTGTCAAAATAGCTAATAGATTGATTGTATTGTCCTGATGTCACAAGATCTATACCTTTAGTATCTGCTGTTTTAGCCTCATCAGGAATTAAATATTCCTTGAATAAATCATATAGTCCGTGAGCTAACTCTATTCCTCCTTTTACCCCTTCTCCAGAAATTGCAAATGCTTGTTTAGGTAAAAAAGAAGTAGTAATATTAATATTATTAGTAGTAGTTGAATTTAAAACTAACAACACTGTTAATATTGTTGCTATTACTACTACCAAGGTTGGTACTATTGAGTTTGGATAACTTTTAGTAAACATTCTTAAGAATATCTGTCTATTTATTTTTATAGCACAATTATATATATTTAGTGTCATAGTAAGTAATATCTTGTGTGTGGTTTCCCAAGCTGTCAAGAGCTACACCTTTACCACTTAATGCATAAACATTGTTTGGATCTATAGCTAAAGCTTTATCATAGTAACTAATAGCTTGAGTGTAATCACCTAATTTGGTAAGAGATAAGTTAGGAAAATACAAAGAAGCTATTGAATGCATTGATGACAAATATAAGGATTATTTTGAATTAGCCAAAAGAGCGTTGATCCAAATACAATGGCCATACCCACAAGAGTAGGCCTTAGCAAATTCTCCCCATATCTTGACAAGAAAAGGTGGATATGACGAGAGTATGTCTTATTCTGAAGCATAAACAACTATCTATGAAGTTAAAAAATGTGTTTTAAACTCCTACCTTTGGCTGCCAAAAGAATAATAATAATATTTCCTATATTAGATTCGGGAAAATATGCAATACTCAAAGTTGACTACCATAGAAACAGCAATAATCGCATTCATAATAATAGCAACAATAGTTGTGTTACCAGTCCAGCATTTGATTATTGCTACTGCTCAGTCAATACCACCTAGGTTGCCTACTCAACCTTCAACGTCTCTAACTAATATCTTTAAACAGACACAAAACTCCATAGTTCTTATAACAGCACCCCCACTAGCAAAAAACCAAAACGTCAGTTTCGGTGCAGGCTTTATCTATGATAAAAATGGACACATACTTACAGCTAAAAACGTTTTAGACGGAACAAGGCCACCAATTGATATCATGTTCGCCGATGGGAACTCTTATTCTGCGCATATAATAGGTAAAGATCCATACTCGGATCTTGCAGTATTACAGCTTGATAAATCAGCATTATCACAAGAAAGAATTCAACCACTACGTATGCTATCAAACTCCTCAACTTTAGAGGTTGGACAACCAGTTGTCTTAATAGGATATCCATATGGTTTAAGCTTCTCTTTGACTGGCGGTATGATAAGTGGATTGAATAGATTAATTCCAAAGTCCGGATTCTCTATTCCTGGTGGAATACAAATAGATGGAATAATCAATCCTGGAGACTCAGGGCCAGTTCAAAGCTTGGATGGCAAAGTTATAGGATTAATGGCACAGGTTTTATCAGGCAATAATAGCACATTTACTGGAATAAACTTTGCAATACCTTCTAACAACATACAAAAAATAGTACCGCAACTAATAGCAACAGGCAGCTACAAACATCCATGGCTTGGAATTAATGGAGCAACCATAACTCCAGATTTTATAAGAGCTATGGGTTTGAAGAATAACCAAACAAAAGGTGTCATCGTAGGATCAGTAGCGAAAGGAAGTCCAGCATATACAGCTGGAATATTAGGTGGAAAACAGACTACTATAATAAATGGCCAAAACCATACTTTAGGTGGAGATATTGTTATCGGAGTAGATAACAAACAAATAAGAAACATTGAAGATCTTATCAGTTATGTAGACATTAGTAAATCTGTGGGCGACACTATTGTTTTAAAAGTATTAAGAAATGGTACAATACATAATATTGATGTAAAACTTACTGAAAGACCAAGCTTGCCTTCCTAATAACAATGAGAAGATGAAAACAGTAACACAGTAGACCTCTTGCGTAATTGAAAGCTTAGAGCTTTATTCTCCATTGATCTGCACATACTCGATACTCCGTTGATGTCTTACGCTGGACAGAAGGCCGTTGTTATTCAAGTCGTTTACTGGGCTGGCTGTATCAGAATTTGATACCATTTGCAGAGTCTTCATCATTACTGAACTTGCTATCTTCTAAATGAAGTATGTAAATATCTACTAGCACGTCTATTGGAATCAAGGCTTTTAAGAATATACTCTTAGAAAACCAATTTCTTTTTGTCCGTTTTAAAGCTTGCCGCTACCTCATTGAATCTATCTTGTGATAACCTTCAAGGGATGATAATACTTGATATCAAGCACGGAAACATACGAATATATCTAACTATTAATGATAATCTTAATACGTATTTTAATTAAGTCAGGCTTCAATTTTTATACAAAATTTATTCCATGCCTCTGCATACGAATCTACCAGTTTGTATAAGAGACGCCTCAATGTTCCAGAACTAGGCTAGCTAAGCAGGCTCATGAGGCCCATCCACTTAAGTTTTAATACGAGCCCAAATTAACTGACGGCCAGGTTCTCGGGCTCATTCTCTGCCGCCGCCCTATATCATGACTTGACTGTCTGCGGACTATTATTATCATGTTAATCATCTCTAGTGCATATGCTTTAAGAGAGGTTATTGGAGGAGAAGGTACAATAAATTGAGGTAATATCAAAAAATATACAACGCTGGTTAATATTGTACCAATAACGATGCATAAAATAGATATCTTTGCTCTGCCATAAAATAGCTTGTAATTCTTTAGCCTATTACCTAGTTTATTGTATGAGTTATTTATAGGCGTTTTGCATTCTGGACATCTACTAATAAACCCTCGAAATTTATTACCACATTTCTTACAAATTATCCAACCTTCCATTCTTATCAGCAATGACATAAATGTTATAAACATACTGATAAGAACAATTACTTCATGTAACTAACCAGTTGATAATCACTAGTCCAACGCCTAATCATTCGATCATATAAAGTGATTTTTCGGTTAGTTCATGTAACTGTATATTTCCTTGCTGATCTTACGAGATTATTACGGTATATGACTAACTGTAAAAATAAAAACGTAACACATAGGAGGGTATAGAATAAATGTCAGATCCTTATAGTGAGAAAAAAACACCATTATTAATTGAATTTACAAGTACTACGCAAAGCTCTTAAACAATGGCTCACTTGCTTTATACTCTTCAAGATCTTCTAAAGTTACATCATAATCTTCTAATGCATATTTCTTTTCTGATTTTTTCTCTTCTATCTCTTCATTAAGGCTCTGTACATTACTTTCTAGTTGTTTAACGTATCCAAGTAGATTTTCAAGTGAAATATCAAGACTATTTGCTATACGATGCAAGTCATAAACAAGTTCAACAAAATCCTTGATTTGTAGCTCTTGTTTAAAGCAAAATAATGGTCGATTCAGAACTGGCAATATCAGACAGGAATTCAAAGTCAGATCTGTTAAAGTATTTACAATTTAAGACTGTGGATGTCCAGAATACTCAGTATGTGCTCGGCGTAAATGGTGAAGCAATCAACTTTGATACTCGCCATATTAATAATATCAGTGTACAGATCAGTCTTACAGAGTTACCACAGATAGCGATTCCTGCATTGACTCTGCTCAAGCTGCGTAAGATGGACAGCACTAACATTATCATTCCGCTTGATCATGCATTGGGCGTACTGAATGGGACACTATTATTTACCATACATTTCACTGAGCCATCCAGGGGAAATACAACATTTACCATACAAAATGACTTTGCAGTAGCTCCTATCTTTGTACTTAAAGATTCTGACCTTGTGTCATAGCTGAGTATACTAAGAGTCATACGCGCTGAACGCTCACAGAATTTGTTGCTTGGATATGGCAAGATATCTAGCCAGTTCTTACTGGCCTAACATAATATTTTATATTACATTACTAGTAACGCCTCGTCTCCTATATTGTGATGATTCCGATGCCTTCTTTAGAAGAAAAGTGATTATCAGCTTTCCTAATAGATTTGAAGGTAAGAAAGATGATCCTGATCTCGTAAAGAATAAGAATTCTCGTAAAGAATTATAGTAGTATAAATTCTATCATAGAGGAAAAGTATGGCAGTGGTAGTAAAGATTCTGATGTTAAAGTTAAAAAAGGCTTAGACTATTTGCAGAAAATTGTTCAACTTCTTTCCAGATTCCAACTTGGAAAGAAATAGATATATCTAAATCTATGAGCGCAATCATATCAAAAGGACTTGAAGGCTCAGATGAACTTGTACATCAGCTTGAAAAGAATAAGTCACTAATCGTGGAGGCAGTTCAACCAAATCCAAGGGTGGTAAAAAGATTCATAAATAACGTTATTTTGGCAAAGGCGGTTTTTGATAAACCATCCGTTGGTGAGTTAATAGCTGTTCGAGCTTTGGATTTCCGAAAAGAGTGGAATAACTTTTTAGAATTAATATCACCAG